>NZ_DASWYK010000014.1:0-53361 GCF_036405015.1 Flavobacterium sp. | reverse complement strand
AAGAATGTTTTCTTTCAAAAAGGTTAACATTTATATAAAATGCAATCCGCTCTTTTTTGGTTTTTATGTTCTTTGTCTAAGAAATTAGTATTTAATCGATATTACCCAAATTTGCAATATTTTAACCAAATAATTGGTTTTTAAGTATTTACAATATTTCAAATGAAAGGATTTTCATCAAAAAAGCAAAAAAATCACTTTAAAAAATTCGTTTTTTTAGGTTAAAAAAAATGCTTTTTAACGCTATTTTTTGTTAAAAAAGAACCTTTCAACGAGTTTTTAGGTTAGTTACGGACAAAAAAAATCAAAAATAAACGGTCTATATAACTTTGATTCTGTTAAAATACTTTAAATACATTAAAACAAAATCCTTAAGTTATGAGAACTAAATCTACTCTTGAAAAAGCAGTAAAATTTGTTAATAATTGTAAGTTTATTTTTTCTTTCAAAAAGAACATCTTCCAAAAGAACATTTTTTTCTTGTTGTTTTTTTTAATGACAAATTTTTCATTTGGTCAAATTGAAAATGTGGATTCGTACTTAACAAACTTAGAAAATTCTGGACAGGATTCTAAGCTTAGTAATCTCAAACATTTACTGTATGGTTTGCAATCTGCAGTTTATGCTTCTTCTGGTGAATTAAAAGTTTATGGCGATCAGCCAACTGCTTTATTCACAAACAATACTTCACTTAACAGCCTAAACACCTCGGTCTCTTTGAAGGGCGATATTGAAATTGCAACCATAAAAATCGAGAAAGCAGCAGATTTAAATACTGCTATTGATCTGAATTCTTTTTCGGGTTTTGAAAAATTAAAATACATTTTCATCATTTCAGAAGTTGAAACAAATCCAACTGTAATCAATAATCTGATTAAAAACAATACTTCAAAATACATTCTTCTTTATAAAATTTCTATAGGCGGATAATTAAAAAACTATTACTATGAAAAAAATCTACTCTCAATGTTTTGCTGTTTTTTGTTTCTTTTTAATCCTGTTTATTGGAACTAATGAAGGAAATGCACAAGTAATAAAACCGTTTAAAGAAAGAACATCTTTATTTTCTCCTGCCAGAACAATCTATAAAATCAAAGGAGATTTTACGATGATTGGAAATAGCAATTTGACATTACAACATTACAGCGACACAGAACCTAACGGAACCAATCCGATGGTTTATGTTGACAGAGACAGTAATAATCAAACTCATAACTCTTCTGGAGCGACTTTGGATTTACTGAATGACAGTGGTGCAAAATTAACGAACTGTTACAACATCGTTTATGCAGGTTTGTATTGGACAGGGAGAGTTTCTGATGCCGCTACTAGTCCGGATACTTTTACTGTAACAAAAAATGGTGTAACGAAAACTTTAGATAAAAGAAAAATTTTATTCAAAGGTCCCGTAAGTTCCAATTACACTGAATTTACAGCTAGTGATATTTATTTCCCAACTAATGCAGATAACAATATGTTCAGCGCTTATGCTGAAGTTACCGATTATGTAAGAACAAACGGAGTTGGAGAATATTTTGCAGCTAACATAGCAGCAACTGAAGGAGCCGATGGAGGTACGATAGGAAAATATGCCGGCTGGGGATTGGTTGTTATCTATGAAAACTCAAACATGAAAAACAGAGACATAACTGTTTTTGATGGCCATGCCTTTGTAACCAATAACACAACTGCCAATTATACTATTCCTGTTTCTGGATTTAATTCTGTGACATCTGGACCAGTTGGCATCAAACTAGGTATCATGGCTGGAGAAGGTGATTTGTATTATGATGGCGATTATTTCCAAATTGAAAAATTGAATACAAACACCTACCAAAGCTTGAGTCATTCATTGAATACGGCAACCAACTTCTTTAATTCTACCATCAATACTGGAGGAAACAATAGAAATCCGAACCTAATGAATAATTCGGGTATAGATATTACTATGTTCAATCTGCCCAATAGTGCAAATGACCTTATTGGAAATAATCAGACTTCAACCACTTTTAAATATGGCTCTACAGTCGATACTTATGCCATCTTTTCTATTGTAATGTCGGTTGATGCGTATGTTCCAGAGATTGAAGGTATTCTGTCAGCTACAACCATAAACGGAAATAACGCAGGCGCAGGTCCATATACCGTTTTACCTGGTCAGGAACTGGGCTATAAAGTACAAATAAAAAACAAAGGCTCGGATGCGATACAAAACAGCAAACTTGTAATTCCAATTCCGTACAATGCTACCTTTGTTGACAATAGTTTACTAAAAACTATAAATTTTTCTCCTGCTCCTGCTCCAAATTCATTGACTTATGAACCTACAATTGGAGCAAATGGATCAATAGTTTGGGATATTGGCACATTACCGCTGCCTTCTAATCCAGATACTGTTTTAGCTGAAATGACATTCAAATTAAAAGCTACAGAAAATTGTGCTTTACTGAAAAATTCAAACTGCAATAATAATATTCAAGTAAATGGTATATTAAGTGGAAAAGACGCAGGTACTGGGGTAACATTAGCCGACAAATCTCTAATTCTAGGTTATACCAACTCAGGAAGCTGTACAGGAACTTCTATAGCAGCTCCACTTCAGACGGCGATTAATTCAACAGATTATATCAATGCGAATTGTCAGGCAACACCGCCAACTATTGCCTTTACTTTTTGTAATGGTTCAATGACATCAATTCCAGTTACCGACGTAATAGGATCATTTCCTACTGGATCAACATTTTATAATGCATATCCTGTAGTGGCTGGTACTACAACTCAATACACTATAAACAATCCGTTCCCTGCGACAGTTGGAACAAAAACGTATTATGCTATTCCTCCAGGAGGAGCCAGCAGTGGTTGTTACTTTCAATTTACAATCAATATCGAAAGTATTACAACAATGCCAACGGTGGCAGGCCCTGTAAATTATTGTATTGGAGATAATGCAGTTCCTTTAACAGCTGTTGCAAGTAAGCCAGAATATACATTATACTATTACCAAACAACGACTTCTACAGCGCAACAATCTATAACACCTTTAACTACAACAGCTGGTCAATTTACCTTTTATGTAGCTGAAGGAAAAACCAATGCGTGTATTGGTCCTAAGAAAGAAATTGTAGTTAATGTAAATGCAAAACCAACAGTTACTATTACCAATCCACTTCCAATTTGTGCGCCAACAACTTCGTTAGATTTAACTGCCGCAAGTATTACTGCTGGAAGTACTACTGGATTAACTTATACCTATTGGACTGATGCAACCGCTACCATTCCACTGACAAATTTTAATGCAGTAATTCCAGGTACTTATTATATAAAAGGAACAAATGCTTCTAATTGTTATGACATAAAACCTGTTACAGTTACAAAAAGTACTGTTACAGTAACAGAAATTACTGCGTCGCACGTTGATGTAAAATGTTTTAATGCATCTACTGGATCAATCAGTATTAACAATGCTTCGGGAGGAGTTGGTCCTTATACTTATTCATGGAAAAAAAATGGTAATGCATACACTGGCACATCACAAACCTTAACTGATTTAGGTTTCGGAAATTATGAAGTTACTGCAACAGATGCAAATGGTTGTCAGGGAGCACTAACGATTAGCATTTTACAACCTACAGCTGCTTTAGCTCTTGGAAATTCTTCTAAAACAGATATTTCATGCTATGGCACAAGTACTGGATCTGTAACAGCAGGAACAGTAACAAACGCTGTTGGTACAGTAAATTATTCTTGGAAAAACAGTACAAATCTCGAAGTTGGAACTGCAGCCACAGTTGCAAATTTACCAGCAGGAACTTATACTTTAACCGTAACGGATTCTTGTTCTTCGCAATCTAACTCTGTGACAATTACGCAGCCAACTGCAGCCTTAGCTCTTGGAAATTCTTCTAAAACAGATATTTCATGCTATGGCACAAGCACTGGATCTGTAACAGCAGGAACAGTAACAAATGCTGTTGGAGCAGTAAATTATTCTTGGAAAAACAGCGCAAATGTAGAAGTTGGAACTGCAGCGACAGTTGTAAATTTACCAGCAGGAACTTATACTTTAACCGTAACAGATTCTTGTTCTTCGCAATCTAACTCTGTAACAATTGCACAACCAACTGCAGCCTTAGCTCTTGGAAATTCTTCTAAAACAGATATTTCATGCTATGGCACAAGCACTGGATCTGTAATGGCAGGAACAGTAACAAACGCTGTTGGAACAGTAAATTATTCTTGGAAAAACAGTGCAAATCTCGAAGTTGGAACTGCAGCCACAGTTGCAAATTTACCAGCAGGAACTTATACTTTAACCGTAACAGATTCTTGTTCTTCGCAATCTAACTCTGTAATAATTACACAGCCAACAACTGCTCTTAGCTGTTCTATTATTCAAAACAAAGCTGTTTCTGCAAATGGTTTAAGTAATGGAGAAGCAACAGTAACACCAATTGGTGGAAACGGAGATTATACTTATTTATGGGACAATAACGAAACGACTCAAAAAGCAATTGCATTGAGCGCAGGAACTCATTCTGTAACTGTAACAGATGCAAAAGGTTGTACTACAACTTGTACCGTAACGATAACTGAACCAAATGTTCTTTCTTGTAGTATTTCTAAGGATAGTCCTGTAAAATGTTTTGGAGAAAATACAGGTAAAGCAACAATAACTGCTATAGGCGGAAATGGTGATTACACTTATCTTTGGGATAACGGAGAAACAACAGCTCAGGCTATTACCCTAAGCGCTGGTTTACATACTGTAACAGTAACAGATAAATTAAGTTATACTACAACCTGTACCGTTACCATTTCGCAACCTCAAAGCGCATTAACCGCAACAAAAACTCAAACCAATGTTACATGCGGTGGTGGCAACAATGGTTCTGCAACTGTAACTGTTTCTGGAGGAACAGCTGGCTATACTTATAACTGGAATACAATTCCTGTTCAAACAACAGCAACAGCTACTAATCTTGCTTCTGGTAATTATACTGTTTTAATTACCGATGCAAATGGATGTAACATTTCTGAATCATTTACTATTCTTGATGGAGATTCTGTTGTTCCTGTTATAAATCCATTACCAGAAACAACGACAATCAATTGTCCGGCAGAACCAGTTTTTTCACAGGCAACTGCTACTGATAACAATGGTACAATAGCATCTTTAACTTATGTAGATACAATAACACCTGGAAACTGCGCCGGATCTTATACCACAACAAGAACATGGACTGCAAAAGATGCTTGTGGAAACACTTCTCTTCCTGTTAGTCAAACTATTATTGTACAAGATATTACAGCTCCAACATGGACAACTTTAGCAAATTCATTAGACAAAACAATTGAATGTAGCGATTCAGCAGCTTTAGCAAATGCTCAAGTTTTATTCCCAACTGCTTCAGATTCTTGTGATGCTGATGTAACGAATATCGTAAAAGTGAGCGGTCAGTTTGTGGCTTCTGCAACTTGTGCGAATGCAGGAACTTACACCAATACATGGACAGTAAAAGACGATTGTGGAAATACTTCTAATACTTTCACGCAAGTGATCACAATTCAGGATACAACTGCACCAACATGGACAACTTTAGCAGGTTCATTAGATAAAACAATAGAATGTAGCGATTCAGCAGCTTTAGCAAATGCTCAGGCTTTATTCCCAACTGCTTCAGATTCTTGCGATGCTGATGTAACGAATATCGTAAAAGTGAGTGGTCAATTTGTGGCTTCTGCAACTTGTGCGAATGCAGGAACTTACACCAATACTTGGACAGTAAAAGATGATTGTGGAAATACTTCCGATACTTTCACGCAAGTGATCACAATTCAGGATACAACTGCGCCAGCATTTACAGGAAATCTTCCACAAGATGTTACGGTTTCATGTGATGCAATTCCTCAACCAGCCGAAATGACGGCTTCAGATAATTGTAATGGCGATTTACCTATTGTATTTACAGAGACAAAATCTGATATTCAAAATGGATGTCCAACTAATTACACCTTAACACGTACTTGGAAAACTAGTGATTGTGGAGGAAACACAGCTTCATATACTCAAATTATTACAGTAAGAGACACAACTCCTCCAACGGGAACAGCTCCTGCCAATGTAATTAATTTGGCAAGTGCTGATTTAATTCCAGTAGGAAGTTCTTCAGATATTAAAGACGCTGCAGACAACTGTAGTCCAACAGTAAACATAACTGTTTCGGATGCTACAGGCGCATGTGACGGAAATGTTTATATTATGACCAGAACGTACACATTAACAGATTGTGCTGGAAATAAAACAGAACTTGTTCAAACTTTTAGCGTAAACTGCAAGGTTAAAAAGAACATTGTAGCAAATGATGATAGTGCGGGACCAATTGTGGGAGTAAATCATACTACAACAAATGTTTTAAATATATTTTCAAATGATAATCTTGATGGAACTAAAATAACTCCTGCAGATGTAATCTTAACTACTGTAACACCTAATAATTATTTACAGTTAAATCCTGATGGTTCTATAGATGTGTTGCCAAATGCTCCGGTTGGAACATTAACTCTTGTATATCAAATTTGTGAAGCTGCTCAACCTGATAATTGTGACACTGCAACTGTAACCATTACTATTGAAGCACCAAAAATGACGGTTACTGCGACAGCGATATGCGTTAATGATGTTCCATACGTTGATTATGTGGTCACTCCGCTAAACTTTACTCCAGTAAATGGCGTAACCATTACATGGGCAGATAGTAGCAACAACACTATTACAACAACTTCAAATTTAGCATTAAGTGGTAGAATTTTATGGCCTGGAGCCGTAGTTGACGCAAATGGAAAAGGAATTGACTGGCCAGGATGGATTTTTGAAAATAATAAATGGGTTCAAGGCGCGGATGGATTTGAAAAATTACGTCCAAAAGCTAATTTGATCATATCTTTAAATCCTACTGAAACTATTATTATTGACTATCCGCCTGCTGATCCTTATTGTACAGCAAGACCAACTTTCGCCATTATAGCAAATGATGATACAGCTGGTCCGGTAAATGGAGTATCAGGAGCAAATAATGTTATAAATGTTCTAACTAACGATACCTTAAACGGTTCAGTAGTTACTATTAATGATGTCACCTTAACAACTACTATTCCTGATCCAAAAGGCGCTATAACCTTAAATTCAGATGGTTCTGTAAATGTGGCTCCGAATACACCTGCTGGAACCTATACATTGACTTATCAAATTTGCGAAAAAGCCGATTTCGGAAATTGCGATACGGCTGTAGTAACCGTAACTGTTACCACTCCGTCAGCACCTCCGACACCTGTTGTAGCAAATGATGATACTTATAGCAATATTGGATGTAATACTTTCGGATTAGTTGGAAATGTATTGGCAAACGACGTAAAAGGGACAACTCTAGTAACGATAGAAATGGTAAACTTTACAGTTACTTCTCAAACTAATCCAAATATTACAATTGATGGTTCTGGAAATGTAACCGTTTCTAGTGCAACACCAGCGGGAACGTATACGTACAGCTATAGAATATGTGATAAATTAAGTTCAGAAAACTGTGATACTGCAACTGTAACCATTACTGTAGTTCCAAATGGTGTTACCACAATTAAAAGTACAGCATGTACTGATGATTCATCACTCATTAATTTAACTACTTTACTTCCAGAAGGCAGTCCGATTACAGGAACCTGGGTAGATAAAAACAATTCAAATGCGCTTCAGGGAAGTGTTCTTAATCCATTTGGTTTGGCACTCGGAAATTACACTTTTGAATATTTGATTGCTGATGAAAAATGTCCAAGAAGCATTGTATTAGATATGGAAGTAAACGATGATTGTAAGGTTTTAGCCTGCGGAGAAGTTCTTCCTCATAATGCATTTTCTCCAAATGGAGATAATTTCAACGAAACGTTCAAAATTGACAACATCGATGACGTAACCTGTTATCCTGAAAACACTGTTGAAATCTATAATCGTTGGGGTATTTTGGTTTTTGAAACTAAAAACTACAACAATACAACAAATGCTTTTGACGGAATTTCAAGAGGAAGAACAACCGTTAAACAATCTGACGGATTACCTACCGGAACTTATTTTTACATTATCAATTATAAGTCATTAGACGGAAGTAATAATCTTCAAGACAACAAACTAAGCGGCTATTTATATCTGTCAAAATAACAACTAACCAACATATGCTGTAAAACACTCTTTTACAGCATATTAATTAATTTTACGTAAAAATAAACGTAATTTTACACAAAATAAAACATTGATTTTCAAAACCTTAAAGTCAATGCCAATAATAAAAATAATCCATTTACTATGAGAACAAAATTATTTTTCTTCGTCATTCTGTTAATTACATATTGTGGCTATGCGCAACAAGATGCACAGTTTACACAATATATGTACAATACGATTAACATTAACCCTGCTTATGCTGGTTCTCGTGGTGCATTAAGCGTGTTTGCTTTACACCGTGATCAATGGGTAGGACTTGATGGTGCTCCTAAAACGAATACAATTTCTATTAATACACCAATAAATAATAGCAATGTCGGACTTGGAGTTTCTTTGGTTAATGATAAAATTGGACCTACAAATGAAAATCAATTTTCTGTAGATCTTTCTTATAGTGTACCTACATCGGAAACATGGAAACTTTCATTTGGTATAAAAGGTACAGCTGATTTTTTTAATCTTGATGTCACAAAACTAAATCCAGAAAATGCCGGAGATCCTCAATTTCAAAACTTAAATAATGATTTTTCACCAAATGTAGGAGCTGGAATTTACTGGCACTCTAGTAAAGCTTATATCGGATTATCAGTACCTAATTTCATTCAGACCAATCGTTATGACGATAATGATGTAGCGATTTATAAAGACAAAATCAATTATTATTTAATAGGTGGTTATGTTTTCGATTTTTCTCAGGAAGTAAAATTTAAACCAGCAGTGTTGACAAAAATGGTTGAAGGAGCTCCACTTCAGGTAGACGTATCGGCTAACTTTATGTTTTTTGAAAAATTAACTCTTGGTGTTGCCTACAGATGGGATGCTGCAGTGAGTGCAATGGCAGGTTTTCAAATTACTGACGGATTATATATTGGTTATGGTTATGATAACGAAACAACCAGATTAAAAAACTATAATTCAGGCTCACATGAAATTTTCCTTCGCTATGAATTATTTAAAAACAATGGCAAAATCACAACTCCTCGTTTCTTCTAAAAAATTGGATCATGAAAAACTATACATTACTTTTCCTTACAATTATAAGTTCTTTTTCGTTTAGCACTTATTCACAACAGGCAAAAATAAATTCAGGTGACAAGAAATATGATAGTTATGCCTATGTTGACGCTATTAAAACCTACGAAAAAGTGGCTGCCAAAGGTTACAAATCTGAAGATATGTTTAAAAAACTAGGTAATGCCTATTATTTTAATTCTAATTTTGAAGGAGCAGCAAAATGGTACGGCGAATTATTTGCCATGAATACAACTGTAGAACCAGAGTACTATTACAGATACGCACAATCTCTAAAATCTACTGGTAATATTACTAAAGCCAATCAAATGCTTGGCGAATTTAATGCTAAATCAAAAAACGATTCTAGAGCCAAATTTTATAAAACTGATCGTAATTATCTGGATGAGATTAAAGCCAATTCAGGAAGATATAAAGTAGAAGATGCCGGAATAAACAGTAAATATTCAGATTACGGATCATTTGTTTATAATAATAAAATTTATTTTGCCTCGGCAAGAGACACTGGAAATTTCTCGCAACGCAAACACAAATGGACTGGCGAATATTTTACGAATATTTACAATGCTGATTTAAATCCGGAAACTGGAAACGCTATAAAAGTAAATAAGTTTAAATCTGCTATTAATACAAAATTCCATGAAGCCTCTCCAGTTTTTACTAAAGATGGCAAAACAGTTTACTTTACCAGAAACAATTATATTGACGGTAAAAAAGGAAAAGACGATCATAGAACTACTTTGATTAAGATTTACAAAGCTACTTTAGACGAAAAAAATAAATGGAACAACATTACAGAACTTCCGTTTAATAGTAACAATTACAGTGCAGGTCATCCAGCTTTAAGTCCAGATGAGAAAACGCTATATTTTTCTTCTGATATGCCAGGCTCTATCGGACAATCTGATTTGTATAAAGTAAGTATTAATCCAAATGGCGGTTATGGCACTCCTGAAAATCTTGGAAACACTATCAATACAGAAGGAAAAGAAACCTATCCGTTTGTGACTAGCGAAAATGAAATTTATTTTTCATCTGACGGGCATCCAGGATTAGGAGGTTTAGATGTTTTTGTGGGCAGTATTGACGATAACGGAAAAATTGATAACATACAGAACGTCGGTGTAGATATAAATTCTCCTAAAGATGATTTTGCTTACATTATTGATCCAACAACAAGAAGAGGATTTTTTACTTCTAATAAAGATGGCGGACAAGGTTCTGATGATATTTATAAATTCTTAGAAACCCGAAAACTAAAATGCATTCAGGAGCTTGAAGGAATTGTTACTGATTCGGAAAGCGGAATTATTTTACCAGAAGCCAAAATCACTTTATACGATGATAAAATGGCGGTTAAAAATTCTACTATTACGGATGGATCAGGAAAATATGTTTTCCCTGTAGAATGTGGTAAAACCTATTTTGTAAGAGCCGAAAAACCAGAATATACAACCAAAGAAATACCCGTTACCATTTCAAAATCAACTGGAAAAACGAACTTACCAATTGCCTTAGAAAAATCAAATTGCCAAGTTACAATTGGAGACGATTTAGGTAAATGTTTCGGAATCAAAATGATTTATTTCGATTTGGATAAATCTGATATTAGAAGAGAAGCCGCTTTAGATTTAGAAAAAATATTAGTGGTTTTAAACGATTATCCAAACATGAAATTAGATATTCGTTCTCATACAGATAGTAGAGCAACACATAAGTACAACGAAGCTTTATCTGATAGAAGAGCAAAATCTACCATTAAATGGCTTATTAAAAACGGAATAGCTGCAAACCGATTAACCGGAAAAGGCTTTGGAGAAACACAGCTTGTCAACAAATGTTCTGATGGAGTAAAATGTACCGAAGAAGAACACCAAGCCAACAGAAGAAGCGAATTTATAATAACAGGTTTATAACCAAAACTCACGATCAAAACCAAAAAGCTGTCTGTATTTTACAGGCAGCTTTTTTCTAAATAAAAAGTCGTTGCAACTCTATGAATTACAACGACCTCTAAAAAACCAACCTGTTCAATATACGTTTAAATCTTAACAAAAATGTTAGTGTAATATTTTTTACCTGTAGCAGCATCTGTTGTTACAGATAATCCGAAGTGCGTATAATCACCTTCGATATTCTCTTTGTGGCCTGGACTCTCCAGCCAGGCTCTCAAAGCCGCTTCAGGAGTTTTATAGTTGTAGGCAACGTTCTCACCAACTTTTTTAGCTCCTAAAACATTTGTAATATTTTTAGATCTTTCCACAAAATCATTATGATTTACAACATTGTTTTCAATCATATAGAGATTATGTTCTTCACATTTAAAAGAAATATGATTGATTCTTTCCAAAGCATTTAATCCTACACTTAAGCGGTGTTCGTTTATGAGTTTCATGGTTTGCAACTCAGTATCGTTGTAGGTATAATTGGTAACAAGCGCTTCGACGGTAGTATTATCCACGCTTCCAACGGCAGTATCTGCAGAACATGCGTTCATTGCGACTAGAATCGCAATGAACAACATGGTGCGCTTAATCTTTTCCATAATCAACAGCATTTTAGCAGTTTAAAGTAGATGTTGGGGCAAATCCTTTAAATTTATTTTTGAATAATTTGTCGTCTAATTTTCTATACCAAACATATTCAATTTACCGTTAAACTACAAATTTAATCGATGAAATGCATTCGATTTTTTAATAGTAATATATTTTTCCTACATATTAAGAAGAAAGTCGCTCAATTTTCCATGAAAAGTCAGATTGACTGGTATAACGTATTCTGTCATGCAGACGATTTGCTCTCCCCTGCCAAAATTCTACCTGTAACGGTGTGACAATATATCCTCCCCAATTTTCAGGTCTCGGAATCGGTTTTCCTTCAAACTCTGTCTCCAGTTTTTTCAAATTTTCTTCTAAGAAAGTTCTTGAGGGAATAACTTCACTTTGATGCGAAACTACAGCACCAAGCTTACTTCCTTCTGGACGTGAATCAAAATAATTATCTGAAATTATTTCTGAAGTCTTCTGTACAATTCCTTTTATAATAACCTGACGTTCCATTTCCTGCCAAAAAAATGACAAACAAACATTGGGATTGGCTTCTATTGCTTTTCCTTTTTCAGAATTATAATTGGTATAAAATATAAATCCTTCTTCTGAGAATTTTTTCAATAACACCACTCGAGATTTTGGAAATCCATCCAAACCAATTGTCGAAACGGTCATGGCGTTTACTTCTCCGCTTCCACCAAAATCTTCCACTTCATGAAACCAACGGTTAAAAAGATTAATGGGATCTTCTGGAATATTACTTTCAAGCAATTCACTTTTCTCGTAAGATTTTCTATAATTACTTAAATCACTCATGATTTGTTATTTTAGATTGTTGATTTTAGATTGTTTTGTTTCAAGTTCAAAAACTTTGTCACTTTGCAGCTTTGCACCTTTTAAAACTCAAATAAAACTCCGTCATCACCCAAAAGTACATTCGGGAAAATCGTTTCCGCTTCTTCTTTAAAACGCTCAATTCCGTCATAACGTGTAGAATAATGACCTAAAATTAATTGTTTTACATTCGCTTTTAATGCAATAGTCGCTGCTTCTTTTGAAGTTGAATGAAGTGTTTTTTCCGCAAGTCTTGCTTCAGAATCTAAAAACGTAGATTCGTGGTACAAAACATCAGTATTGGCAATAACTGGAATGATTTCTTCATTATAAACGGTATCCGAACAAAAAGCATAACTTTTTATAGGTTCTGGATCAAAAGTCAGTTTCTTGTTTTCAATAACAGTTCCGTCATCTAATGTAACATTTCCTCCGTTTTTTATTTTTTGATAATAAGCCACATGAATATCATACTGCTGAACAGCTTCTACATTCAATTTTCGTTCGGCAGGTTTTTCCTGAAATAAAAATCCGTTTGTATAGACGCGATGTTTTAACGGAATTGTTTTGACAATTACTTTATTATCTTCAAAAACAACTTCACTTTCTTTCGATTCCAATTCATGAAAAAACAAAGAATAAGTTGTCCATGATTCTGTCAATTTTAATTGAAGCAGAATCAGTTCCTTAATTCCTTTTGGACCATAAATATGTAGATCGGTTGTTCTTCCTAAAAGTGAAAAAGTCGAAATTGTTCCAATCAATCCATATAAATGATCTCCATGAAGATGGGAAATAAAAATGTGATTAATTTTAGAGAATTTAATCTTATTCTTTCGAAGCTGAACCTGAGTTCCTTCGCCACAGTCAATTAAAAACAATCTGTTTCTGATTTCTAAAACCTGCGAAGTCGGGTTTGTAAGTGTTCGTGGAGTTGCGGCATAACAGCCAAGTATTGTTAGTTTCAATTGTTTATTCGTTTATTTGGTAAATCGTTTAATCGTCTAAAATTAAATCAAATCGATTAAACGGTTAAACGAATAAACAATTAAACCAATATTTAAAATCCGAGGTCTCTTTCGATTTCTTCCATTTCGATAATATCGTGTGCTTCTAAAAGAGAAGGAACAACGGCTAACTTATCTGAAATAGCATTAAAATCAAGATCAGAAGCCACAATTACAAAAGATTTTTTTGCTTTTTTATGTGCTTTAGAAAGCGGTAAAAAAGCTTTTAAATCTTTTTCTGTAATCGCATCAGCTGACAAATCGATTATAATATTTTGTTTTTCAAAGGTTTTAAACTGCTGCGTCACATTTTCAAGGAAAGCGTTTACATCTCCCTGTGTGTCTTTAATAGTAACGGTATGTCCTTTTTGATCTACTTTCATTTTTTAATGTATGGGGCTTGTATAAAAATTGATTTTCTGAGAGCTAAGGTACGAAGTTTTTTTATAGTTTTCAGTCGCAGTCACAGTTTTCAGTTTCTTACTATGGCTGTAAACTATCTCTTTAAAAGAGTTTTCAGTCGCAGTTTTCAGTATTCAGTTTCTCACTATAACTTCAAACTTTCCGTTTAAAATAGTTTTTAGTCTTACTTTTTTAAGTTTCGCTAACTGAAAACTGAGACTGTAAACTATCTATTTAAAAAAGTTTTTAGTCCCAGTTTTTAAGTTTCCATTAACTGAAAACTGCGACTGTGACTGAACACTAAATCTACTGTATTTTAGACGCCAAAAGATAAATAACCGCCATTCTAATCGCTACACCATTCTCAACCTGATTCAAAATCACAGAATGATCAGAATCTGCAACTTCAGAAGTAATCTCTACTCCTCTATTGATTGGTCCTGGGTGCATGATTACGATTTCTTTATTAAGAGAATCCAAAAGCGGTTTGTCTACTCCGTATTGTTGTGCATATTCACGTGTTGATGGGAAGAAGTTTACGTCCATACGTTCGTTTTGTACACGAAGCATATTCGCAACATCGCACCATTCTAAAGCTTTACGAAGATTCGGTTCAACCGTAACGCCTAGAGATTCGATATATCTCGGAATTAAGGTTTTTGGTCCGCAAACTTTTACTTCTGCACCTTGCATTTGCAAAGCATATATGTTGGATAAAGCTACTCTCGAATGCAGAATATCACCCACAATCACCACTTTTTTACCCGCTACATCTCCTAGTTTTTCTCTGATCGAATAACTGTCTAATAAAGCTTGAGTTGGATGTTCGTGCGCTCCGTCACCTGCATTTACGATACTTGCTTTGACATTTTTAGATAAAAAATAAGCCGCTCCGGGATTGGAGTGGCGCATTACAACCATATCAACTTTCATCGAAAGGATATTATTTACAGTATCAATCAAGGTCTCTCCTTTTTTAACCGACGATTGAGCTGCAGAAAAACTGATCACATCAGCAGATAAACGTTTCTGCGCTAATTCGAAAGAGAGTTTGGTTCTGGTACTGTTTTCGAAAAAAATATTGGCAATGGTAATATCTCGTAATGAAGGAACTTTTTTAATTGGTCGGTTAATGACTTCTTTAAAATGATCTGCCGTTTCAAAAATCAGGTTAATATCATTTTCATTGATATATTTTATACCTAATAAATGATCTACGCTTAATTCTTTCATTTTTCTTTCTTTAATATTATTGGTCAAATTACTGAATGACGAAATATTCGACATTCTATGCTTCTTTAAAGAGCAGCTACTCTATTCCGTCATTCTTTCAACAACTTCGCTGTAATCCTGTAAATCTCTTCCGTCTTCATCATAAATTTGCTTCCATCTGAAACCTGGGATTTCTAACTTTCTTTTAGCAGAACCATCCCATTTTACTTCAAGACCATTATTTCTTAGAACTTTTGCTACTTTATTTCCAACTTCAATTGTCGTAGCTTCATCAGAATTATCCACTTTTTGAAAAGCGATAAACAAACTCGGATCATCTTGCATTACAGCTCTCGCCAAATCTTGTTCGTGATAAAAGCAATAACCGTCAGATTCTACGCCGCTATTTCTGAGATCTCTTTCGACTTCGACTACTTCGTATTCTCCGTCGCTTGTGGTATATCCAGCATTATGAAGCGCAATGATATTTTGATCGCATAAATCATCAAACGCATTTATAAGTTTTTCAGTATCTGTTGGGCTTTCCCAATTTTTACTTTCTTCTAATAACTTTTGATATTCTTCGTCGATTTTTTCAAAAGCCCAAGCTTCAGAGATTTCATCTTCAAATTCGTTATCTTCAATTTCTTCCATGATGTTTTCTTTGATATCATCAATAGAAAGAAATCCCATTCTTACCTGGTTAAAAATTGACTCATAAATAAACTCTTCGTTCTCTGTCATGCTTTATTGTTTAATCGTTTATTGCTTAATCGTTAAAATGTCGTTTTCCCGATTAAACAATTAACCGGTGAACCGATTAAACTAATTTGTAACCAAATGAACTACATCTTCGCCGTCGTTTTCTTTCCAGCTTACAATCACTTTTTCGCCATTAATAGCATCTACCTGACGACCGCGATAATCGGGTTGAATTGGTAAATGACGACTGAAACGTCTGTCAATTAAAACTAACAATTCGATTTCTGAAGGTCTTCCGAAAGATTGAATGGCAGTTAATGCAGAACGAATGCTTCGACCTGTAAACAAAACGTCATCAATAAAAATGACTTTTTTGTCTTCGACTATAAAATTGATTTGAGTTTTGTTGGCTTCGAGTGGTTTTTCTGTACGACGAAAATCATCTCTAAAAAAAGTAATATCCAAATAACCCAAAGAAATTTCAGGAACTTGGTATTCGTTTTCTAATATTTGTTTTAAACGTTCAGCTAAAAAAACGCCTCTTGGCTGAATTCCCACTAAAATAGTATTTGAAAAATCAAGATGTTTTTCGATTAACTGACAAGCCAAACGGTGAAGTATGATAGTAACTTCTTTTGAATTAAGTAATACTTTCTGGCTCATAATTAATTGTAATGATTGGTCGGGCAAATATACGGAATCTGATTTTATTTGTTGGGGTGTTGAAACGGGAAATGTTTTTTAAAAAAAATTAAAATATAAAAAATTAACAAAAAGCTGAAATGGCAATTCAAGATTTTTTTCCATTAATCAATAATATATATTTAAAATTATATTTTAGCTAAACAGTAAATCTAAAAATATTTTTAAAAGATATGGAAATAGTAAATTCGCAAATAATAAAAAAATTTGTAGCAATATTATGCATCTCAAGTGGATTAATTAGTTTAATAACTATAATGGCTTACTTTTGCAATTTTGATGGTGAAATTTCCAAAAGCCAGGCTATATGGGGGGCTTTTGGTGACTATATTGGTGGAGTATTAGGAACTTTCTTTAATTTACTAGCGGTAGTCTTTTCTATAATCAGCATTTACATAACATTAAAAATTGCGGTTAAAATTCATGAAATTGAAGACAGGAACATTCGAGAAAATATTCAACGCGATAATGAAAGATTTACACAAGAAAAAGAATTAATTAAAAGGCAAAATATGCCATTTCCTCACTTTGACTATGATCGTTTATATAATAATTTAAACATAATACTATCAAATCAAGGACCAGGTCCTTTAATTATCAAAAATTGGGAAATTATTTTTGACAATGTCAGTTTCACCAATTTCGGCAAACTTATAGATCAAAAATTGACAGATAAAGATTATATATCGCTTTCTTATGAACGATTATCAAAACATGTAATAAGTTCTGGATCATCTACTTCTCTATTAAAGATAAATGATGGGCAAACTTTATCACCGAAACAAAAAAAATATCTTAATGATTGCAATGATCTCCTGACAAAATGTAGAATTAAAATTTCTTACGAAGATATTTTTGAAAACCAATATGAAGCAGAAGAGGATTTAAGTCATTAATTTTTCTAAAAAAAGACTTCTGAAATAACATTGTAAATCCAAATCCTAAAACATTTCCCTAAAAATTATACAACACATATCTCTGATTTTTAAGTACTTTTAAATCGAATTCAAGAACTCAAAAATTAGAGAAAATAACATGAATTATCAGAAGAACAAGAAATGAATTTTTACCAACAAGAAATAAATCGCATCAGCAAAATCTGCTACAAAAACGAAGGACAGATTAAAACTGTAATTCGGACGAAGAAATTCATTGAAAACAACTTTGAACAAGAACTGAATTTGGATGTTCTTTCTGATTCACAATTTACATCTAAATTCCATTTATTGCGTTTATTTAAAAAATATTACGGCATGACGCCCATGCAATATTTGATTGACAGAAGAATAGAAAAATCTAAAGAATACTTACGAAATGGAATGCCTGTAACTCAAACTTGTTTTGCAGTTGGGTTTGAAAGTCCGAGTTCGTTTAGTACTTTATTCAAAACCAAAATTGGAATCGCTCCAATGGAATTTCAAAAAAGAGCAATTTTCGCAAAGTAAGTCGGAATTGATTTTACAAACTTTGCATCAATCAATTTAAAAACATAAAAAGATGAGAGTAAAAGTTATCGGAATCCCAGTTCAAGATCAAGAGATTGCATTACAATTTTATACAGAAAAACTAGGTTTTATAAAAAAACATGATGTGCCTTTGAGTGAAAACAATAGATGGTTAACAGTCGTTTCGAAGGAAGAACAATTTGGAACTGAGATTTTATTAGAACCATCGCCAAATCATTTTGAACCAGCTAAAACGTATCAGAAAGCCCTTTTCGAAGCTGGAATTCCATACACACAATTCAACGTTGATAACATCGAAGAAGAATACAACCGACTTGTAAATCTTGGCGTAGAATTTAGCATGAAACCTACTGAAATGGGAACGGTTAAAATTGCTATTTTAAATGATACTTGCGGCAATAATATTCAGCTTATTGAAATGTTGTAAAACCCAATAAATAGTATGAGGAAAAGTAGTAAACAATTTATATCTAACCCCAAAAACATTTTTCTATTAGACAGCTTGGGAGCTTTGCTAACTACTTTTCTACTCTATTTTGTTCTCAGAAATTTCAATGCTTTTTTCGGTTTATCAAAAGATGTTTTCGAACTTCTTTCAATACTTGCTTTGATTTTCTTCGTTTATTCCATCAGTTGTTATTTTTTCGTCAAGCGAAATTGGAAATCTTATTTAAAAATAATCTGTACCGCCAATATTCTTTATTGCATTTTGACATTTGGAATTATACTTTATTATTACCAAAACATTTCGATTTTTGGAATTGCTTATTTTTTGGCTGAAATCTTAGTTATTATCGGGCTCGTATTTTTGGAAATAAAAATTATCAAATCCAAATACTAAAACATTTCTCAAAAATTATATAACACATTTGCCCGATTCGTGAAGTAATTTTATGAAAGCAATTTAAAAACTCAAAATCATGCAAAATAAAATACTTAGATTGTTAATGGTATTCGTAATACTATTTTCATTTACAAGCTGTGAACTAGTTGGAGACATTTTTAAAGCCGGAATGGGATTCGGGATTTTTATCGTAATCTTTATCATTGCGATTATTATCTGGATCTTTGCTAAAATGTTTGGCAAGAAATAAATAAAATAAAATCTACAAATTAAAAAATCCCAAATTCCAATTAAACTTGGAGTTTGGGATTTTTTTATGGTTATTGAACTTTGTCAAAGTTTAAAACTTTGACAAAGTTGTAAGTTCTAAATTTGGATTTTAAAATATTAAAGATTGTACATCTTCTTTCTTTGCTCTTGAATCTTCTCATCATCAAGATATTCATCAAATGTCATGTAACGATCGATAACTCCGCTTGGTGTCAATTCTACAATTCGGTTACCAACAGTTTGTGCAAACTCGTGGTCATGTGTTGTGAAAATTACAGAACCTTTAAAGTTTTTCAATGAGTTGTTGAAAGCTGTAATAGACTCCAAATCTAAGTGATTTGTTGGCTCGTCTAGCATTAAAACGTTAGCGCGTTCCATCATCATTCTAGAAAGCATACAACGAACTTTTTCTCCTCCAGATAAAACTCTAGATGTTTTTAAAGCTTCTTCTCCAGAGAAAATCATTTTCCCTAAGAAACCTCTAATGAAAACCTCATCACGCTCTTCTTCCGTTTTAGCGTATTGACGTAACCAATCCACTAAGCTTAAATCATTTTCGAAGTATTTGTGGTTTTCAGCTGGCAAATACGCTTGGTTTGTTGTAATTCCCCAGTCAAAAGTTCCAGAATCTGCTTTTTGTTCACCGTTTAAGATTTCGTAGAAAGCAGTTGTTGCACGTGAATCTTTAGAGAAAAGAACGATTTTATCGCCTTTTGCCATATTCAAGTTAATATCTTTAAATAAAACTTCTCCTTCTACAGAAGCAGATAAGTTTTCTACGTTTAAGATTTGATCTCCAGCTTCACGATCCTGATCGAAAATAATCGCAGGGTAACGACGGCTAGAAGGTTTGATCTCAGAAATATTCAATTTCGAAATCATTTTTTTACGAGAAGTTGCTTGTTTCGATTTCGCCACGTTTGCACTAAAACGACGAATAAATTCTTCCAACTCTTGTTTCTTCTCTTCTGCTTTTTTGTTTTGCTGCGCACGTTGTTTTGCCGCTAATTGGCTAGACTCGTACCAGAAAGTATAGTTTCCTGAGTAGTGATTGATTTTTCCGAAATCAATATCAGAAATATGTGTACAAACCGCATCTAAAAAGTGACGGTCGTGAGATACAACGATTACAGTGTTTTCGTAGTTTGCTAAGAAGTTTTCTAACCAAGCGATTGTCTCGAAATCCAAATCGTTGGTAGGCTCATCCATAATCAGTAAATCAGGATTTCCGAAAAGTGCCTGCGCCAAAAGCACACGTACTTTCATTTTTCCTTCCATATCTGCCATTAAAGTATAATGATCTGCTTCTGTGATACCTAAGTTAGACAACATCGCAGCTGCATCAGAATCGGCATTCCATCCGTTCATTTCTTCAAACTGAACTTGAAGCTCTCCAATTCGATCTGCATTTGCATCGTTATAATCTAAATAAAGCTCATCCATTTCTTTTTTAACAGCATACAAAACTTTATTCCCCATTAAAACGGTTTCCAAAACAGTATGTTCGTCGAACATGTTGTGGTTCTGGTTTAAAACCGACATACGTTTTCCTGGCTCCAAATGAATGTGACCAGAAGTTGGATCGATATCGCCCGAAATAACTTTTAAGAAAGTAGATTTTCCAGCACCATTGGCTCCAATAACTCCGTAAATATTTCCATGAGTGAAAGTTGTATTTACTTCATCAAATAAAATCCTTTTACCAAATTGAACTGATAAATTATTGACTGTTAACATGAATGTCTTTTTAATTAATTTGGTGCAAAAGTACGGAAAAAGGTTCAGAGTTGCAAAGGTGCAAAGGTGCTAAGTTTTTTATTTAACCATATAAGTAATATAAGTTCATTTTAGCAAAACTTAAATTTTCTTATATTACTTATATGGTTCAAAACTTCACAATTTACTTTCTTTCGCTAAAGCAACTTCTAGACTCTCAAAATTTGGAAGTACTTTTGAAATATTTCCTTCTTTGTTGATGATAAAATGTGTTGGAAAAGAATTTAGCTGTAAAGCAGTATTCATATATTCTTTCATATCTGGAATTATAGAATAAGATAGCGGTTTTCTAGCCAAAAACACTTTTAATTGTTCTTGTGAATCCTCTGCTAAACTCATGAAAACAATATCTTTTCTGTCTTTATAATCTTCAACTAATTTGTTCACTTGAGGAAATTCTCTAATGCAGGGCGCACAGTGAATGTACCAGCATTTTATTACGATGATTTTTCCTTTCATGGATTCGTTGGTAACCAAATTTCCGTTCAAATCTTTAAATGAAAATTGAGGAAAAGCAGTTCCTTCCATTTTGAAGTTTTTATAAGCATCAAAACCAATTTGATTGATTGTTGCTTTTATGCTTGAATCGGTTTTGGGCTGAATTTTGAATAACTTGTAAATGTAAATATTCGCTTCTGATTTCAATCGAATTGGAATAAAATTTCCATTTGCTAATTGATCTAAAAAAGTTTCTTTTGAAATTTCTTTTGATGAAAAATCCAAAGCTTTAAAATCTCTAGAAAGCATGATGTTTTTATTCTGATACACCGACCATTGTTCGTACGTTTTCTGAATTTGAATGGGATCAACTTCTGGATTTCCGAATTTAGTTTGAGCTGAACTTAAAGAGAAAATTAAAAGGAAAGTGATTAAACTTATGAATTTATGCATGGATTCTGAAACAATTGTATTTTATTTCAAAAGTAATGAAAGTTTTTTAACCGCAAAGGCGCAAAGGTTTACGCTAAGTTCGCAAAGGTTTTAATTTAAGGCACATTACGTTATGAGAAACTGTGAAACTGTCAATTTTGAAATGAAGAATCATTGACGATAGTTTTTATTGAATTAACAAACTTGCAGGAATATTAGAAATTTTTCAAACATAAAAAAACCCGACAAAAAACTGTCAGGTTCATTATTTATATTTTTTTTCTAATTTTTTAAAACAGGTAAAAAAGAAATATCCATAGTATATTTTGAAGGATTTTCGGGATCAATGAAAACTCTAACCGTATCTGTTTTTACAAAATCTGTAGGATCAAACCAAATATTATCACTTTTAAATACATACAATTCGTTGGTCTGAGGATCTTGCCATTGACTCAAAATCTGAAAAGGATTTCGACCGTTTAATGTTTGATTAGTATTTAATTGCACTTGTGTAAATTTTGCTGCAATAGGTTTTCCGGTTTCGCGTAAATTTTGCGTTTTTCTTTTTTTAAGCCAACGGAATAAAACTCCCAAAGAACCTATTAAAAAGAAAACTGTCCCTACTACTCCTAAAATCAGTACGCCAAGCCAAAGCGACACAAAACCTTTTATTTCTGCTTTATTAGGATTCGCTGGATCATAAAAAACTTCTACTTTCTCCCCTACATCATAACTCGGCGGACTGCTACTTACTGATGAATGATGCGTAATAGTTTGACCTGTTTTTGTTGTAAAAGAAACCACTGGACTATAAGTTGTTGATTCCTTAGAACGTTTCGGTATCAGTTCTGTAACAGTTCCTTGTACGGTTTCTGCTTTCGCTAAAAAAGCTTGTTTGTCTACATAAAGATAAATTGCGCCCGCCATTAGGCCAGCGCCAACAATAGAGAACACAAAATTAAAAATAGAAAATATTTTCATTAGTTATGGGTTTGATTAGTTGTGGTAAAAATAAAGTTAAAAGAGTTTCTTCCTAATAAATTGAAACTTTTTTTTAATAAAAAAACCTGACAACGAATTGCCAGGTTTTATAAATGTCCTCGTATAGGTAAAAACCAAATAACAAATTACCTAAACTCGGTACATTGTTTTGAAATAAAATTTAGATTAAAAAATAAATAACCAAACTCAATTTTAACCCACCAAAAATTTTACCTCAATTAATTTTCATGAACTTTGTTATTAACTCTTGAAAATATATCTTAAACCGATCAAATGGAATTGACCAGCAAAACATCTTTGTAAATATCTCTGCCAAATTGTTTTCTGGCAGAGATAAATCATTTTAAATCAATAATGGCAATAAATTACTAAACACTAATTCAAACTAATTTTACAATAATTTCTTCAAGCTTGTATAAACACCCAGTTCTACATCTGCATGATCTTTTGTATTACAATCTTCTACTAGCTTTTTCAAATTACCAGAAGCTGATTTATTATCCAAAACCAATAATAATTCCTGCGAAGCATCGCTTAACTTTTTAGACAAAGGAAGTATCGGCTGTACCAATGGTGCATTGGCACTAAGTGCTGTCAAATCTTTGTGTACCGCAATCCATTTATTGAAAAATGCCGCAACTTTGGCTTTATTCTCTGCAGATTTATTGGCTAAATACTGACTTACTGCTGCATCAAATGCTAAAGAATCTTTTGAATCTGGACCACAAGCGTCTGCGAATAAAGTAAACGGAGAATACATTTGATATTCTGTTCCGCCTTTGTTACGAGTATATCCCTTTAATGGCTCGCTTACATATGAAAATTCTTCAAGCGCTTTAATATCTTGATTGTTTGCAATATTTCTTAAAATCACATCTTTGTTGCGAATGTGCGTAACACCTAATTCTTCTAATCTAAAAGAAACCGTTTCTAAACGTTTACGCATATTTTCGACATCAGTAATATCTTCAGCAGACCAAAGTCTTTCTGCAATTGCTGCTGTTCTTGGCCAAAGTCTCGAATCGATTGTTTCAGATGTCGCTAATTCTGTCCACATGGTTGCTTCACCTCCCAAAATTCTTGCTTTTTCTTCTGCTGTTAAATTTGCTCCTTTCGGCATTGGGTCATTTAGATAATGACTTGCAATTGGATACATTAAATCAATATAATAACCATTTGACAGAACTGTTTTATATCCTTTTTTCACAGCATCTACCAAAGATTGCCCAGCAGTCATTCCTTCGTTTGGACCTCTCCAAGAATGAACAATAGCTTCTTTAGATAAATCTTTAGTTAAGATTTCTTCCCAACCCATCAATTGTTTTCCGTGTTTTTTCAACATTGGAGCCAACTGCATGGTAAAGTAAGTCTGTAATTCGTGATTGTTTTTTAAGTTGTGTTTCTTTTTAAATTCTTGAATTTTCGGATTTGCATCCCAATCCTTTCCTTCATTCTCATCTCCACCAATGTGGAAATAAGCTCCTGGAAATAACGGACAAACCTCATCAAAAACTTCACTTAAAATTTGATATGTTTTAGGATTTGAAGGATCTAATGTTGGTGAAAAAATACCAGCATTTCTTTCAACTCCATAGGTAGCGATTGCTGTACCTTGAATATTTTTTTCGGTTGTTCCTCCTGTCAAAGTAATTACTTTACTGCCAATTTCTGGATAAGCCGTCAAAATTGCCGATCCGTGACCTGGAACATCTATTTCTGGAACAATTAAAATACCGCGCTCATCTGCATATTTTACGATATTTTTAATTTCCTCTTGTGTATAATAAAGTCCATCTGATGCTAATTCGATAAACTTGGTGTGTTTTTTCATTTCGATTCTCCAGCCTTGATCGTCAACCAAATGCCAGTGAAAAACATTCATTTTCATTGCAGCCAAAGCATCTATATTTCTTTTGATTACATCAACCGGCTGAAAATGTCTTGAAGCATCAATCATTAAACCTCTCCAAGTAAATCTTGGAAAATCTGAAATTTTTGAAGCTGGAAAATAATACGATGAAGCATTGTTTTGAAGCATTTGTAATAATGTTTCCAAACCATGCAAAGCTCCTAAATCGCTCGAAGCATTAAGCGTAATTTTGTTTGATGTAATATCTAAATGATAACTTTCGTCTTCATACAAACCAATTTTACCACTTTTAGTACAGTTGATTTGTAATTCTGCGTTTGGAACCTCGTTTAATTTTGTAATGAATCCTTGTTGGAAAAACATACCTGTTCTACCATCTAAGCGGCGTAAGAAACGTGTTACTCCTCCAAAAATTCTTGGATTGGGATTACCTGTAATATTTACTTTAAAGTTTTTATTCAAAGCAAAATTACCTTCATTAATAACAACATTCTGAGGCCACGGCATAAGATTGAGCTGCTCTTTCTGAATTTGAGCGCCTGCAGATATGCTTGCAAACAATAGTACAAATAGATATTTCATTTTTCTTTTTTTTGGTTTGGATAGGTTTTAAGTATCCTAGATTTATAAAATAAACAAAATTCAGAGAGTCTTCTGCTTTACCTCACTCTTGCAATGAGATCAATCCGAATCTTGTTATTCGATTCATTTTCAAATGAATCAGTAAAAATTAATTAGTAATCAAAACGTTTAAAAGCTTCAATAGCTTCATATTCGGCCAAACCTAATTCATCGTATAAAATGGCCGTATTCTTGTTGCGGTCTTCTGCTCTTACCCAGAACTCACGCGAATCATTTCCTTGAAACATCACTCTGTCTTTTTGAGATTGATGATGTAAAATAGCATGACGTTTTAATAAAACCTCTGACGGACTTAACGGAACTGCCATGTCTATTTCATGAATATCCCATTCGTGCCAAGCTCCTCTGTAAAGCCAAAGCCAACAATCATTCATATAAGGTTCAGGTTTCAATTCTTTTAAAGCCGCAAAAATGGCATTCAAACAAACCTCATGCGTGCCGTGCGGATCTGCGAGATCACCAGCAGCAAATACCTGATGTGGTTTTATTTTGGCAATAATCTCTTTTACAATCTCAATATCCTCTGGGCCTAACGGATTCTTTTTTACTTGGCCTGTCTCATAAAAAGGGAGATCTAAGAAATGCGTATTTTCATCTTTTAAACCAATATATCTTGTGGCTGCATAAGATTCTCTTCTTCTAATGAGTCCTTTTAATTTTCTTACTTCTAAAGAATCAATTTGGTTTTCCGATTTATTGTTTAGAAAATCAATTACAGCTTTGAAGTTGATATCTGCTTTGTCTTTTCCAACAAAATCACTCGCAACTTCTGCAAATTTTAAAGCCTCATCATCTGAAACCGCAATATTTCCTGAAGTTTGGTACACCACATGCACATCATGACCTTGTTTGATTAGTTTAGAAAAAGTTCCTCCCATAGAAATCACATCATCATCTGGATGTGGACTGAAAAGAATCACTCTCTTTTTTGCCGGATTTGCTCTTTCTGGACGATGAGAATCATCTGTGTTTGGTTTCCCTCCTGGCCATCCTGTAATGGTATGCTGTAAAATATTAAACATATTAATGTTCATATCATAAGCTGAACCTTCTTGTGCCAAAAGATCAGACATTCCGTTATTATTATAATCACGGTCAGTCAGTTTTAAAATCGACTGTTTTGTTTTTTGACATAACCACACAATGGCTTTGCTTTTCATTTCAGGAGTCCAAAGACATTCACCAACTAACCAAGGAGTTTTAAAACGGGTTAATTCTGTCGCCGCCGATTGGTCTAAAACGAAAGTCGCATTAGGATGGTTTTGCAAAAATGTGGCTGGAACTTCAGAACTAATATCACCTTGAATAGTTCTTTTGATAATATCGGCTTTGTTTTGTCCCCATGCCATCAAAACAATACGTTTTGATCTCATAATGGTTGAAACTCCCATTGTAATGGCTCGTTTTGGCACATTATCAATTCCGTTAAAAGCAGACGAAGCATCTACTCTTGTAATATGATCTAATGTAATAATTCTGGTTCCTGAATTGATGTGCGAACCTGGCTCGTTAAAACCAACGTGACCTGTTCGTCCAATTCCTAATAACTGAAAATCAAGACCACCTGCATTTTTAATATTCATTTCATAATCGATACAATACTGATTGATTTCTTCAATCGCAACTGTACCATCTGGAATATTAATATTTTCAGGTTTTATATCAATATGATTAAAAAGATGCTCATGCATGAAATAGTGATAACTCTGATTGTTCTCTTTTGTCATTGGATAATATTCATCCAAATTAAAAGTGATTACATTGCTAAAACTTAGTCCTTCTTCTCTATGCATTCTCACCAGTTCTTCGTAAACTTTTATAGGAGAAGAACCTGTAGCCAAACCTAATACACAAGATTTATTTTTGTCCTGTTTAGATCGAATTAGCTGCGCAATTTCCTGTGCTACAATTACAGAAGCTTCAACAGAACTTTTGAAGATTTCGTTATGAATTTTTTCAAATCGAGTTTCTTCAAATTTTCCGGCGCTCTTGTAACTGATATCAGGTTTTATTTCTAAAGCACTTTTCATTTCTTTTCTTTTTTTGTAGTAATTACCATTTTGATTTTAAGAAACAGTATAGACAGCTTTTACTGCCTATACCATTTACTACTAACCAAACTTAAAACCTTATGATTTTTATTTTTTTGACGCTTGTTAAAACAGTGATTTAGTTGCCACAGAGATTTGTTGTTTTTACTTTTAAGGAAGTATATTTTTTATGAATCACTTCCAATAAAGAGTATTCATCAAAAGAATCTTGCGACAATTCCCAAATCATAATTCCGCCTGTATTTTGAGCGGCGTATTCTACCTTTTGAACAATTGTAGGTCTGCCATTGTAATATATTTTACCCAATTCATCAAGTTCTGCAAATTGTTTTCCTGTTGCCACAATTTCTCCGTATTTAGAACTTGTAACTTCTGGATTAGTAAAATTGTAACCATAAAAAGGAACTCCAAGAGTTAATTTTTCACTTGGAACATTTTGGAGTTTCCAAAATTCAATTCCCTCTTTAGCGAAAGCAAAAGAACTATGCTGACCTGGTTTATTCGGTGCCCAAGGACCAGTACTGTCATAAGCCATAACATTTATAAAATCAAAAGCCTGTAAAGCAGCGGCGCTTATGTTTTCGAAACGAGAATTATTTGGTAATGCTGCAGTCATTAGTTTTTTACGTTCTAGAAGACTCTTCTTCAATTCTAAAACAAAACCACTATATCCGACTGTTACAGCATCCCATTCTAAATCTACATCAACACCATCCAACTTGTGAAGGTCTACAAAATTTACAATGTTCTGAATTAAAACAGGTCTCTTTTCTGGCTTATCGATTAACCAAGACCAATTTGATGCCTGTTCTTCTGAAATTACACCTCCAGCCAAAGAAATACTGATTACAATATTCGGATTAACCGATTTTGCATATTTGACAAGTCCATCAATATCTCCTGAAAAAACAAGATTTCCGTTTTTATCAGGATTTGCAAAGGCCACATTCAAATGCGTTATTTTACAAAACTGAATTGAAGTCATTTTATCAAAATTATCCGTAGACAGATATCCTACTACTCTAGCATTTTTTTGTTTAACATCATCATTTTCTGAATCTTTTTGAGAAGTGCAGCTATAAACTGAAATAAGCGAACTTATGAAAAAGAGGATGCCTAACAAGGCTTTATTTTTACTCATAATTTTTAATCTTAATTAGATTTAAATAATACCTTATTAGGCATAACTCTAGTTTTTTTTAGTTTACATCCCACCAAACTTTGTTCAGCCAGTCGTTTGTTCCTCCCATTCTGGACAAAGCTTCTGTATAATTAGCTCCATTCTTCTGCATTTCATCATTTGGATAGTATAAACGTTTTGGCGTAACACCATTTGTTTCAGAATCTGGATTTGTAATTGGAAGCAATTGAGGGAATCCTGTTCTTCTCCAGTTTGAATAAGCTTCAATACTGTTGAATAAATAAGTAACCCAAAGCTGAGTTGCAATTTGTTCTTTTTCAGATCCTGCAACTAATGGTTTTGCCGCTAAATACGTGTTGATAGCTGCCGCAGTTGGTGCTGCCGCTCCGTAAATTTCTAATTGTCTGATACCTGCTTCAACACCTTTTTTATAATAATCAGCTGCTGAACCAGTAACCCATCCTCTAAATGCAGCTTCGGCCAATAACAATTGTGATTCTGAATAACTTACATGTAAAAACGGCGTTGTTCTTAGTTTTAAATAAGGCTGAATTCCAGAGATTGCGTTAGAACCACCAGGCATTTCCCATTGAAAAAGTCCAGGAGTATTTCCTATGTACAAATCTTCTCCAGGAAGAGGAGCACCACCTGCTGCACCACCAGTTTTTGGAGTTGCAAGCATTGTTAATCTAGGATCTCCGTTATTTTTTAAGAAATTGATCATTAGAGAACTAAAGTGATCTCCATTTTCGTTTCCGATAAGCGCATAAGAAAGACCATTTCCTCTAAAATCAAGTGCTCCAGGAGTATCATTAAAAGGATAATCCAAATGTTTCATGATACAGTTATCAAGATTACTTTCGAAAACACCATTTTGAAATGCTGCTTTTGCTTGTTTTTCTGCTTCTGCTGCACTAACCTCCGAAATTCTCATTGCCAGACGCAAACGAATCGTATTAGCTAGTTTTTTCCATTTTGAAACATCTCCATTATAAAACAAGTCTCCTTTAATAGCACCACCATTTGCATTTAACTGTACAAAAGCTTCTTCTAATTCTTTGAAGAACATGTTGTAAATATCTTGTTGCTTATCGTATTTCGGAGTTACAATTCCTTTAGAGAAACCTAAACCTGCTTCTGAATACGGAACATCACCATATAAATCTGTGATACGCTGCGCAATCATTACTTTCATGATTTTTGCAACAGCATTCATATTTACCATATCCGCTTTTCCACTTGTTTTTTCAAGAACATCTACGATACTTTTCAGCTCGTTAGCATATCCGTTTCTCCACAATGCAGTTGCGTAGTCGTCGTTTTTCTTAAACTTGCTTCCAAATTCTGTTACATTCCATGCTCCTGCATAGTGCTGTACAAATCCTCCAGAATAGATAAGATTGGCTCTCCATTGGTAGTATCCGTCACCAGACATACACAATTGAGTAAATGAAAGCTGTCCTGCAGGATTTGCAGATAACGCAACTGGATCTTTTTCCAATTCGTCAAAGTTGTCTGTACAGCTTACCGTAGCAAAAGTTACAAGTGCAGCTAATAATATATTTTTAAATTTCATAATTTCTATTTTTTAGAATGTAACTTTAAGATTAAAACCATACGATCTTCTAAATGGTAAAGAACCATATTCAAAACCTTGCCCATTACCTGAAGTATACATAGATTCAGGATCTACGTTTGGTAAATCTTTATTAAAAGTCAATAGATTTCTAGCAAATGCTGAAACATAAATTGAGCTAATTTTTGAACCAGCGAAAACACTTCCAGGAATTGTATATCCTAAACTTACCTCTCTAAGTTTTACGTAAGAAGCATCATAAACAAACGGTGCTGGTGTATTATTGAAAACACTGCTCCAGTAATCCTGAGGATTTACAGGGGTTGTATTTTGTACATAATTTGGATTTTCTGCTGTACCAGTGTTTACCACACCTTTAACTACATAACCTGCAGTAGGAACCCAAGTTGACTGGCTAAAGTTCGGATCATTTGCAACAGCCTGAGCTCTTGCTGCATTGTAAGCATCTCTACCTTCTGTTGTAATATCCAAAAGACCTTTTTGAGCTGCAAGTGCATTTGTCATAGAATATACATCCATTCCAAATTTCATATCAATTAAGAACTGAAGCGTAATTCCTTTGTAAGAGAAACGATTTGTTAAACCTGCTGCCCAATCCGGAAGACCTTTTCCTAAAGCCACTTTATTATCTGTAAACAGAGGCATACCATTAGCTCCTACAATTTTTTCTCCAGATGGTGTTTTCAAGAAATCTTTCCCCATAATAGTTCCGTATTGTCCTCCAACCTGAGCAACAATTGCAGCTCCAGCCCAACGAGCTTCAGAAATTGTATAAGTATCAATATCTGGATGTAAAGACAAGATTGAGTTTTTATTTCTAGAGAAGTTCAAATCAATTCCCCACTCAAAATCTTTTGTTTTGATTGGGGTACCAGATAAAAATACCTCGATACCTTCGTTACGTAACTTACCAGCATTTACAGAGATAAATTCATATCCAGAAGTTGCAGATGAAGGTAAATCTATAGTTTGATCTGAAGTATCTTCACGATATACTGTAATATCTGCTCTTAATCTGTTTTTGAAGAAAGCTGTTTCAAGACCAAACTCAATTCCTGTTTTAGACTGATATGTTAAATTTGGATTTGGTGCAGAAGTATTTTTAATGTTAACCACGCTTCCTCCATTATATGAAGAATAAGTTGTATAGTTTAATGCGTTTTTGTAAGCTCCAGGAGCATTTGAAACTTGCGCCCAAGAACCTCTTAATTTACCATAAGAGAAAGTATCGCTTTGAAGTCCAAGTGCATCAGAGAAGATGAATCCCATAGAAGCTGCAGGATAAAAAGCATCTTTATTAATTACACTAAACCAGTCATTTCTTCCTGTAAATTCAGCATATAAATATCCTTTATAATCAAATTTTGCAGAACCATAAACAGAGTTCGTTCTTGTTTTTGTTTCTAAAGGAGCATTTTCTGTTTGATTAGAGAAATTACTAATATACTCTGTTCCTGGCTCGATAATGTTAGTTGCGAATCTAGAGTTCTGTTCTCTTCTAAAATCTCTTCTACCAGTACCTAAAATTCCAGAAAAAGTGAAATCGTTGGCTAATTTAATATCACTGAAAGTAGCAATGATATCCGTATTCATTTCCGAAACTTTAATTCCTTCTATACCTAAGTAACCATTATCTCTTCCTGGCCAAGTATTTCCACCTTCCATGAAATCTTTAGAATCAAAAGTATAAGTATCCAAACCAGTTCTAAAAGTTAATCCAACCCATTTTTTCAACTGGTATGTTCCTGTAACATTACCCATGAAACGGTTTTTCTTAGTTGCATTATGATTTTGGTCTACAATCCAATAAGGATTCAATGAGTACACATTGTTATTCCATTGATACATTGCACCAGTTTCAGGATTTTGAGAATTTTTCAACCATGCTTGATCAATATTTGGAGCCAAACCGCTTAAAGCATATCCAACGTTGTTTGGAGAATCTCCTAATCCTGGTCTGTTATTGGTGTTTTCTACCATGTAATTCACATTAGCATCTAAAGTAAATTTTTCAGATTTTAATGTTGCATTTAAACTTGCATCGTTTCTTTCTAAACCTGTGTTCGGAATTACGTCATCATTTTTTAAATTATTATATCCGAAACGTACAAATGCATTTTCACTACCTGACGATAAAGAGATTCCATTTGTCATTGTAACCCCAGTTCTGAAAAAGTCCTGAATATTATTATCAACTTTTGCATAAGGTTTCATAGAGCCATCAAATATTACAACTTGTTGTCCTACTGTCTCAGAAAATTTAGGTCCCCATGCACTTGTAGTATAACTGTAAACTTCGGTAGGTCTTGCTGGATCTGGTAAAAGTCCATTAGATCCTGAACCGTATTCTTTTTGATAGTCACTGTATTTAGCATTTACACGGTCAAAACTTACACCACTGTTAAGTTCTACTTTTAGTGCTCCTTTACTTCCTTTTTTAGTAGTGATCAAAATTACACCGTTTAACGCTCTAGAACCATATAAAGCAGCTGCAGCAGCTCCTTTAAGAACCGTTAAACTTTCGATATTGTTTGGGTTGATACTTGAGATTCCGTCTCCACTATCTCTACCATCAAACCATTTGCTTGTAGCTGCCTGATCATTAGACAAACCTGAGTTGTCAATTGGCACACCATCAACAATGTAAAGTGGCTGATTACTCTCACCAATACTTGAAATACCTCTAATAATAACACGAGTACTTCCACCAACACCTGTAGCAGGAATAGACACATCAACACCAGCAACTTTACCCGAAAGTGCTGTTGCAACGTTTGTAGTAATTACTTTGTTTAATTGATCACCTTTTACATCCTGAACAGCATAACCTAATTCTTTTTTCTGTCTCTTAATACCTAATGCGGTTACAACAACTTCATTAAGATTCTGAGCATCTTCAGCAAGTGATACATTTAATTGTGAAGCATCTGTTACAGTAACTGATTGTGATTTAAATCCGATGTAAGAAAAAACCAAAACATCATTTTTAGACGCCTGAATTGTATACAATCCATCGTAATCACTCTGACTTGCCTTGTTTGATCCTTTAACAAGAACCGTCACACCTGGTAATGGCAAACCTTTCTGGTCTGTTACCAAACCTTTGACTGTCTTTACTTGGGCAAACATAAATTGCGCCGTAAAAACAATCATAAAGATTGAGAAAATTTTTTTCATGTTTATTTTATTTTGTTAGTTATGAAGTAAAATTATTCTTAAGACATTGTTAAAAAAAATAAATTAAACCAACGACAATAAAATTTAAACCAACGACATAAATTATTCAATAATGCGTTTTACGAAAACGTTCTATTTAAAAAATAAAACACCAATCTCGTTTAATTGCAAAATTTTATTCAAAAAAATTGTGACTTTGCCTTTAATTGTTTAAAGTTGCACAATATTTCAATATTGTTAAGAAAAACCAAAATCCTCCAAATAACTACAATCAGTTGAAAGAAATAAGAAAAGTTAAATTTGATATCAAACTGCAAAATCATATTTGGTTTTGGGGAGTCTATTTTACTTTGAACTTTTTAAGATGGGGAGCTTACTTTAATGATTATCCTTATGCATTCAAATCCAACTTAATCGAATTTTCATTAGTAATTCCATTAGTGTATTTGAATTTATTTGTTTTGGTTCCAAAATATGTTTTAAAGCAAAAGTATATTATGTACACTTTTTTGCTTTTACTGAGTTTATTTGCAATTTATCTGCTAAAAACAGCACTTACTTATTACATTATATCCGAAAATATCTGGCCCGAAGCCAATCGCGAATATCATCCTTTCGAAATCAATCATATTGTAGCAGTTTGTATTGGCGAATTGTACGTTCTCGCAATGGCATCATCCGTTTATCTGACTTTGACGTGGCTACGTGAAAGAGAAAGGAACAGATCACTAAGAGAAAATCAGTTTAAGATTAAACTAAAATATCTTGAAAATCAGATCCAGCCACATTTTTTCTTCAATACTTTAAATAATTTATATGCTCTTTCATTAGAATCTTCCAAAAAAGTTCCTGATGTAATTATCAAACTTTCCAATTTAATGGAATACGTTCTTTATGATGTGAAAGGAACCAAATTTGTTCCTTTACTAAAAGAGATCGATTATATTCAGAATTATATTGAAATTGAAAAACTACGTTTTGAAAATGTAGAAGTTACCATAAATCTAGAATCGAATATTGAAGATGTTGTCGTACCACCGCTAATTTTTATTTCATTGGTCGAAAATGCCTTTAAACACGGCGGTTTAAACAACAAAAACTTAAAAATAAAGATCAATTGTAAAGTTGTCGACAATAAAATCCTTGATTTTGAAATCTTAAATAATTTTGTAATTTCACAAGATGATAATCCAAAAAGAGGAATTGGCTTAGTCAATACTAAAAAGAGACTAAAACTTATTTATAGAAACAATTTCAGCCTTAAACAGAAAACCAAACTAAATTTCTACATAATCCGATTACAAATACCTACTCAGAATGAAGATTAAATGTGTATTAATTGATGATGAACCTTTAGCAATCAAAGTCCTGCAAAATTATTTCACCAATTTTACAGATTTTGAAGTAATTGCTACGTTCAATAATTCTCTGGAGGCATTGGATTTCATTAACAGTACACCGGTAGATGCCGTATTTTTAGACATCAACATGCCAATGATGACTGGTTTTGAATTAATAAGTCTTATAGAAAGCAAAACCAAAGTTATTATTACAACAGCTTTTAGAGAATTTGCAGCCGAAAGTTATGATCTCGATGTGCTAGATTATTTAGTAAAACCTATTCCGCTTCCGAGATTTATAAAATGCATCAATAAAATCACAACCGAATACAATCTTAAAAACAATATTAAAGTTGAAACCGCAAAAGGTGATTCACATATTTTCATTAAAGTCGATAAAAAAATGATGAAAATTAATATTGAAGAAATTCTGTTTGTGGAAGGAATGAAAGAATATATAAAAGTTGTCACCCCAGATAAAACCTATATTACTCATAAATCTCTTACATCTTTATCCGAAGAATTACCAGCAGAACGCTTCCTTAGAATTCATAAATCTTATGTCATTGCGCTAAACAAGGTAAAATCGATAGAAGGAAACCGCGTTCAAATCCAATCTTATAACATTCCGATAGGCCGAAACTACAGTAAAGAGGTCAAAAATAAGATATTGGAATAAATATAATTGCGAATTACATTTTCTAAGTAGGTTAAAATTAACACTTTGTTGAAAAAACACGGTCGTTGGTTTAAATTTAACATTATTTATGCCTTTTTATTTTTTTTTGATACTCCTAACAAATATATTTACGGTCTTCAAAAAACAATAAAATAAAAAATTAACCTTATTATTATGAGTTCAGAAAATGTGCAAACCAAATGGGGGCAGTTTATCTCGTTGATAATCGTCTTCTTCTTTTGGGGTTTTGTTGGGTCTGCCAATGACATCCTGATTCCAGTATTCAAAAAAGTATTTACTTTATCGCAAGTACAATCACAATTAGTAGCCTGGGCATTTTATGCAGCATACTTTGTCGGATCAATTATATTTTTTATAGTTTCCTTAAAAGTAGATGTTTTACAAAAATACGGATACAAAAGAACATTATCCGCAGGATTAATCTTGTCGGCTGTTGGTTCATTTTTATTCGTTCCTGCAGCTACAATTCAAAGTTTCCCTTTCTTTTTAACAGCCTTGTTTACAGTAGGTTTAGGATTCTCTATCCAGCAAATTGTTGCAAATCCTTTAGCTATTAAAATGGGAAGCCCTGAAACTGGAGCACACCGTTTAACTCTTGCCGGAGGAATCAACTCTTTCGGAACAACAATTGGAGCAATCTTATTAGGAATTGCTTTATTCGGAATGGGAGACAACAAAAAAACAGCTCTTTCATTAGAAGATATTAAATTGCCATTCATCATTTTAGGTCTTGCCTTTATTGCCGTTGCTATTTTCATGAATTTCTCCAAAATCGAAAATCCAGCAAAAGAGGAAGAAGCCGTAATTAAAGATGCACACAGTAAATTCAACATTCTTGACTATCCACAATTGTACTTGGGTATGTTAGGAATTTTTATTTATGTTGGAACTGAGGTTACGATCATCAGTAATTTACCTGCATTATTACACACTAACGAATTCGGAAACATCTTAGAAGACGCAATTGCACCATTTATCGCGCTTTACTGGGGAAGTTTAATGATCGGACGTTGGAATGGTGGAGTTAACGTTTTCAACACTTCAAACTTAGTAAACACAGCACTTAAATTTATCGTTCCTGCTGTAGCATTCGGAGTAATCATTGGTGCTAACATCTTTGCAGCACACGACGTTTCTTCATTCTACATTTACCCATTCTGGATTTTGTTATTTATTGGCGTAAGTTTCGTTGGTGGTAAAAACGCTGGAAAAACATTAATGCTTTTCGGAATTTCAGGATTAACCATGATGATCTTAGGATTAGTTTGGCCAAACCCAGAAATTGCTAAATTCTTCTTTATTTCTGGCGGATTATTCTTGTCTATCATGTGGCCTTCAATCTTCGATTTAGCGATTGCAGGTTTAGGAAAAAACACAGGAAAAGCATCTTCTTTCTTAATTATGATGATTCTTGGAGGTGGTGTAATTCCACTTTTACAAGGAAGTATCTGTGATTTAGATGCAACAAATCCGAACGGAATTTTCGGAATTACTTACACACACTTCTCATACATCGTACCATTACTTGGTTTTGCTTATTTAGGATTCTACGGTTTCTACTGTCCAAAAATCTTAAAGAAACAAGGTATCAGCCACGTTGAAGGCGGTGGCGGTGGACACTAAAATTTAAAATATCAATATAAAAAAATCCAAATTCCAATCTCCAATAGGAATTTGGATTTTTTTTATACAAAAGATTAAAAAAGAAAATCTCAGCATCTTAAAAACTTAGAACCTCAGAACCTTTATTTAGCCTTTATAATATTCTCTAGATTCTTTTTAAAAAGTGTCTTATTAGGCTCCGAAATCGAATAAACTACATCTTTATCTGCATGGACTATTACTTTGTCAATATCGGCTTTTAAAAGAGCTTTAGGATCTTTAATTTTCAAAGTACAAGCACCATCAAAAAATCCGTCATCTTCAATAATTTTTCTGGCTTCCAAAACAGTTCCATCACTTAAAACTGCCGAAATAGTCATTTCTTTATTCAACGTTTTAGAATAAAAACCATCCATTACCAAAAGCAACCTATAACTATTTTTCATTTCTGGCCCTTTAAACTCATGTCTGGTAATATTATACCGAAGTCCTTTTGCCAAACTTTGAAACCGAACCGAACAATCCAGCTCATAAGTTGCTACATCTCCCGCGTCATTTACAGAAGTAATAATTTTAGCCTGAGCATTTATTAAAAAACTAACAAAAAAACACAACACAATCAATAGTACTTTCATAATCAGCTATTTAAGTTTCATATAAAAGTAAAAAAAATCGCCTTTTCTCGTTAGAAAAAAGGCGATTAAAATTTTGTAAGTATCTAAGGATCACTTGTTTCCTTTCTCGAAGTCAGCAACAAACTGAGCTAAACCGATATCAGTTAAAGGATGTTTCAACAATCCGTAAATTGCAGAAAGAGGTCCTGTCATAACATCTGCACCAATTTTAGCACAGTTAACAATATGCATTGTATGACGTACAGAAGCCGCTAAAATTTGAGTTTCGTAACCGTAGTTATCGTAAACCTCTCTAATTTCCTGAATCAAATTCAATCCATCAGTAGAAATATCATCTAAACGACCAACAAACGGAGAAACATAAGTAGCTCCCGCTTTTGCAGCCAAGATAGCTTGTCCTACAGAGAAAACAAGAGTTACGTTAGTTTTAATTCCTTTATCAGAAAAATATTTTGCAGCCATAACACCTTCCTTAGTCATTGGAAGTTTTACAACGATTTGGTCATGTAATTCAGCTAACTCCTCGCCTTCTTTAACCATTCCTTCAAAATCAAGGGCATTAACTTCAGCACTTACGTCACCTTCAACAAGATTGCAAATGTCAACATAATGCTTTAAGATATTGTTTTTTCCAGTAATTCCTTCTTTTGCCATCAATGATGGGTTAGTTGTTACACCATCCAAAACACCTAAAGCCTGTGCTTCTTTAATTTGAGCTAAATTAGCTGTGTCAATAAAAAATTTCATAATTTATATTATTTAAATTGTGTTGATTAATTGGGCGTGCCCAAATTTGCAAAAGGCGCACTCATCAGAACGGGTATGAGCGCCTTTTCCAAATATGGTCGGGCTATCCGCACTACTTCGGTAGTTAGCTTCTATCCCTCACGCAAATTCAGGTGCAAAATTACGAAATCAATACCAATAACAATTTCAAAAACAAGATCAATTTGTAAATTATCTTAAAATTCACAAAATAAGTACAAACAGTAAATTTTACCTTGTTTTCAAAAAAGCCTGTATTCTTTTCTCAAAATCTGCTGAGACATTTGACTTAAAACTGTCCCGAAGAATTCTTTTTATTTAATTCTTTCAATTCATTTCTAATTTCTTCCAAAAATTTTAAGGTTTCTTCTCTATGAATTTCAGAATTATTAATCTTATCGCTAATAGCACCAAGTATTCTGCGAAGTACAAACCAAATAAAAACAATAACTAAAACGCCGAAAATAGTAGGCACAAACTCACTCAACTTATCCATAATTTTATAATTTATAGTGATTCATTAACATCTTTTCATAAACCTTGTCCGGAAGCGCACGTTTCAATACAATCGAAAACTTCTGCATAAAAGCGCCGACTTTATAATGTACATTGGGCTTCTTAGTCTGAATAATTTTATAAACCGCTTCGGCCATTTCATTCGGATTACTTCCTGCATCAACATGATCGTTCATCGTTGCCAAAACATCTCCATAAACCTTTTCATAAGCAGAATCCTTGATAAGTGGCGCGTGATAACGTCCTGCCGCAATATTGGTAGCAAAATCTCCAGGAGCAACATTGGTAATTTCAACACCAAAAGCTTTCACTTCCATTCTTAAAGCTTCGGTAATCAATTCCAAAGCACCTTTTGATGCAGAATAAACACTTCTGTACGGAAGCCCCATATACCCAGCAATAGAAGTAATATTAATAATAAGTCCCGAATTTTGTTTACGCATTTGTGGTAATGCCGCTTTCATAACTTCAATTGGTCCAAAGAAATTCGTTTCAAAATTATTTCGAATTTCTTCTGTCGGAATCTCTTCCAAAGGTCCCGTAATACCAACTCCCGCATTATTTATAACGATATCTAATCTGCCAGAAGTTTCTATAATTCTTGAAACAGCATTTTGAATCGATTCCGAATTTCGAACATCTAAAGCAACTAAAGGAAAAACAGAGTTTAAAACTTTTTCAGGATTTCTGCTCGTTCCGTACACAACGAAACCTTTCTGGTGTAAAAATTCACCAATAGATTTCCCAATCCCTGATGATCCTCCAGTAATTAAAACGACTTTACTCATTTTTTATTTATAAGTTATGGGTTATTAAGTTATGAGTTTTGGAAATGGTATTATTTTAAGCATTATACAAAAGCTCAACATTTAACTTCTAACCAATAACATCTAACTTCAGAATGTCCAAAAATAAAAAAATCCTCCTGAAAAGGAAGATTACAAATTAAATTTATTCTAAAAAAAATGGCAAGCGACCTACATCGCACCGCTCAACCGCGTACCCTTGCTATGTTCCCATCCTGGGGGAGTCTGCAGGAGCTGGTCGTGTAGGACTTGCCGGTGCAAATATACAACCTTTTTATATTTTTGCAAGACCTTTGTTGCTATAAAAATAACATCGTATATTGCATTATTCAAATTTTAAATCATGAAAAAACATAACTTCCTAGGCATCATTTTATTAGGAATCACATTAATTGGATGTGGAGATAAAAATAAAAGTGAAAATTCTTTATTTAATATCGATGATTCTGCTTTTCCGGCTCATTTTACGCCAAAAGAATCGCTTACAATCGGTATTTTAAATCCAAAATCGAAAGAAATTGATAGCGTTGCCTACTTCATAAACGACCAAAGAGTTGGAAGTACAAAAGGTGCCGCAGAATTTAAATTTGAATTAATTGATCAAAAATTAGGATATCAATACTTAAAAGCAAAAGTTTATTTTGGAGGAGACTCTTCTGATGCAACCAAAAGAATCGAAGTCGTTTCAGATATACAACCAAAATTATTAAAGTATAAAGTCGTAAACACTTTTCCTCACGACAAAAAAGCTTTTACAGAAGGATTTGAGTTTTACAACGATACTTTATACGAAAGTACAGGACAAGAAGGTGCTTCTTTCATTAAAAAATATGATTACAAAACAGGTAAAGTCTTTCAACAAATTGATCTTGACCAACAATATTTTGGAGAAGGAATTACTTTTATAAATGGTAAATTATTCCAATTAACTTATAAAAACAAAAAAGGTTTTATCTACAATGCTAAAACACTAAAACTGGAAAAAACTTTTGATTACGAAAAAGATATTGAAGGTTGGGGAATGACAAACGACGGCAAATACATTTACCAAACTGACGGAACTGAGAAAATTTGGAAAGTTGATCCTGCAACACAAAAAATGATAGACTATATTAACGTTTACTCAGGAGATACCAAAATCAAAGCTGTTAACGAACTAGAATGGATTAATGGAAAAATCTATACCAATGTCTGGTTTAAAGATGCTATTGCTGTTGTAAATCCTGCTAACGGAGCTGTTGAAGGAATTCTAAACCTGTCTGATTTACGTAAAACAATGACCGATATTACTAAAGACGATGTTTTAAACGGAATTGCTTACAATCCTAAAACTAAAACCATTTTTGTAACAGGTAAAAACTGGAGCAAAATGTTTGAAATAGCTGTTTCAGAATAATTAGAACAAAAAATCAAAAAATACGAATTTCACAGATTTCACTAATTATTTAGTGCTAATTTGTGAAATTTGTGTTTTATAACAATTCATATCAATGATCACTTTAATCACCAACATACAAGAATTATTACAAGTTCGTGAAACTTCAATCCATAAAGTTTCAGGTTCTGAAATGGCGATACTTCCAAGTATTAAAAATGCTTTTATAGTTTTAGAAAACGATCTTATTGCCGATTTTGGTTCGATGGAAAATCTTCCTAAAATGAATGCTGATATAACTATAGACGCTACAGGAAAAGTTGTTCTTCCTTCCTGGTGCGACAGTCATACTCATATTGTTTATGCGGGAAATCGCGAACAGGAATTTGTAGACCGCATCAACGGACTTTCTTATGAAGAAATTGCGAATCGCGGTGGTGGTATTTTAAATTCTGCCAAAAAACTAAACGAAACCTCTGAAGAAGAAATCTACGAACAATCCAAGCTTCGTTTAGAAGAAGTCATGCATTTAGGAACCGGAGCTGTAGAAATAAAATCAGGTTACGGCCTAACAATTGAAGGCGAATTAAAAATGCTTCGTGTAATAAAAAAACTGGCAGAAAACTATCCTATTTCAATTAAAGCTACTTTTTTAGGTGCTCATGCTTTTCCGACACATTACAAGGACAACAAAGCTGGATATATTGAAGAAATCATTTCTAAAATGATTCCCGAAATTGCAAAAAACAAACTTGCAGATTATGTCGATGTTTTCTGCGAAAGTGGCTATTTTTCTGTCGAAGAAACCGAAAAAATCATGCAGGCAGGAATTGAATTTGGCCTAAAACCTAAAATCCATGTAAACCAATTCAATTCTATTGGCGGAATTCAGGCAGGAGTTAAATTTAACGCCCTTTCTGTCGATCATTTAGAAGTTATGAACATGGAAGATATCGAAGCTTTAAAAGAAACTGAAACAATGCCAGTAGCTTTACCTTCTTGTTCTTATTTTTTAAGTATTCCATACACTCCAGCTCGCGAAATGATAAAAGCTGGATTACCTTTAGCATTGGCAACCGATTTCAATCCAGGCTCTACTCCATCCGGAAATATGAATTTTGTTGTGGCCACAGCTTGTATTAAAATGAAAATGACACCAGAAGAAGCCATTAACGCAGCTACAATAAACGGAGCTTATGCCATGGGACTTTCAGATACTCACGGAAGTATTACCAAAAGCAAAAAAGCCAATCTGATCCTTACAAAACCTATTTCGTCATATTACCAGATTCCTTACGCTTTTGGAAGCAATTTAATCGAATCTGTTTTTGTGGATGGAAAAATTTTAGAATAGTTCGTAGTGAAATAGTACGCGGATAAAACAGATTCGCCTTGCGAAAACACGGATAATCACTGATTAATAGTAACAAATTCGCTGAAATTAATTTTATTTCATTTTACCAATAAATTGCATTCAACTATTCCGTAGGAATATCTGGTTGGTAAAAAAGAATATATGTTTCAAATTGTGTTCCTTAGGAACACTTGATTTCTAAAAATGATAATCTGGTCTATAAACAAACATCTCTACGGAATAACCACTAAACTCCATAAAAAAAGGTCTGTGAAAATGCACAGACCTTTAATATCAAAGTGGTATTTTATCCCTTTAGGCAATTATCTTAAGCTGAAACTAGTTTTAGAAACTAATTCGTCATTATCAAAAACATTGATGAAGTAAGTTCCTTTTGCAAAATCTTTACCAGGAAGATCTTCACTTACATTTACACTTTTGTTTTCATATTTTACAGTAGTTTTAAAACTGTAAGTTAAAGAGTTATCTCCAAAACTTTCTGTTTTCTTTTCACCTAAAACATTGTTTTTAGCGTCAATTACCTGAACATAGTATGTTTTATCACCAGATTTTGCAATTTGGTTTTCAGCAATTGTAAAACTTACTTTTAAAATATCAGCACGACTAGCTTTATCTGTTTCAATTTGTTTTCCTGAGCTTTTCAATTTGTAAGCAGAAGTTTTTGTATTTAAAACAGATAATTTAGAACCTTTTTCTACCGTTTTAGCTAGTTCCTCGTTTTGACCAACCAATACTTCGTTGTATTTTTTAGATTCTCCTAAAACTACAATTGTACTATCTCTTTGAGTTGTTAAAACACCATTTTGTTTTTTCAACTCATCGTTTTCAGCAACTAAAGTTTTCATTTTACTCTGCATTGCCTGAACCTGAGATCTGTATTTAGAAACATCTCCTTTAGACTTGTTCAAATCATCCATTAAAGCAACTACTTTATCTCTCTCCTGGATTAATTCGTCAGACATAGAAGTGTTTTCAGCAATTGCAGCATCATAAGTTGCTTTCAATTCCTGTAAATCTTTCATAACAGATTCTTTCTCTGTTAAACTTGTCGTAAGTTCTGTCTTAACTACTTCTGAGTCAGAAGATAATTTAAAAATATACACTAAGCTACCAATCAGTAGGACTGCTAAAACTGCGATTACCGCCTTTAGACTTGAATTGTTGTTCTTTGGGTTTTCCATATTTAAAAAATTTTCTTTAATAACAAATTTAAGAATTAATATAAGGTAATAACGTAAGTTTCTACAATTATATTATTTTTGGAAAATAAATTTTTTTAATGGAGAAATTAATCCCTTTCACTATAAATGATTTAGCAAAAGTCACAAATCATCGAAGCGGTGAAATAAAGTTTGGAGAGAAAATGATTGTCATTCCACCCGGAGCTGACAAACTTAATTTTCTTAAAGAAAGTGAAGCTAAATATGTCCTTCTTGGAATTCCTGAAGATATTGGCATAAGAGCTAATTATGGAAGACCTGGAGCTGCTTCTGCATGGCAATGTGCTATAAAAAGCATTGCAAACATTCAGCACAATAGATTTTCTAAAGGAAGCAACATCATAATTCTGGGTCATATTAATGTTGCTGACGAAATGCGCGAAGTCGAAAACTTAGATTTTAATGACGTTGACGATCGTTCTAAACTGAGTCAGTTAGTAGAAAAAATAGACAAAGAGGTATCTCATATTATATTTACTATTATTAAAGCTGGAAAAACGCCTATTATTATTGGCGGAGGCCACAATAATGCATACGGAAATATTAAAGGTGCTGCCTTAGCAAAAGGAAAACCAGTAAATGCCATTAATTTTGATGCTCATTCTGATTTTAGAATCCTAGAAGGACGTCATAGCGGAAACGGGTTTTCTTATGCTTACGAGGAAGGTTTCTTGAAAAAATATTTCATTTTTGGTCTTCATGAAAATTACACTTCAAAAAGTGTTTTGGATATCATCAAAAAATTGGAAGACAGAGTTCGTTATAACACCTACGACAGCGTTAACATTAGAAAAGAAAAAGATTTTAATCGTGAAATGATTACAGCTTTGGATTTTATTAAAAATGATGCTTTCGGGATTGAAATTGACTTAGACGCTATTCCTAATATCGCCAGCAGTGCTATGACCATTAGCGGATTTTCTGTTGAAGAACTAAGACAGTTTGTTTCCTTTTTTGGTGAGCATAAAAATGCAGCTTATCTTCATATCTGCGAAGGTGCACCCGATTTAGACAATTCTCCAAATCACAATTTGATTGGAAAATTAATTGGATATTTAGTAACCGATTTTATCAAGGCAAACATCGAAAAAGACTAATTAATAGGCAGAACCAAATTGTAAAACAATATGGTTTTGCCAAATAAAAGCCAATTCAAACAAACGATTGGCCGAATAAAACTATCTTTGCACGGCATTTTAGTACTTAAAACTAAAATACTTAATACCAAAGATATGTTATTCGAAGATTTATCACTTTCAAAAAGTATACAAAGAGCCGTATTTGAAGAAGGCTATTTAAATCCGACTCCTATTCAGGAAAAATCAATTCCTGTTGTTTTAGAAGGACGTGATTTAATTGGCTGCGCTCAGACAGGAACAGGAAAAACGGCAGCATTTGCCATCCCAATTATACATCAATTACACCGAATTGTCGGTTCATCAAAAAAAGCAAAACAAATTCGTGCACTTGTAGTTACCCCTACCCGCGAACTTGCCGTTCAAATTGGACAAAGTTTTGATACTTACGCTAAATACACCAATTTAACACAGTTGACTATTTTTGGTGGAGTTTCTCAAAACCCTCAAGTTGAAACTTTAAAAAACGGAGTTGACATTTTAGTTGCTACGCCAGGACGTTTATTAGACCTTCACAAACAAGGCTTTCTTGATTTAAATCATTTACACACTTTAGTGCTTGATGAAGCCGATCAGATGCTGGATATGGGTTTTATCAACGATGTCAAAAAAATCATAAAACTGACGCCTAAAAACAGACAAACGTTACTTTTCTCGGCTACAATGCCAATTGCAATTCGTGAACTAGCAGAAATGTTTCTTCAGGATCCTGAAAAAGTAGAAGTTTCGCCAGTTTCATCAACAGCCGAAAATGTAGAACAACGCGTTTATTTCGTTGACAAAACAGAGAAAAGAAACTTATTGTACACTTTGATCAAGGAAGAAAACTTATCAAATGTACTTGTTTTCTCTAGAACCAAACACGGCGCAGACAATGTTGTAAAAGCGCTTCGTAAAAAAGACATTCCTGCGGAAGCAATTCACGGAGACAAATCACAAAACGCGAGACAACGTGTTTTAGATGCTTTTAAAAACAAAGAAGTTGGTGTTTTGGTTGCAACAGATATTGCAGCAAGAGGAATTGATATTGAGCAACTGCCTTATGTAATCAATTTTGACTTACCAAATATTCCTGAAACTTATGTACACCGTATTGGACGTACAGGTCGTGCAGGAAATGGCGGAATTGCGATTTCTTTCTGTGGAAAAGACGAATTGCCTTATTGGAAAGACATTCAGAAATTAATAAAAGTAGATGTAAAAACGATTACTGATCATCCGTATCAATGGCATTCAGGAAGTCCTGAAGCGGGAGAAAAACCAAAAAACTCTAACAGAAGCGGAGGAGCTCATAAATCAAGAAAATCTAATTCTTCTAAGAAAAATAAAAAGCGCTGGTACTAAACAGCGCTTTTTTCTTTTATAAGGTAATTGATAATTTTAAACAATTTAACGGGTTCAAAAGGCTTTATAATAATATCATTCATCCCTGACGAAAGCGCCTCGTCTGTTATTTCATCTTTATCAAAAGCTGTCAAAGCTACAATTGGCGTTTCTATTCCTGCAAGACGAATTCTTTTTGTGGCTTCAAAACCATTCATTATAGGCATATTGATATCCATTAAAATCAGATCAAAAACTTCCTCTTCTAAAACTTTAAGAGCAGCATAACCATCATCAACCACTTTACAGACGTAATTATTCTTTTCAATAATCTTTTTAGTCACAAGCTGGTTAATTAAGTTATCTTCAACCACTAAAATTTTATACGCTTCGAATGAAGTCAAGTCCACTTCTATCTCATCAATAATACTTTGAGTTTTGACAAGATCATGTTCAAATGCAATCTCAAACGAAAATGAAGTACCTTTTCCTAAATCACTTTCTAGAGTAATTTCACTTCCAAAAAGACCTAATAACCTTTTTACAATACTAAGTCCCAATCCGGTTCCTTGATAATCTTCATCTTTTCTTCCAACCTGAACAAATTTCTCAAAAATCTTACTTTGATCCATAATGGCAATTCCAACGCCATTATCTCTGATTAAGAAATCTAAGTAATTCATTTTACCCTCAACTTTACTCAACTTAACGATTATTTCAACTTGACCGTCTTTCGTAAATTTTAGAGCGTTACTCACTAAATTCATTAAAATTTGGGCTAAACGAAGTTTGTCACCAATTAAATATTCAGGAATAGTCGAATCAATATCGATCGATATTCTATTGTTGTTTTTCTGAGAAAGGAAAGAAAGCGAATTTTTAATTACAGTTATTTCATCCGAAATATTAAAAGTCAAATTCTCCAAAACAATTTTATTTTCTTCAATTTTATTAATTTGAAGAATATCATTCACTAAAGACAAAAGATATCTTGCCGAAAATTTTAGCGAACTTAAATGCTGACTTCTGGAAAGTTCTTTATGTTCTTCGAGCAACATATTGGTAATTCCCACTACTCCATACAAAGGAGTACGTAATTCATGGCTTATGGTCGAAATAAATTGACTTTTAAGCAAAGAGGCTTCCTCTGCAATTTCTTTTGCTTTTAAAAGCTCGAGATTGTGTCTTTTCTTGAAACGAATATTCTTTACCAGAGTAATAATTAAAAACAAAAGTATTAGAGAAATAAGTACAAAAAGAATTACAATAATTTTCGATTTCTTAAGGCTTTGAGATTGCTCTACTTTCTCATTTTCTATTTTGTTTATCTGCCTTTTGTATTCATCGAGTTCAAGTCCAAGTCCAGCAATTGAAGCTTTTTTAATCTTCTTTACACTATAAATATCTTCCGAAATAGCATTGTAATTAATCAAAGCCTGATAAGCTTCTTTATGCTTATTAATTTTATTCAAAAACTTTGAATATTCTAAATAAGCACTAGATAAATCTGTTTTTTCTTGAGCTTTTTTTCCTACTTCAATAGCTTTCAAAAAATAGGCATTTGCCCCTTTATTATCATTTTTATGACTTAAATAAATACCATTCAGCATTTCGACTATTACCTCTGTTGAGCCGTCGCTATATTTATTTTTTGCACTATTGATATACTTTAAAAAAAGATAACCTTGTTCATAATTTCCGATATCAAAATAAGCCCATGCAATATTAACATTGGTAAAATAGACTTCTTTTAAATTGTTAATTTTAAGAGCATAAGCCACAGATTTCTTGAAGTATCGAATTCCGTCTTCAAATTGTTTTTTTTCAAAACAATACATGTTGCCTAAATTATTATAGACATTACTTTTCAAGGAATCGTTTTCGGTTTTATCGGCGTAATACAGACTTTTTTTGTAGAAGAAAATTGCTTTATCAAAATCTGTTAATTCGTTATAATTGGCTGCAATGATATTGTAAGAACGAGACATCAGACAATAATCTTTATTTAAAGTAGCAGCATTTAGTGCAGTTCTCGAGATTTTGAGTGATTGCTCAAAATTGGATTCTCTAAAATTGAAGAGTGCTTTTTTTACAAGTTTATCTAAATCAGGATCGCTGTTACAATTAGATTGAGATATTGCCGAATTGGCACAGCAATTCAGTGCAAACAGTAAAAGTAAAAGAATCCGTATGTGGGGCATCAATCGGCTAATTTGCTCAAATATACACTTTAAAATAAAAAAAAGCTGTATTTCCAAAAAAAATACAGCTTTTCAAATATTATTATGATTACTAAGCAATAAATATACTATTCTTAGTATTAAATTTTATTCTTTATTCTCTTCCCATTGTCCTACAACAGAGGTTGCTAAAGCATTTCCAAGTACATTGGTTGCACTTCTAAACATATCACAAAAGTGGTCAATTGGCAAAATTAAAGCGATTCCCTCAATCGGAATATCAAACATCCCGCAAGTTGCTGCAACCACAACCAAACTTGCTCTCGGAACACCTGCAATCCCTTTACTGGTAAGCATTAAAACCAAAAGCATTGCCATTTGAGTTCCTAAATCTAAATGCACGTTATAAAACTGAGCAATAAAAATACTGGCAAAAGTCATGTACATCATACTTCCGTCAAGATTAAAAGAATAACCAAGTGGCAGCATAAAAGAAACAATTTTATCTTTTACTCCAAAACCTTCTAATTCTTCTGTTAATTTAGGAAATACAGCTTCACTACTCGTTGTTCCAAAAGCAATCGCTAATGGCCCAATAATACGTTTTAATAAGTCTGTCATTCTTCCTCTTAGGAAAATATATCCAACTAGGATCAAAATAATCCAAAGCGTACCAATACCAATTAAAAACGAACCGAAGAATTTGAAATAAGTAATCACTAATTCTTTTGCATCTCTAACAGCAAATACTCCTGCAATGGCACCAAAAACTCCGATTGGAGCAAAGTTCATTACATAATTTACCATTTTTAAAACGATATGAGATAACTTATCAAAAGCTCCAACAATTGGTTTTACAGCAGATCCTAAAGACGCTGCCGCTAATCCGAAGAAAATTGAAAATACTACAATCTGAAGAATTTCATTTGTAGCCATAGCCTCTATGATACTCTTTGGAACAATATGCTCAACAAAGTTTTCAAAAGATAGATTTTGCGTTTTACCTGTAACTTCAGAAGCCGTTGCCATATCAACATGCTCCAGTTTTAAACCAACTCCTGGTTGTAAAACATTTACATAAAACAATCCAATTAACAAAGAAATAAACGATGCCGTAAAAAACCATCCAATAGCTTTTCCTCCAATTCTTCCAACTGTTTTAATATCTCCTAATTTTGCAATTCCTACTACTAATGTTGTAAAAACCAAAGGAGAAATAATCATTTGCACCAAACGAATAAAAACAGTTGCCAGCATTTTAATTTTAGTACTAAAAGACTGTGCTGCTTCTGGCGAAATTGTGTTATGGAGTATAATTCCGAGAACAGCTCCAAGCACCATCGCAATTATAATCTGCGCTGTTAATCCTGAAAGAAATGATTTTTTTTTAGTTTCTGTAACTTCTTGCATTAATTTATTTTTTGATTATTAAAATATAAGACCCTCACTGTCTTACCTTTTACTAATATGTTTTGTTGATCAAATAAAAATCAGCCAAAACAATTGCCGCCATTGCTTCTACAATTGGCACAGCGCGAGGCACTACACATGGATCATGACGTCCTTTTCCTGTCATTGGTGTAATGTTACCTTTATTATCTAATGAGTCCTGAGTCTGCATAATGGTTGCAACAGGTTTAAAAGCTACTCTAAAATAAATATCCATTCCGTTGCTAATTCCGCCTTGGATACCTCCTGAAAGATTTGTTTTTGTAGTTCCGTCAGGATTATACAAGTCATTATGCTCGCTTCCTTTCATTTCAGAACCAGAGAAACCACTTCCATATTCAAAACCTTTTACCGCATTAATAGAAAGCATTGCTTTTCCTAATTCAGCATGAAGTTTATCAAAAACAGGTTCTCCTAAACCAACCGGAACATTCTGAATTACACAAGTTACAACACCTCCAACAGTATCACCTTGCTTACGAATATCACGAATATATTCTTCCATAATCGCCGCCGATTTTTCGTCTGGACAACGAACAGGGTTACTTTCAATTTTAGAAAAATCCAATTCTTGATAAGGAGTATCTAAATGAATTGGACCAACAGAAGAAACATAAGCATTAATTTTAATTTCTGGCAACATTTGTTTTGCAATTGCTCCCGCCACTACTCTGCTCGCTGTTTCTCTGGCAGAACTTCTTCCACCACCGCGATAATCACGGAAACCATATTTCTGATCGTAAACATAATCAGCATGACTTGGTCTGTAATTATCTTTTATATGCGAATAATCATCTGATTTTTGATTGGTATTCGGAATAATAAAACCGATTGGAGTTCCAGTAGTTTTACCGTCAAAGATTCCAGATAAAAACTGAACTGCATCTGGTTCTTTTCTTTGCGTAACAATTGCTGACTGACCTGGCTTTCTTCTAGCCATATCCAATTCAATTGCTTCAAAATCTAATTGTATTCCCGGAGGGCATCCATCGATAATTCCGCCTAAAGCCTCACCGTGAGATTCTCCAAATGTTGTTACTTTATATAGTGTGCCGAAGCTGTTTCCTGCCATTGTATTTTGTTTTGAGCAAATGTAAGTTTTATGAATTAAATTAAAAAATTTAAAACTGGTATTATTAACGAAACATTAAATGGATTAAAAATCACAATTTGGTAAAATTATCCTCTTTTTCGTAACCTTTTGATAAAATCAATCTGATGAAAGTTTCATTAATTTGTAAAACTTCAAATCAAGAAAAATTGAAAAAGAGAAACGTCGAATTGGTCATTCTTTCTGATGTCCATTTGGGAACTTACGGGAGTCACGCAAAAGAATTAAACAACTATCTTTCAAGCATTAAACCCAAAACTTTAGTCTTAAACGGCGATATTATTGATGCTTGGCAGTTTAGAAAATCATACTTTCCAAAAGCGCATTTACGAGTTATTCAGCGCATTATCGGAATGGCTTCTAAAGGAACAAAAGTGTATTACATCACTGGAAATCACGACGAAATACTTCGAAAATTCAGCGATATGAATATGGGAAATTTTGCTTTGGTTGATAAATTAGTTTTAGAATTAGACGATAAAAAAGCTTGGATTTTCCATGGAGATGTTTTTGATGCTTCTGTACAACATTCTAAATGGATCGCAAAATTGGGCGGATTAGGTTACGATTACTTAATTCTAATGAACCGATTTGTAAATTGGTGTTTATCAAAATTAGGACGCGAACCTTATTCTTTTTCTAAAAAAATCAAAGCCAGCGTTAAAAAAGCAGTTAAGTTTATTTCTGATTTTGAAACCACTGCAACCGATTTGGCAATTGAAAAAAATTACGATTATGTAATCTGCGGACATATTCATGAACCGAAAATTATGACCAAAGAAAACAAACACGGATCTACATTATACCTAAATTCTGGCGATTGGGTTGAAAATTTAACAGCCCTTGAATACCACAAAAAACGTTGGAAATTATTTTCATACAAGGCAAGTAATTTTGTAGAAGAAGATAATCTTTTTGAAATGGAAGACATTTTGACATCACAATTAATATCTTCTATAATTTTGAAATAATCTTTACTTTAGAGGCTTCACAGCGAGCATATTGGATTTTTCACCCGATAAAATGTGAATTATATAACAATTTTCAAAAATATTATACGTTCTCTGTTTAACTGTAATAATAAATTTGAAAAAAATAATTTAACCATTTTATGAAAAAGATAATATTATCTGCCATTATGCTTTTTGGTTTAGCATTTACGGCTCAATCACAAGAGATTTCAAAACACGCATTAGGATTACGTTTAGGAGACAATAACGGATTTGGAGGTGAGGTATCTTACCAATTAGGATTAAATCAAAAAAACAGACTTGAATTCGATTTAGGCTGGAGAAACAGTAGAGATGTTGATGCCATAAAAGGAGTAGCACTTTACCAATGGGTTTGGAATATTGACGGAGGTTTTAACTGGTACGCTGGTGTCGGTGGAGGTTTAGCCGCTTGGGATTACGACTACCGTTTCAACGATAACAGATATAAAGATAGCGGAACTTACGTTTTTGCAGCTGGAGATGTTGGTATCGAATACAGATTTAAAGAAGTACCCTTAACATTATCATTAGACGCAAGACCAGAAATTGGTTCAGGATATTATGATGATGACAACTTTGGTTTTGACGTTGGTTTAGGCGTTAAATTCAGATTCTAAATAAAAATAAAAAATAATTGTAAGAAGAAACCTGTCGTTTACAAGCGACAGGTTTTTTTTATGATTTAAGCTTAACAGTAAAAAAGCTTCGATATTGTTCAGCGAGACGAAAAGATCACTTCTAACATCTAACATTTTACTTCTAACTTACTTAATAATAATTTCTTTTTTAGAATGAATTTTCACCACAGTATAAGGATAAGAAATTACTTGCATCGTCATCGCATCTTTTGCAGGACTATTTTCTTTTACTGTTATAATGATGTTTTTATCTGTCTCTTCAACATTTTCAACATCTATAGAATAACCGCTTGTGTTTTTTTCACCCATATTCAAAATCACATAATTGTAATCATGAACATTCGGATTCTTCATCTTATCTGCCAAAAGCGGATCATTTTCAAGCATTTTAATTTCGTTTGGTTCTGTCAGAATTTCGAAAAATTTAATATTTCCTCCACCATCAGATTGTTTAGTCAAAACTTCATACAAGGCGTTTGAACTTTCCACTTTTTTTACTCCACACGAAATCAAAACAAAAATTGCTAAAACAGAAATTACTTTTTTCATTTATCTCCTTTTAAATTAATGTTTTTCATACTTATAATCATCAACTGCTTTTTGATATAAAGCTTCATATTTAGGCAGGATGTTTTTAATATCAAATTTTCTGGCTACTTCCAAAGCATTCGCCTTAAACTGATTTAATATCGTATCATCTTTTAATATTTTCAAAGCATTTTGAGCCATTTCTTCAACATTTCCAACATCGCTTAAATACCCAGAAAAACCATCAAAATT
>NZ_DASWYK010000013.1:0-10043 GCF_036405015.1 Flavobacterium sp. | reverse complement strand
ACTCTTTTTTTATCACAAGAAAAAAGAAGTATTGCTGCCAAAAGAAGAATTCCGCTATTTTTTATTCTCATTTTTAGTATTCTTTATTGGTTTTCTAGGTTCAGCAGATTTGTTTTCATTAGAATTCTGCTTATTCGAATTGTTTTGTTTATTCGGATTTTGCTTATTCCTATGATTTTGCTTGTTTGGATTCGGCTTATTCTGCTGATTCGGATTTCCATTTCCTGAAGGTTTATTATTTCCTGCAGGTTTAGGATTATTGTTTGTATTTTTTTCCTGTTGTGGTTTCTGCTGAGTTGCAACACCAGCAGGTTCAGCATTTTTACGTTTGCGATTTGGTTTTTTCTTTCTTTTTGGTTGGTCAAAACGAGTCAAACTCTCTTGTCCCATTGCATTATTGAAATCTTTTTCAGGCTCAGCAACTACCTCAACAGCAAAATCTTCTAAAGACGAAACTTTATTTTTTTGTTTGTTCTCAGCAATAATTTCTTTTACCTGATCAATTTTTAAAACGTGCCAGTTTGCAAAGTTGTTGGTATAAGCAAACCACATTAAACCTTTAAAAATATCTTGTTTTTGGCAAACGGCATCTCCTTTTTCAGTAATCAGTTTGGTATCATAATCTGGAAAATCTTTAAGAGCATCCATGTAAGTGTCTAACTCATAGTTTAAGCAGCATTTTAATTTACCGCATTGTCCAGCCAATTTCTGTGGATTCAATGATAACTGCTGATAACGTGCCGCAGAAGTATTTACACTTCTAAAATCAGTCAACCAAGTCGAACAGCAAAGTTCACGTCCACAAGAACCAACTCCACCCAAACGAGCTGCTTCCTGACGGAAACCAACTTGTTTCATTTCTACTCTTGTACTGAATTCTTTAGCAAAATCTTTAATCAGCATTCTAAAATCGACACGATCATTTGCGGTGTAGTAAAACGTCGCTTTCGATCCGTCACCTTGAAATTCGATATCCGAAATTTTCATTTCCAATTTATGCTGAATCGCTAGTTCACGTGCTCGAACCTTCATTGGTTCTTCACGATCACGTGCTACAGACCAGATATCAATATCTTTTTGAGATGCTTTTCTATAGATTTTCGGTACATCGTTACTTTCGTAATTCACTCCTTTTTTCTTCATTTGAATCTTTACCAATTCGCCTGTAAGAGTCACAATACCAATATCATGTCCTGGTGAAGCAACCGTTGCTACAATATCACCAATACTTAAAGTTAATTTTTCTGAATTTCTAAAAAATTCCTTACGTCCGTTTTTAAAACGAACCTCAACACAATCAAAAATCGCCTCTCCATTAGACGGACTCATGTTCGAAAGCCAGTCAAAAACCGTCAATTTATTGCAGCTATCGGTGCCGCAAGTCCCATTATTTTTACAACCTTTTGGTGCGCCACCATCTGAGGTTGAACAACTTGTACATGCCATAATTATATATGTAGTGCTGCCACAATGCAGCTTAAGTTCATAAACGTTTGATCGGTAAAGATAGTATTTTTTTTATTTGGCTATTTATAGATTAATTCTAAAGGCTTGTTAAATAAAATTTGAATCTTTTTTTTGGTTCCAATATCTTCATTTTTACTTGTAAAATGTATAATCTTTATATTTTTTTATTTAGAATAACTTATTCTGTCTGTTTTATGCCGTAAACGGTCTTTTTTACTTTTTATCCCGACATATATTTACAGACTTTTCATACTTTTTACAATTAGTTTAAAAAATTAAACATACATTCTTGTTAAACAATTCAAACAAAACCATGAAATTTTCAATTTTAACCAAAGCAAACAACAAAGAAAAAGCAATTAACAGTTTTGACATTATTGAACGCGAAATTAATAAATGCAAAAAAACAGACGACTACCTCATTCTAAACAATGTTCCCTCTATCGATAATTCAATTTATCTGCAGACGATACTTACTGATGAGAATTTGTTTACGGTGGAATTAAGACAACAATACGAAAATGATTTTTCTCACTATGGTCTCGAGAAAGTCACAAAAACAGAATGTTTGAATATTTTCAGAACGTATTTTGAAGGCAATTTACCCGATTTAAACAAGTGGAAAAACATAACAAAATACCTTTTACAATATTATTACAATTCAGAAATTGGTCTAAATCAAGAAACTGTACATCCCTCTTTCAATGATTACTTTAAATCTGAATTTTATTTTAATATAAACGATTATTATTCGCCATTTGGGAATGATGCCGGTTTTGATGCTATGATAGAAGCTGAAAGATTTCTACAGAATAATTTTTCAAACAATTTTTATCTCATTCAGCTCATTGACGAAATGAATATCGAAAGTTATGATTATGATGAAAAGAGAGACGACGAAAACTTGCATTTAATCGTTTACAATCATAATTGCGCTGTCGCAATTGGCTTTACAAACCTAAAAGTAAACGGATATATTTTGGAAGATGTCAAAGAAAAAACGCTGGCTTCACTTCGTTTTTTAAATCAGGTGCAAAGTCACGAAAATTACCAAACCATGATCGCCGATTTAAGTAAAGTTGAAGCTATGACTTATGGTTCGTAAATTTTTCGATCGTATCTTCAAAAACTTGTAATCATCCACAATTTTTATTCAAAATAACTTATTCTGTCTGTTTTATGCCGTAAATGGCCTTTTTTACTTTTTATCCTGAAATATATTTACGATTTTTATGTTTTATCTTACAGCGCGGTTTTAATTTAAGACCAAACTGTACTTAAAGTTTATCATTCATTTTTTAAATATATTTCAAATGCAGACAAACCAAATTGAAAATTTCCTTTTCCAAGGAAAATTTGACGAGGCCAGAGAATGCCTAAATAACGGAGAAAAATTTAACGAACAATATCTTAAAAACAACTTTTCGCAGATAGCGGCCAAAATTATCGAAGCGAAAGAAATTGATTTTATTGAAAAACTCATAAAAGCCGGTTTTATTGAAACCGATATTTACGAATTGGACAATTTTGACCAATCTATTTTTAATGCTCTTTCACGAAATATCAAAAATGATGATGAGTCGATTTCCTTCTTCAAAGCAATAATGTCGAAAGTAGATAATGTTAACGATGAAATCAGCGATCAAACGCTTTTGGGATATTGTATTGAGAAAGAAGCTGTTCCAGAAATCATTAAAAGTTTAATAGAAGATTTTGGCTGTAATGCACAATTTAAAAACAATGCACAGGAAAATCTCATTCATAAAATTGTAAACAATTATTCGCTAAATGCCGAAAAAGGCCAAGAATACATCAAAATACTTGTTGAAAACGGTGTTGACATCAACGAGAAAAACGTAGTCGGAACAACTCCGTTAATGTATGCCGTTAAAAGACACAAAAAAGAATACATTCCGTTGCTACTAGAAAATGGTGCCGATCCTAATGAAACTGATAAACAGGAAAACAGTGCTTTTTATTACGCTGCAGCCGAACAATTTTCGATTCCGATGTACGAACTTTTAGCAGAATCATCATCAGCCAATTTCAGTAGTATCAATAAAGACGGGAAAACTTTACTGACAGAATTTATCCGAATGATGTCTGATTCTGAATACGATTTGAACTCACTTCAAAGATTACTATCAGACGGAGCCGATTTAAATCATTGTGCTGAATATTACGGAAATCCGAAATCGGGTGTAGATTATATTTCAGAAAAAAAATCGGGAATTCTGAAATCGGTATTAGACAGCGGTTCTCTTGATGTTAACGAACAAGACAATCAGGGTAACACTGTTTTACACAAAGTCTGCGCGTATAACGTGAATTACGATGCCGAAGCTGCAAAAGAAATCTATCGAAAAGTAAAACTGCTTCTTGAAAATGGTGCAGACAAAGAAATCACCAACGATAAAGATGAAACGGCTCTTATGCTTGCTTCTGGCGACAATTTGAAAATTAAAACGGTTGAGCTTTTAATGAAAAACTAACAATTATTTACTTAAAAAACTTTAAACATGTCAATGTCTTTTATAGTTGCCTGCGAAAACGGGAACAGAAAAATAGCCGAATTACTGCTTCAAAACAAAGAAGTAGACGTTAAATATACGGATGAATTAGGAAGAACGGCTCTACATTATGCTGCACATCGCGGTTATCTTGATATTGTAAAAATCCTTACCGAAGATGGTGCCGATATTAATTATGAAGATCATCAGGGAGAAACGCCATTGTATTTTGCCTGTCTTCAAAAACAGAAACAAACCGCTTTGCATCTTTTAGAAAATGGTGCCGAAATTACCAAAAACGATAAATACGGAAACAGCTTACTGCATTTGGTCGTTCAAACGGCTCAAATCGAAATTGCAACAAAGTTGCTTGAAGCAGGAGTAGATGTTAATTTACTGAATAACAATGGAGAAACTCCGTTATTATTGGCTTCAGCAAAACTAAATCGCGAAATTATTCAGTTGCTTTTAGACAAAGGTGCCGATATCAACATTACCGATAAACAAGGAAATACGCCTTTATTGTACGCTTGTTATACCAAATCAATTCCGATGGTGACTTTGCTTTTAGACAATGGCGCCGATGTAAATCATGTGAATCATTCGGGAGAAAATGCACTTTTGATTGCGTGTTACGAAACCAATCGAATGTTGGCCAAATTGTTGGTTGAAAGAGGCGCCGATGTTTTCACTTCAAACAATAATGGATATTCTCCTATTTGGTACGCTTGCGCGAATAATCAAAAGGAAATTGTGGCATTGTTTCTAGAAAACGGAGTCGATGTAAACTACAGCAAACCGGTTGCGGGTGATACTTCATCGATGAATGATTATTTGGATTGGGTTACAAGCGCATCAAGTATTGCTAATGAATCTAGTTTTACGCTAAACAGTTCTTATACTTATGGTGGTGAAAGTCTTTTGCACGTGGCAACTAAAAAAGGCAATCTAAGCATGGTAAAATTATTGATTGAAGCTGGAGCAGACATCAATATCCAGGACGAATCTGGAAATACGCCATTGCATTACAGCGCAGCCAACGGAAAAAAAGATGTTGTAAAATATTTATTGGACAATAAAGCCGATGCTTCAATCGTAAACATAAAAGAGCAGAAAGCAATTGATTATTCGAACGTAAAAGGTTTTAATGAAATCACAGAATTAATCTTGAAATATGCGCCATCGGGAACAGTTGTAACTCCGATAAATACAGCACCGCAGACTGAAGCTCCACAAGCAGACACTTCAAATTCGATGGAGGCCAAGAAAAAAGCATTACTAGATTTAAAAGAACTTCTGGATGCTGGAATTTTGACTTCGGAAGAATTTGACGTTGAGAAAAGTAAAATTTTGAAAGGGTAAATTATTTGATCACGAGTATAAATAGGTAATTTTTTTCAGGACGAGACACAATATGAATTTAGTAAAACATTATAAAATTAAAGATGTGATATTTAAAACTCACAACATTGATGGCATCTTTTATATTAAGAAAACTAAAAATATAAATTCATTGTTCAAGTTTTTAGATTCGGAAACTTTAATTATTAAAGAGTCTGATTTAGAAAAAGTACTGCTTCATCAAGAAAAATTAGTTTTACTTGATGAAGTGGGCAAACCTATAAAATTTTTAAAAAAAACAGAGAAAAAATACTCCTCTATCAATATTCCTAAAGAGCTTGTAGATATTAGAATAAGTAAAAGCAGAGATGAGTATATATATTATTTTGAAAGAACTCAACCTAGAAAATTTGGAGTGACTGATTTGAAAAACAAAATATTCGAAACAACTGTTCCTAATTTTTATTGGATTTTCTCGAAAAAAAAAGTTTTCTATTTTATCAATGAATTTATTACGTGCTATTCAGATAAAAATCAATTGTCTTGGCAACATGATTTATCAAAATTGAATTCCCAAATTTCAGATAAATTTCATAAATTTTTAGGAATAGCCCATGATAAACTCTTTGTTTTATCTGAACAAAATAGAATTATAGTTTTAGACATAAACAATGGTAGTATCTTAAAATCAATTCATTCTGAAGAATTTCCAGATATGACCGATTCATTTATGCATCCAGAAAGTCTCAATATATATTGTTTGTCAAATACTTTTGTAAAAGTAAATTCTAAATCTTTAGAGATTGAAACATTAAAAAAAATAACAAAAGAAAAAATAAATCCCGAAACTAATACTAATTTATACGGTATAAAAGACTCTTCATATCAAGATAAATACATCAGTTTTACCTCTTACACAAGTTTTAAAAGTGGTCATGCAAAATGGATTGGTTTATTTGACTATAATATTGAGGAAATAGTTTGGCATTATGAGCTTTTAGACGAAACAAATTCAGTAACTATTCTTGCATTTGAAAGTCCTCAATTAGCGGGCGATAAATTATATGTTTTAGATAGTGAGAATACATTACATATTTTAGAATTACACGGATAATAAGTTTTTAACCGTCAGTCAAAATCATAAAAATATTCGTAAAAGGTAATATACAAATACTTTAAACAGGAAAAAAAACCTTACAATGAAGAAAATCATATCTATTTGTCTCTTTACGGTAATTACTTTTACTGTACTTACTTTTTCGACTGCCTCTCTACAAAGACAAGTTGATGGAAGCGACAGATATGGTTTTCCAGCGTCTTTTTATATCCTTTACAGTGAAATGGTTTACCCCGCTCCTATTGAAGAAATGACACGATTCATTTTCCTGAACTTAGTGCTGGATATTGTGGTTGCTTTTCTAATAACAGTCATCCTTTTAGGAATTTACCAGAAAATCATTAAAAAATCAAAACCCCTAAAACAATAAATATTAAACAAATTAAAAAATGAAAAAAATCTTAAATACCACAAAACTACTTATACTATTAATCACTGGGAGTTTAGTTTCGGCTTCTTGTTCTAATTTTTCACCAGAAAAAACTTTTGATATAGCGGTTCTAAATTCGAATTTATTATCTCGCTTTGGAAGTAAAGAAATTAATGAAAAGCTACAATCAGAAGCACAGGTTTATGATGAAAGTCAAAAAAAGATGATTCCTTCTTCGTATCAGGATGCTTTCAAATATGATATATCAAATTTAGAAATCCGCTTAAAATCTATTTCGGAAATAACAGAAGATGAAGACAACAAAGAGCTTTTACAGGCATCAAAAGACCTATTCTCTTATGTAATTGCCAAACAAAAAGAAGGTTATTTACCAATCGCTAAGATGAAAGACGAAAAAGCTTCGCCAGAACAAATAGAAAAAGCAATAGCCGATTTTGATGCTTCAACTCAAACTGAAGTCGATGCTAAGTTTACCAAATTAATGACTGTCGGAAAAGCATACGCCGAAAAGCATAATATTGATGCCAAATTTGGGATGTAATAAACTCATAAAAACAGCATCTAAACAATATTGAAAGAGGTGATTTTTTTACAAGAATTCACCTCTTTTTATTTTGAGATTAAAAACATAATAAACAAAGAAACTTCTCACAATATTCACTTTTAATGCTATTTTTGTTTACATCACATTTTACGAATTATTATTTCGAAAATAATAAGTGATTAAAATAAGCCTAACAAAATCTCGTAATAAAGATTTAAATAAAAAGAAATGTTTGATATCGTATCTATAATCTCAAAACATACTGCTTTTTTAGAAAACAATCTTAAAAAGCTTAATCCCAATCAGAGAAAAAGTATTGGTTCTGCTTTTGCAAGATTCTATTTCTTATTGCCCGAAACCACAGAATGTATAAAGCATTATCTAAAAATTAAAATCACCGAAAAACAGTTTTTAGAAAATTTAGAAAACGATACTCTCCACTATTTCACAGAAGCAGTAAAAAAATACGATACAGAAACAGATCCGTATGCTGATGATTTTGAAGAACTCGAACCGATGGAAGTCAACATCATAAGCGGACTTGAGAATTGTGCTAATGCTTCTGAAAAACCCGAATTTGCAGTTTATAATTTTTTATTACTGATTGATATTTTGGATTATTTTGAAAACTTCTCCGAAAATCCGAAATATTGGAATAAGTTACTGAAAGAAGAAATTGATTTTCAGCAAAAAATCGTTGAGCAAATTTCGAAAGGGGAAATAATGGATGAAAAAGTCTATTTAGAAAGATATAAAGAAGTCCCTTTTGATGAAATATAATAAGACAAACTCAAAAATATGATAAAGAAATACTTGTTTTTTATTCCAGTAATTGCACTGGTTTCCATGATGGTAAGCTGTAAAGATTCTACACCTAAAAAAGAATCACAGAATACAGAAGTAGTAGATCTAAAAGAAATCCCAGAAGTTGACGAAACTACAGTCGAAACCAAAAAGAATCCGATTGATTTTGTTCCAAAAAATTATGTCGCTTTCGATACTATCTATGGCGATTTAAATAAAGATGGTCTTGAAGACTGCGCGCTAATCATTAAAGGAACTGATAAAAGCAAATTTGTTAAAGATGATTATCGTGGCGAATTAGACCGAAATCGAAGAGGAATTATTGTCCTTCTTAACCAAAAAGAAGGTTACGAACTGTTTGTGAAAAATGAAAGTTGTTTTTCTTCTGAAAATGAAGATGGCGGTGTTTATTATGCTCCTGAATTAGATGTCGAAATTACCAAAGGAAAACTATTTGTAAGTTACGCACACGGAAGATATGGTTATTGGCAATATATGTTCAGACTTCAGGATAACGATTTAGCCCTTATCGGATTTGACAACAGCAGTAGTAATGGCCCAGTAATAGATGTTGAAACCAGCATAAATTTCCTTACCAGAAAAAAGATCACTAACGTAAATACCAATCATAATGCAGAAAGCGGTGAAGAAGTATTCGAGAAAACAGAAACTAAAATTAAAAGAACCAAACTTCTGAAATTATCCGAAATTAAAGACTTTGATGAACTTAGTTTTTACGACGAATAGTCTCATAAACCTTACCTGAATAGCGTATGAAAATAAAGCTGTACCTGATCTTTTTTCTATTTGTACAAACCTATATCTCAAATGCCCAGAAAGCTTATGTTATTAATGATTTCATGAAAGGCTACACTTTATATTTTGTAAAACAAAGCAAAGATTCAAAAACAGATGAATATTATAAACTTATAGAAAATCAAACCAATAAAACAGTACTCGAATACGGCAAAAACGAACTTTCTAAATTAGCAATAAGCAAAATAGCCAAAAACACAGTATTCAAAAGTATCCTAGAACCGAATATACGTATTTTAGGTGATGTCAATTTTGATGGTCGTGCCGACATTATCATTTTTAATAACGAGATAAATGACGATGAAGGTTGTTACACGCCTCAGGCAACAGCATATATCTTTATCAATAAGTCAAACTCTTTTGTGTTAAGTAAAAGTATTAGCGATTTATATTACAATTCTTCTTGTGTACGAGGTGGTTCATTTGAAATTGATTCTAAAAACAAACGTCTTATAACCTCAAGCAGTGGTGGTGCTGCTCTTCATGTTTGTTCTTATTATAGCGTTTCGGGTATCGAGGCTAAAGAAGAATGCACTTTTGAGGAAGATGGTTATAGTCCATCTCCTTTTTCGACAATAACAGGCAAAAAACGAAAAGATAATAATTGGATTTCATTCTCATCTTTATCTGTTTATGAACCTAACTTAGACGAAGTGGTTGCTTTTGACACTAAAAACGGTAAAGGACGTATCATTTTATTTAAATCTAAAAGCGTTTTATATTATGCATTTCAGCAAAACGATGCATATAAATTTGTTTCGTTTGCATATCCATCAGATCCTGAAAAAGCCACTAAAGCAATTTTTAAATTCCGAAAGCAAGACGCAAATTATGAGCTAGAATTTAACAGTGGCACTATAAAATATGTCCTTTATGAAACTTCAAGCGACTTTGGAATAAAGATTTATGTAAACGGGAAATTATCGGATTGGCAAGGAACTGCTAAAAAAGGGAGTTTATCTAAGTTGGTAAACTCTAAATTCTTAAATATGGTTAAAGAATATTGAGAATTATTCTTCTTTAAAAATTAGCTTCTCTTATTATTTTTTTACC
>NZ_DASWYK010000012.1:0-59217 GCF_036405015.1 Flavobacterium sp. | reverse complement strand
AGGAACGGTAGCGACTTGGCTTAAAAAAGTAGGCGATAAAGTAAGCGAAGGAGATATCTTAGCTGAAATTGAAACAGACAAAGCAACAATGGAGTTCGAATCTTTTAACGAAGGAACTCTTTTACATATCGGAATTCAAGAAGGAGAAACTGCTCCTGTTGATTCATTATTAGCAATCATTGGTAAAGAAGGAGAAGATATTTCTGCTCTTTTAGCTGGTGGTGATGCTCCTGCTGCTGAAGCTCCAAAAGCGGACGCTCCTGCTGCTGAAGCTGAAACTGCTGCTCCTGCAAAAGCAGCTGAATTACCAAAAGGAGTTATAGTTGTAACTATGCCTCGTTTAAGTGATACAATGACAGAAGGTACAGTAGCAACTTGGTTGAAAAAAGTGGGCGATACTGTTGCTGAAGGTGATATCTTAGCTGAAATTGAAACAGACAAAGCTACTATGGAGTTTGAGTCTTTCAATGCTGGTACATTATTATACATCGGAATTCAAGAAGGAAGTACTGCTCCTGTTGACAGCTTATTAGCGATCATTGGACCTGCAGGGACTGATATTTCTGGAGTTGCTGATAACTTTACTGCCGGAGGTGCTGCAACTGCAAGCGCTCCTGCTGCTGAAGAAACAAAAGCTGCTCCAGCTGCTGAAAAAGCAACTGAAACTGTAGCTGACAATTCTAACGGAGGAAGAATTTTAGCTTCACCATTAGCTAAGAAAATCGCTTCTGACAAAGGAATCCAATTATCTCAAGTAAAAGGATCTGGAGAAAACGGTCGTATCGTGAAAAGCGATATCGAAAACTTTACTCCATCTGCACAAGGACAAACTGCTGCTTCTGCGCCAGCTGCTAAAGCTGAAGATAAAGCTGCTGCTCCAAAAGTATTTGTTCCTGCTGGAGAAGTTTACACAGAAGAGATCAAAAACTCTCAAATGCGTAAAATCATTGCTAAACGTTTATCTGAGTCATTATTTACTGCTCCTCACTACAACTTAGTGATTGAAGTAAGCATGGACGAAGCTATGCAAGCAAGAGCTGCTATCAACAGCGTTCCAGACACAAAAGTATCTTTCAACGATATGGTAATCAAAGCTTGTGCATTAGCATTGAAAAAACACCCAAAAATCAACTCTACTTGGAAAGAAGATGCTATCATCATCAACCACCACGTAAACATTGGTGTTGCTGTAGCTGTTGAAGACGGATTAGTAGTTCCTGTATTGAAATTTACAGATGCTATGAGTTTATCTCAAATCGGCGGAAGTGTTAGAGATCTTGCTGGAAGAGCTAAAAACAAAAAATTAGGACCACAAGAAATGGAAGGAAGCACATTTACAGTTTCTAACCTTGGAATGTTTGGTATCACTGAATTTAATTCAATTATCAACCAACCAAACTCTGCAATTCTTTCTGTAGGTGCAATTGTTGAGAAACCAGTAGTTAAAAACGGTCAAATCGTAGTTGGAAACACAATGATGTTATCATTAGCTTGTGACCACAGAACTATTGACGGTGCAACTGGAGCTCAGTTCTTACAAACATTAAAACAATACATCGAAAGTCCAGTTACAATGTTGGCGTAATCGTTGTTAATTTTATAATTAAATCCCGTTTTGTTTATTCAAAACGGGATTTTTTATTTAATTTTCATCCTCAAATTCAATACCTCATAATATGAAGAAACTAATCCTTGTAACTTTGTTTCTGACAGCAATTGCCTGCCAGAAAAAAGAACAAACCGAAAAAACAACAGCCGTTGTCGATGAACACAGTTATTCTAAACCAGAACTTGCTGTTGCAAAACATCTTGACCTTGACATTAAAGTTGATTTTGATACGCAAACTATTTCAGGAAAAGCATCTTGGACAATTGACAATATCAGCAAAGGAAATGAAATTATTTTCGACGAAAATACACTAGAAATTACAAAAGTAACTTTAGGCAACGACGAAAAAGAAACCAAATTCGAACTTGGAAAAGACACTGAATTTCACGGAAAACCGCTTCATATTACCATTGAACCAAATACAACTAAAGTAAACATTTACTACAACACAACTAAAGACGCTGTTGCTTTGCAATGGTTAAAACCGGAACAAACGGCAGACAAAAAGAAACCATTTTTATTCTCTCAAGGAGAAAGCGTTTGGTCTCGTACTTGGATTCCGTGTCAAGACTCGCCTGGAATTCGTTTTACTTATAATGCAACAGTTACGGTTCCTAAAGATTTATTGGCTGTAATGAGCGCTGTAAATCCGCAGAAGAAAAACGGTACTGGAATTTATACTTTCAAACAAGACAAAGCAATTCCGTCTTATTTAATGGCGATTGCAGTTGGAGATATTGAATTTCAAGCTATTGACAACAGAACGGGAGTATACGCAGAACCATCAATGCTAAAGAAATCAGCATACGAATTTGCTGAACTTGGAAAAATGGTTAATGCTGCTGAGAAATTATACGGACCATATCGTTGGGGACGTTACGACGTTTTGGTTTTACCGCCTAGTTTCCCTTATGGCGGAATGGAAAATCCAAACTTAACTTTCTTAACGCCTGGCGTAATTGCAGGAGATCGTTCGCTGACAAGTTTATTAGCACACGAATTAGGACACAGCTGGAGCGGAAACTTAGTTACCAACGCAACTTGGGATGATATTTGGTTAAACGAAGGTTTTACAACTTATGTAGAACACAGAATTGGCGAAGCAATCTTTGGAAAGAAAGAATTTGAAATGCAAAACGTTATCACCAACAAAGAATTGGTTGATAATGTTACTGAATATGGCGATACAAGTCCAGACACTAGATTAAAAGTTAGTTTGACTGGAAGAAATCCTGATGACGGAATTAGTATGATTCCTTACGTAAAAGGTTATGCTTTTTTAAGAGTTATTGAAAATGCTGTTGGTCGTGAAAAATTCGATCCGTTTATTAAAAACTACTTTGATTCTCATGCATTCAAATCAATTACAACAGAAGATTTTGTTAAATATATCAATGAAAATTTAATCAAAGGAGACAAAGCTTTAGCAGATAAAATCAAATTAGAAGATTGGATTTACAAACCAGGAATTCCGTCAAATATTCTTCCTGTAAGTTCTCCTGATTTTGATGCGATTGACGCTATTCAAAAAAGCTGGAGAGAAACTGGTGTTGCGGGATTAAGCAAAAAAATCACCACAACTGCAGAGAAACAGCATTTTATAGACCATCTTCCTGCTGATATTACTGTTGCAGAAATGGATGCCATTGACAAAGAATTCAACTTTACAAAAGGTGGAAATTTTATCATTAAACGTCAGTGGTTTGTTCAGGCATTAATTCACCAATACAAACCAGCTTATCCTGCAATCGAGCAATTCTTAATTGGAATCAGCAGAACTGGATCTGTTATGATGCTTTATAAAGAAATGGTTAAAACTCCTGAAGGAAAAGTGTGGGCGAAACAAGTTTTTGAAAAAGCGAAGTCTGGTTATCATGCTACGACTATTCAGGCTGTTGAAGGTGTTTTGAAATAGTATTTAGTTTTCAGTCGCAGTCACAGTTTTCATCTCACAAACTACGACTGACAAATGAGACTGAGAACTAAAAAAATAATTTAAAAGAGGTTGTCTTTATGAAGACAACCTCTTTTAAATTATTGATAAGTCCCAGCGGGACGAAATATGTATAGAAATAATTAATTTCAATTCAAAAAAAGCTCCAGCGGAGCGACACATCTAGTTATCTCGATTATAAATATGTCGCTCCGCTGGAGCTTTTTTAAATATCCTAGACAATTAATCTATAAATATTTCATTCCTCTGGAATTTTTATTCCTAAAAAACATCTTATAAAAACGAGTGCCCTAGCCCAGATTGAAGTGGAAAGCCCGGAGCTCAAAAGCTTGATTTTTCTTGCCAGAAAACAGCGACCAACGGAAGCTCGTTTTATGGCTTAGAAAAATCAGGCTTTTGTGCGAGGACTTGAAGCGGAAAGCTGGATTAGCTCCTGAAAATAAAGAGAGGGAAAATTATCCATCACATAGCGTCAATCCTCCATGTTCTAAAATCTGTCATAGTTGCAACTTTGTAATGTCAAAAGACAACAACAAATAACAACTTTAAAAATTAAATAAAATGACACGATTAACAGCATTAAACCCAGAAGAAGTAACAGGAAAAACTAAAGATTTATTCAACGCTGTACAAGCAAAATTAGGCGTTGTTCCGAACATGATGAGAACAATGGGGAATTCTCCAGCAGTTTTGGAAGGATACTTAAATTTAAGCGGTGCTTTGAGCCACGGAAAATTGAGTGCAAAAACAGGTGAATTAATCGCCTTGGCAGTTTCAGAAAGCAATTCATGTGATTACTGTTTAGCAGCTCACACTTTTATTGGAGAGAAATTAGTTAAAGCAGATCCAGCAGTTTTAAAAGCAGCGAGAACAGGAAATTCTGATGACGCGAAAACAGAAGCTATTTTGCAATTGGCTAAAACTTTGATCAGCAAAAATGGTTTGGTAAACGACGAAGATGTAAACAAAGCTAAAAATGCTGGAGTTTCTGATGCAGAAATTGCCGAAACTGTTGCACATACAGCTTTGAACGTATTAACAAACTACTTCAACAATTTAGCGAATACTGAAATTGATTTTCCTGCAGTATAATTAAACAGCACTTTCACAATAACAAAAAACAATGTATAAAGATAGCTCCGAATTTATTTGAGAGCTATCTTTATATTTCCAAAAATGAAATAAATCATGAGTTCGCAAAATGTTTTCACTTTAACAAATCCGCAGAATGGTAATTTGGCTTTTAAGATTCTTTCTTTTGATGACAACAGCCATTTTGACCATTTACAGCGAAATAATTATTATTCTTTGATTTGGGTTACCAAAGGAAAAGGCAAAGTAAAAGCCGATTTTGCAGAACATCATTTTGAAGAAAACTCACTTCTCGCCTTTTCTCCATATCAGCCGTTTATGCTTTGCGTAAATGAAGAAATTGAAGGAATTGCGATTCATTTTCATCCTGATTTTTATTGTATTCACATGCACCAGAAAGAGGTTTCTTGCAATGGCGTTTTATTCAATAACATTTATCAGCCTCCTTATGTGAAAGTTACGGAACAAGCCGCATTGACTTTTAATATGGTTATTGATCAAATGAAAACGGAGATTCAGAATGCAGAATTAGCGCAATACGAATTGCTTATTTCGTATTTGAAAATCTTTTTAATTACAGCTTCAAGATTAAAAACGGAGCAATTAGAAGAAATGAAATCGGTTCCTGATACCAAAGAACCTATTATTCTTCAAAATCTAAAAGACGCAATCGAACTGAATTTTAAAACCAAACATTCAGCTGGAAATTATGCTGATTTACTGAATATTTCGCCAAAAGCTTTAGCCAAATTATCTAAGAATTATTTCAATAAAACCTTGACCGATTTGATTTCGGAACGCATTATTATTGAAGCCAAAAGAGAATTATACCTGACCAACAAAACAGTCAAAGAAATCGCCTACGAATTAGGTTATGACGACGAACATTATTTCAGTCGTTTCTTCAAAACCAATGCCGATGTTTCGCCACAAATTTATCGTGAAACAGTAGGCTTTGGAAAAATGGAAGCTTAGATTAGTTTTCAGTCGCAGTTTTCAGTCGCAGTCACTAGTTACTGCAAACTGTGACTGTGACTGTGACTGATTACCTATTCTTCGCTTCAATCCATTTTGACATGTACATGGTACTTTTAAATGCGTGGTGTTGCAATAAATTGCCCATAAAATTATGCAGACGATGATTTTTGGAATCTGCCAAAAATGAATTTGTCAATGCAATCAATTTCTCGGAATAAGTGCTTTTTTGATAACATTTATTGATGATTTCGATTCCGTTTTTTTGAGATTGTTTCCAAAGATTTTCTTCTTGATAAAGTGCAATTGCTTTTTTAGCAAATTCGGCTGGATTATCTTCGATGAAACCGTTCCAAGGTAAATTTTCATGCATTGCTTCAGAACCAATCGAAGTTGTTATACTTGGCGTTCCGCATTGCATGGCTTCTAATAATTTACCTTTTAATCCTGCTCCAAAACGAATTGGCGCTAAAACAATTCTTGCTTTTTTTACAATTTCATTGGCGTCTTCTGCCCTTCCTTTGATGTAAAAACCATTTTTAGGCTGATGCAATTGCAATACTTTTTGAGAAGGATATGCTCCATAAACTTCTAAAACAGCTTCTGGAAAATCCTTTCTTATCAAAGGCCAGATTGCTTCTTTTAAATGCTGAACGGTATTCCAATTGGGTTCATGAAGAAAGTTTCCGATGAACACAAAGTTTTTTCTTTCCTCAAAAGAAGGTAATTTTAAAAGTTCTTCTTCTTTCATTTCATCAACCAAAAACGGAAGATAAAACAGTAAATCTTCATTAATTCTGAAAACCTCTTTTAGAATATTCATTTCGAATTCAGAAATAATTAGAGACAAATCACATCTTAAAATACTTGCGATTTCTCGTTTTGCTACTTCTTCAGACAATAAATCAAAAAGTTCAAAAGTTCTGCTTTCTTTGAAGGCTTTTTGTCTTGCTGTCCTCAAACAATGCAAATCTTCTGTATCTAAAATTCGAATGGCATTTGGACATTTTTCGATTACTCGCCAGCCGAATTGTTCTTCAATCATAAAACGATCAAACAAAACAACATCTGGATTTAATTCTAAAACAAAATCATCGAAACTCGAAGAATTAAGCTCGATGCTTTTTTTGATTACGCCAAACTCAGACAAATCAACCATAAAATCACTGTCTTGCGCAGCACTGGCAAAAGTAACTTCGAATCCGTTTTGCTTAAAAATCGAAATCAATTGCATCATTCTTCCGCCCGCTGCAGAAGAATTTGGTTCAGGCCAGACAAACCCAATAATTAAAAGTTTTTTTATCTGATTCATTGCATTTTTTTTGAACATACAAAATAATGCTTTTTTAAGCTTAATACCACGATATTTCCTGATTTTTGGTCATAAAAAAACACTAATTTTGCAGAACTAAATTCTGGAAATTATGTTGGGATTAAAATTAGCTACAGACCCTCGTTGGGTAAATATCGTGGAATCGAATATCGAAGAAATTTTAACGGATCATGCTTGGTGCGAGCAAAAAGCCGCTTCAAACGCGATCAGTATCGTAACGTATAACTCTGAATTAGAAGAATTAGTAACCGAAATGCTTGAAATTGCACGAGAAGAACTAGAGCATTTTCAGATGGTTCACAACATTATAAAACAACGCGGACTTACTTTAGGTCGCGAAAGAAAAGATCATTACGTAAATGAGCTTTTTAAATTCATGAAAAAAGACGGAAGTCGACGTGATGCACTTTGCGATCGCTTACTGTTTTCTGCGATGATCGAAGCTAGAAGTTGCGAACGCTTTAAAGTACTTTCTGAAAACATTCAAGATCAGGATTTAGCAAAATTCTATCGCGATTTAATGATTTCTGAAGCTGGACATTACACTACATTTTTAGGTTTTGCTAGAAAATATCAAGACAATATCGACATCGATAAACGATGGAAAGAATGGATTGAATATGAAGGTTCTATTATTACCAATTATGGTAAAAACGAAACCGTTCACGGATAAATTACGCTCTTTTTTCTATAGTTTTTACATCTAAATACCACACAACTCGTTATGCAAAAAAGTAAATCCAGATCAATCGTATTTAAAATTGCGAAGTATTTCGGAATAACTTTCGCTGTTATTTTAGGATTATTATTTTTAACGCCTATCGTTTTTGAAGATCAAATAAAAGAGCAGATCAAAAAAACCGCTAACGAAAGATTGAGCGCAGAATTGAATTATTCTGATGTTTCCGTTTCTTTTTTTCGTCATTTCCCTTCGCTTACTTTAACCTTAGACAATTTAAGTTTAAATGGTTCTGCTCCTTATAAAAACGAAAAATTCATCACTGCCAAAGAGGTTTCTTTCGGAATAAATGTAGCGAGTTTGATCTTTAGTAAATCGGTAAAAATTGACCAGATTTATTTATCCGATTCTTTTATTAATGTAAAAGTGAATCCGAATGGAGAAGCTAATTACAACATTTATAAATCTCAAGAACAAGCTTCACAATCCAAAGACAGTTCTGATACGGCCTTAAAATTAGAACGAATTGAGATTTTAAATAGTAAAATTGTTTACGATGACAAATCGACAAAAGTTCATTTTGATGCTTTTGGCTTTAACTATTTAGGAAAAGGAGATTTGAATAAAGCCGTATTCGATTTATATTCAAAAGCTAAAATTGAAAAATTAAATATTGTTTATGAAGATGAGCCTTATTTAATGAACAAAAAGATTGATGCCGATTTGATTACTAAAGTAAACATCAACTCGCTTTCTTTTTTCTTTCAACAAAACAACTTAAAAATCAATCAGCTTTTGGTTGATTTTAAAGGGAAATTTGATATTTTGAAGGATGGCTATAATATGGATTTTGTTATTAAATCTGACAATAGCGAACTATATGATGTCTTCACAGCGTTTCCGCCAAAATACATTACTTGGCTTTCTCAAACAGAGCTAAAAGGAAAAACAGATCTTCTTTTTACTTTGAAAGGAAAATATATTACTTCGCAAAACTTGGCACCAGATCTGAATTTGGATGTAAAAATAAAAGACGGATTTGTGAATTATCAGAAAAGTGCATTTCCTGTATCCAATTTAAATTTAGATATCAAAACAACAGTTCCGTCGCTAAATCCAGATTTAGTAATTGTTGATGCTAAAAACTTGGCTTTAAACATCAATCAGGATTATTTGAAATCTAAGTTTTTGGTTAAGGGAATTAATACACCAGATATTAATGCTGATTTTAAAGCAAAAATTGATCTTGAAAAATTGACTAAAGCACTCGGAATTCCTGATATTGAATTAAAAGGAGCTTTGACTGGAGATTTAAAAGCAAACGGAATATTCGACCAGAAAAACAAACGTTTTCCTGTTACAAACGGTGTAGTTGATTTAGAAAACGGATATTTAAAAACACCTTATTATCCAAATCCAATTACAAACATTACCATTAAATCTAAGATTGAAAACCAAAAAGGAACTTTTCAGGATTTACAAGTAAGCTTAAAACCAACTCAATTTACTTTTGAAGGAAAACCAGTTTTCGTACAAGCTGATTTGAGCAATTTTGATGATTTAAATTATGATGTAAAAGCAAAAGGCGAATTGGACGTAAATAAAATTTATAAAGTTTTCTCGCAAAAAGGTCTTGATTTAGATGGTTTCATCAAAGCTGATTTAGCTTTAAAAGGAAAACAAAGTGACGCTGAAAAAGGAAACTACAGCAAATTGAACAATAAAGGAACTCTTGAATTAAGAAATATCGGAATTGCTTCTGAATATCTTCCACAAAAATTCATCATTAAAGAAGGAATTTTCAAAATCAATCAGGATAAAATGTCTTTCAATAATTTCTTGGCTGCTTACGGACAATCTGATTTTAAAATGAACGGTTATTTACAAAACGTAATCAATTATGTTACGACGAATACAGGCGTTTTAAGAGGTTCTTTTAAAGTTACGGCGCGATATATCAATGTTGACGAATTTATGTCTAGCACAAATCCTAATGCTTCTGTGACACAAAACAACGCACCGAAACCAGAAGCAAAACCAACCGACAATAAACAAACAGGCGTTATTATTGTTCCAACAAACTTGAATTTACAATTGCTAGCAAATGCGCAAAAAGTAAATTTTGACAAATTAAATCTGCAAAATGCAACTGGAAATCTAAGCATGAAAAATGGAAAATTAACCATGCAGAATACTGGTTTTGATTTAATTGGCTGCAAGGTTTCTATGAATGCCAATTATCAGGCTGTAACTCCTCAAAAAGCTAATTTTGACTATTCAATCAAAGCGGCTGATTTTGACATTAAAAGAGCTTATAACGAAATAGAAGTTTTTAGAAAAATGGCAAGTGCAGCAGAAAAAGCACAAGGAATTGTTTCTTTAGATTACCAATTAAAAGGTCGTTTAAACGGAAATATGGAACCTGTTTATCCTTCACTTGCTGGAGGCGGGGTTCTTTCTGTAAAAGATGTGAAAGTAAGAGGTTTGAAAATGTTTAATGCCGTAAGCAAACAAACCAATTCGGAATCGATGAAAAACCCAGATCTTTCAAAAGTTGATATTAAAACCACGGTTAAAAACAATATTATAACTGTAGAACGCTTTAAATTTAAGTTTGCAGGTTTTAGACCAAGAATCGAAGGAACATCAAGCCTTGACGGAAGATTAAATCTAAAAATGCGTTTAGGATTACCTCCTTTCGGAATTTTTGGAATTCCATTAACCGTTACAGGAACCCAAGATAATCCAAAAGTAAAAGTAGGACGTAAGACTGAGGATTTAGAAGAAACTAAGGATACGGATAATTAAATTTCAATTTTAAAAATTCCAAATTCCAATCTTTATCATATTGACCTTTGTCAAAGTTTTGAACTTTGACAAAGGTTTTTTCTTTTTAGAATGTTGGGTTCAGAATGAATATTACCTTAGAAACATATAAAATCCCTTTAGCTAACAACCACAGTAATAAAGCTGCCCCAAGCAGTTTCCAAGCCCAAGCTTTTCCTCTTTTCCAATCTGAGAAGAATGAAAAAATCTCAAAGTATTTTATCATAATATAAGTACTTGTGCCTAACAACGAAAACCACACAATCTCATTAAAATGATGCTTAAAACCATACCCGAAAATCAGACCTAAGAAAAGCATTATTATAAATTGCAGATAATAATAATTCCCAAAATGGTACCTATAATTAAACTTTGAAGACAAAATCAGAAACGATATTAACAACAAAACTAGTAACGCCGAGATGACATTATACAAAAGAGAATTATTTTGAAAAATAAGCGCAATGACCACAATTAGAGCAACTACTGTACAACCGGCCAAAGAATTTATACTTCTTTCCCTATTATCAGATTTAAAAGGCAACAAAACCGGATATAAATATTTTTCAAGAACACGCCAGAAAGGCAAAGCATAAATTGCCGCAATTCCTGAAAGTACGATTTCATAGTTATAAAAAACATCCTGAGGAACTTTATACAATACGTACAAAAGTGCAAGGGTAAGACATAATGCAGGCAAACAAATTGTTTTAACAGCCTCCCACGGATTTTCTCCCCAAAAATTATTCTCTATCTTAAAAATATATCGCTTCATTAGATATTCTCTGGCAAAAACAGCTGTTGTTTGACTCCACAACAAACACAATCCGACATGAATAAGGACTGTGCGCAGCACAAATTCTTCAACAGAAACCCCATAATAAATAAAAAGAACACTGATGACCAACAATTCATAAGTCAATAAAATTGGCGAAAACAAATACCTGAACAAAGGTGTAAAATGTTTAATTATGAAATCAATCAGCAAATTCCAATATCTTTTAAACAAAGCAATAATAGCACAAATAGCAATAAACGCAGACAAGTAAAACATCCAATTGGTTAGCGATTGTGCTTCTATCCAGAACTGAATAGATGAATTTTTAGGCGGAGTATATACAATATGAGAATGAGCATAAACTTGCGAGGCCAGTTCATTTCTCACTTTATCATCAAATTGTGGAAATTGATTTTTATGTTTCAGCCAGAATTGTTCTGTTTCAAAACCATTCTTTTTAAGAACCGCCAATTCATACAAAACGCTTTTTTGTTCCTCACTTAACGAATTCAAATAATTGTTAGTATTATCTGAAACAGCTTTTGCATACGTACTGAAACAGCACAGCAGTATAAGTAGTATTATTTTTTTCAACTTTTAATATTTAAGACATAAAAACAAATGCAAAAAGTAAATATAAGTTTTTAAAGTCTTTCTAAAAATATAAAAACAAAAAACCCGATCATTTCTGAACGGGTTTTTTATAAAAAGTAATCTATGATTATTATGCCTCGAATGGGATAATAGATACATAAGATTTGTTATCTCTTTTCTTTTGGAACTTAACAACTCCAGCAACTTTAGCATGCAAAGTATGATCTTTACTGATGTAAACGTTTTCACCTGGATTGTGTTTTGAACCTCTTTGTCTAACGATGATGTTCCCAGCAATAGCAGCTTGACCACCATAAATCTTAACGCCTAGACGTTTTGATTCTGATTCTCTACCATTCTTCGAACTACCGACACCTTTCTTGTGAGCCATGACGTATGAGTTTAAATATTGTTATTATTCTTTAGTAGCTTCTTTTTTTGCTTTTGGAGCTGCTTTTTTTGCTTTTGGAGCTTCTACTTCTTCAGTAGCTGCTTCTTCTGCTACAACTGCTTTTTTAGTTGCTGCTTTTTTAGTTCCTCCTGCTGCAGTAATACCTTCAATTACAATTTGTGTAAGATATTGTCTGTGACCATTTCTTTTTTTGTATCCTTTTCTTCTTTTCTTTTTGAAAACGATAACTTTATCACCTTTTAAGTGTTGTAACACTTTAGCTTCTACTGAAGCACCTTCTATAGCTGGGGCGCCTAAAGTTACATTTCCATTGTCATCTAATAAAAGAACTTTGTCAAAAGAAACTTTTGAACCTTCTTCGTTAGCTAAACGGTGAACATAAACCTTTAAGTCTTTGCTTACTTTAAATTGTTGCCCTGCTATCTCTACGATTGCATACATACCAAATTGATTTATTGATTTTTAAGGTTGCAAATATACAACTAAAAATTTACTGTGCAATCCCTAAAAGCAAAAATATTTCATTCGCAAAAAACACTGTATATCAAGCATTTTTAAAACCAAAAACGCATTTATTTAAAGTAAAAGATTGTTAAAATATCATGTAATTGTAAACAAATCTGTTATTGATAATTAAAAAAAACTATTTTTGATGTAACTAAAATCAACTCTTGTGTACCTACTCTTGTTTGATATATAAAATTATTAATCTTTATGAAAAAATCAATAATGATGTTAAGTGCTGCATTAATGCTTGGCGGAGTAGCTCATGCTCAAAAAGTAGCTTTTGAAGAATACAATTTAGATAACGGTCTTCATGTTATTTTACACAACGACCCTTCTGCTCCTGTTGTTATTACATCGGTAATGTATCATGTTGGATCAAAAGATGAACGCCCGGACAGAACTGGATTCGCTCACTTTTTTGAACACCTATTATTTGAAGGAACCCAAAATATCAAACGTGGCGAATGGATGAAAATCGTTACCGCAAATGGAGGAGTTAATAACGCCAACACATCTGATGACAGAACCTATTATTATGAAGTTTTTCCTTCCAACAGTCTAGAACTTGGTTTATGGATGGAATCTGAAAGATTAATGCATCCTATTATTAATAAAATTGGTGTTGACACCCAAAACGAAGTAGTTAAGGAAGAAAAAAGAATGCGTTACGACAACCAGCCGTACGGAAATATTCTTTCGGAAGTTAAAAAGAACATGTTCAAAAAACATCCTTACAGATGGACTACAATTGGTTCTATGCAAGATTTGGATGCCGCAACTTTAGAAGAATTTCAAGCTTTCAATAAAAAATTCTATACTCCAAACAATGCTGTTTTAGTAGTTGCAGGAGATTTTGAAAAAGCCAAAACCAAAGAATGGATTCAGAAATATTTTGGACCGATTCCGAGAGGTGAAGAAGTTAAAAAACAAACTTTTGTAGAAGATCCAATCACGCAGCCAATTAAAGCGACTTATGAAGATCCGAATATTCAGATTCCAATGATTGTTGCTTCATATAGAACGCCTTCAATGAAAACCAGAGACGCTAGAGTTTTAGATTTAATTTCTTCTTATTTAAGTGATGGAAAAAGTTCTAAACTTTACAAGAAAATAGTTGATGACAAAAAAATGGCCCTGCAAATTGGCGCCGTAGGATTCAGTCAGGAAGATTATGGAACGTATATTTTATATGGTCTACCAATGGCTCCAAACACAACTGCCGATATTTTAAAAGAAATAGACGAAGAAATAGTAAAAATTCAAACCGATCTTATTTCTGAAAAAGATTATGAGAAATTACAAAACAAATTCGATAACAATTATGTAAATGCAAATTCTAGCGTAGAAGGAATTGCAGAAAATCTTGCGTCTTACTATTTACTTTATGGCGATGTAAATTTGATCAATACCGAAATCGACATTTACCACTCTATAACAAGAGAAGAAATTAGGGAAGTTGCCAAGAAGTATTTAAATCCTAATCAGCGCTTAATTTTAGATTATATTCCGACGCCTAAATCTCAAAACTAAGAATATCGAATCATGAAAAAAATATATACTTTTTTAATCCTTTTATTCCTAACTGGAATTATGCAAGCACAAGATCGTCCACAACCTAAACCAGGTAACGCCCCAGTAGTCAACATCAAAAAACCACAGACCTTTGTTTTAGCAAACGGAATGAAAGTTTTGATTGTTGAAAACCATAAATTGCCTCGAGTAAGTTTTACACTTACTTTAGACAACGCACCATTTACTGAAGGCAATAAAAAAGGAGTTGACGAATTAACAAGCAGTTTGATTGGAAACGGGACTAAAAAAACAACCAAAGAAGCTTTTAATGAAGAAATTGACTTTTATGGAGCTAATATCAATTTCACTTCTCAGGGCGCTTATGCGAGTTCATTATCCAAATATTCTGGACGTGTTTTAGAACTTTTAGCCGAAGGTGCTTTACAGCCAAATTTCACACAAACAGAATTTGACAAAGAAAAAGCAAAACTTTTAGAAGGACTTAAAGCAGACGAAAAAAGCGTTCCAGCGATTTCAAATAGAGTTGTTGATGTTTTAGCTTTTGGAAAAAATCATCCAACTGGCGAATATCTTTCTGAAGAAACTGTAAAAAATGTTACGTTAGAAGATATTCAAAACAATTACAAAACTTATTTCGTTCCAGAAAATGCTTATTTAGTAGTTATTGGAGATGTAAAGTTTAAAGACGTAAAAAAAGCTGTAGAAAAACTATTTAGCGGATGGAAAAAACAAGCAGCACCAAAAAACATTTATCCTGATCCTATTAATCCTTCAAAATTACAAATTGATTTTGTAGATGTTCCAAATGCAGTTCAGTCTGAAATTTCACTGGTAAATACTGTGAATTTAAAAATGAGTGATCCAGATTTTTTCCCTGCTGTTATTGCAAATCAAATTTTAGGAGGTGATTTCAACAGCTATTTAAACATGAACTTGCGCGAACAACACGCATGGACTTATGGCGCAAATTCAAGTATTGGAAGCGGAAAATATGTAACTAAATTCAAAGCTTCTTCGGCAGTTAGAAATACTGTTACAGATAGTGCTGTTGTGCAATTCATTAAAGAAATCAAAAGAATTCGTACTGAAAGAGTCGATCCTGAAGTTTTAAGAAACGTAAAAGCTGGTTATATTGGAAGATTTGTTATGCAGGTTGAAAAACCTCAGGCTGTTGCACGTTATGCTTTGAACATTGAAACAGAAAAACTTCCAGCTGATTTCTACGAAAAATACATTCAAACGATCAACAATGTTACCGCAGATGACATTTACCGCGTAGCAAACAAATATTTCCTATTAGATAATATGCGAATTGTTATTGTTGGAAAAGGATCTGATGTAATTTCAGGTTTAGAAAAACTACAAATTCCGATTTCGTATTTCGACAAATATGGAAATCCTACTGAAAAACCTTCAACAAAAAAAGAAGCTCCAAAAGATCTTACAGCTAAAACTGTTTTTGAAAATTACATTAAAGCAATTGGCGGAGAAAAAGCGGTTAGTTCTGTAAAAACACTTTTTATGAATGGAACGACTTCTATACCACAAGCTCCTACTCCATTAACTTTTATTTCTAAATCAGATGCAAAAGGAAAAATGATGGTTTCTCTTTCAATGGGAACAATGACTTTAATGAAACAGGTAGTTAACGAAAAAGGCGCTTATGTAGAACAACAAGGACAAAGAAAAAACCTTGAAGGCGACGATTTAGCTGAAATGAAAGCCAACGCAGCTCCTTTTGAAGAATTACAACTGGCAAAAAGAACCGATTTAAAAGTAGATGGAATTGCACCAATCAACGGAAGCGATGCTTATGTTATCAAAGACGGCAAAACAACCTATTATTACGATGTGAAATCAGGCCTAAAAACCGCTGAATCAAAAGTTCGTGAACAGGGCGGAAAATCAGCAGAACAAATCACCAATTTCAATGATTACAAAGAAGTAAAAGGTGTTAAAGTTCCTTTTAATTTAGTTCAGAATGTTGGTTTTGAATTGGATATTAAAATGTCTGATGTAAAAATCAACGAAGGAGTTTCTGAGAAAGATTTTCTTTAATATAAGATAACTAAGGTACTGAGGTGCTAAGTTTCTAAGATTCTAAGGCTTTGTCAAAGTTTTGAACTTTGACAAAGCTTTTTTATAAAGTATGTAAGACCAAGCAAAGCAGAAAACTATTTCACAAATAACTTATAACTTATAACTCATAACTCATAACCAAAAAATCACTTTTTCGCCGATAAATAAACTCCAATCAAAATAACGAATGCTCCAATCGATTGAATTGGCGTTAAAAATTCATTATCCAATAATCCCCAGAAAAAAGCAACAATTGGAATCAAATATGTTACCGATGTTGCAAACACAGGCGATGACATTTGAATCAATTTAAAGAAAAGAATGTTGGCTATTCCGGTTCCCAGAACACCTAATATCATTACAAAAAATATAGAATGTTGCGTTTCTACCAAATGTATTTTCTGATTGATATCAGTTGTACTTAAAATAATCAATGCTGGCAAAAATAAAACTGCAAAATTTCCGGTTGTAATACTAACCGAATTCAAATCATGCAAATATTTTTTAATCAGATTTACATTGATCGCATAACTTAAGGTCGCAATAACAACCACCAAAATATAAATATAGTTTTGACTTCCTGAAGAAGAATCGCCACTTAAAACCAAAAGAAGACAACCTACAAGACCAACGAAAACACCTAAAACTTGTCTTTTTTGAAACTGAATTCCGAAAGCTATAATTCCTAAAACTAAAGTATTTAAAGGCGTCAGCGAGTTTAAAATGGCTACAATTGAACTATTTACCTGAGTTTCGGCAATTGCAAAAAGATAAGCAGGCATAAAAGTTCCGAAAAACGAAGTGATCGCAACATATTTCCACTGGCGTTTAGAGATTTTCTTTAAGCTATTAAAACCAAAAATCAACAGAAAAAGCGCTGCAAAAATAATTCGGAACGATCCTACTTGAATAGCAGTCAAGCCAATTAGTCCTTTTTTTATTAAAATAAAAGAACTCCCCCAAATAAGAGAAAGAATCGTTAGGTAAATCCACTTTGACTGTTTTGTATCCATAAATTGTAATTTACTGCAAATTTGTAATTATTTTACGAACTGAGCGCGCTCTTTTTATTAATTTTGCAGGAAAGTAATTCGCAATTTAAAATTTATATATAATGAAAATTTCAAAAATCTTAATCGCCGCAACAATTGCTGGTTTAGTATTTGTTGGTTGTAAAAAGGCAGAAGACAAAAGTCTTGAAGTTGTAAATGCCGAAAAAACTACTCCAAAAGAACACAAACCAATTGCTGCCGAAAATCTTCAAACAGCAAGTTTCCAAATTGAAGGAATGACTTGCGCTATGGGATGTGCTAAAACAATCGAAGAAGAATTAGCAAATCTTGACGGAGTTGACAAAGCAACAGTCGATTTTGACAAGAAAACAGCAACAGTAAGTTTCGACAAAACAATCCAAAATCCTGAATCTTTAACAAAAGTAGTTCAAGAAACAGGAGACGGAAAAACATATAAAGTTTCGAATTTTAAATCTTAACTCGAATTCAAGACAAAAAAAGGCGTTCAAATTTGAACGCCTTTTTAATTTATATTTGTTACAAAGCGAACGATTCATTAATATAGAAACATCATTCAAACAGATTTAGTTCATGAAAATTACTTTTCCAATTCTAATAACATGCATGTTGTTATTTTCTTGTAATGAAAAAACAAAGACACAAAAAGAAAAACCAAATAAAAAAGAGACTATAGCCAAAAAAGAAAATCTAAAATCCATTACAGAAAGAAAAAACAACTCAAAAGAAGATATCCAAATTCAATTTTCAGATTTATCGATTTCAATGAAAGATTTTGATACAAGCTGGAAAGACGAACACATAAATGATAATATTTACGAAACCAAAAATGATACAGCCGTCTTTTATCTAGACCCTGGTTATTTACTGGAAAGACCATTCAAAATCGATCAACCTGAATTTGATGAAATAGAATTGTTTGGACAATTTGAGACAAAAGTAGGGATATATTCCAAACAAGAACTCGAACAACCATTGTGCATTTTAGAAGACTGGAAAAATCACTTATCAGAATGGACAAAATTAGAAGTCAACAGAAAAGATTTACAATTTCCCATTATTAATGATAAAACAAACAATCCAATATCCTTTACTATAGACGAACTCAAAATTGCTGTTGAGAAGCATTGTGGATCTGAATGGTTAAATGAAGTCAGAAATATTAAATCTTTAGATAAAATTAATACCAATTTTTTCACTACTAGGTACATTTATAAAATTAAAGCAAAAAATAGCAGAACAAGCAAGACAGTTGAGAAATTCTTTGTTTTTTATACACCTACAAGTTGCTAAATTTTAGCTTAAACTTCTTTCCCATACCTTTCAACACATCCATCCTTTCCTTAGATTTATCATAAAAAAAGAGATCCAAATTTGGATCTCTTTTTTCTTTATTTCCATTTCAACGTTTCCATCAAACGCTGCATATCGTTTTTAACATAACTCGCGGCAGGCATAATGGAGTCAAAGTTTGGTTTTGCGTAAAAATACATCGAACCAATTAAAAAGTGTTTTGTACTGTCGGTAACGTAAAACTGAGAATTTGTCGCTGCATTTCCATCAACTTGATAAAACATTCCGTAAACCTTTTTTTGTGGGTTTAAATACGGTTGTTCTAAAATATCATCTGCCTTAATTACATGTTCGTACGTTAATTTTTGGGCATCACGTAGTAATTTATCAATATTACCGTTTACAGGCTTATAAGTCAAATAAATTGTTGCTTTCATTTTTGGATACGTGATTGCAAAACTGCATTCTTTTTCACCTTTAATAATAGCATCTTCATTCATTTCAAAAGCAAACGGACAAGTATTCTCAAAATTTACATATTTCGCTTCTGGATAATCTAATCGTAAAAAACTTGTTGGCTTTGGCAAGACATCATTTTTACAGCTTATAACCGTTAAAGCAAGTAAAATTGCTGCTATTGAAAGTATTCTATTAAACATTTTTATTTATTGTTACTTTTATTTGTTTTACGCGCTTTTTATCAACTGTTTCGACTGTAAATACACAGTTTTCGAAAGGCACTTTTTGATCTTTTTTCGGAAAATTACCTAAAATTTCCAAGATAAATCCAGCCAATGTTTCTGCTTCTCCTTTATGAGACTCAAAAACATCCTCATCAACATCTACAATTCTGTAGAAATCTTTAAGATTTATCTTTCCTTCAAAAAGAAAATTATTATCATCAATTTGCGAGAAGTTTAAATTTTCATCATCAAACTCGTCGCTAATATCTCCAACTATTTCCTCAATAACATCTTCTAAAGAAACCAATCCAGAAGTCCCTCCATACTCATCAACTACAATGGCTAAGTGGCTTTTTAAACTTTGAAAGTCCTTTAAAAGATTGTCAAGCTTTTTATTCTCAGGAACAAAGAAAGCTTCTCTAATCAAAGACGCCCAATCAAATTCTTCCTTATCAATATGAGGCAGTAAATCTTTTACGAAAAGAACTCCTTCTATTTGATCAATATTATCACGATAAACTGGAATTCTAGAAAAACCTGTTTCAATTATTTTTGGATAAATTTCAGCGAATGTTTCTGATATTTCCAATGCAAAAATATCAATTCTCGGACTCATTACCTGTTTTGTATCAGTATTTCCAAAAGAAACAATTCCTTCCAAGATTTTTTGTTCTTCTGTTGAAGTTCCTTCAGAATCGGTCAATTCCAACGCCTGAGAAAGTTGATTGATTGAAAAATTATTTTTTTGTTTCCCTAATTTATGCTGCAAATATATAGTAACAGCGCGCATTGGCAAACTTATAGGAGAAAGTACTTTATCTAAAAACGCCAACGGATAAGCCACACGTTTGGCAAAACGAATACTATTTCTACTCGCATAAACCTTTGGAAGCACTTCGCCAAACAATAAGATTAGAAAAGTAACCAAAACAACTTCGAGCGTAAATTTGAAAGCTGGCGAACTTACACTAGCAAAAATATTCTGCCCCATGTAAGCAAACAGAATAACCACACCAATGTTAAAAAAGTTATTTGCAACGAGTAATGTTGCCAAAAGCTTTTTAGGTTTATCTAATAAATTGGAAATAATTTTACCTTTTGCAAGATTATCATTTAAAGTATCATCGATATCTTGCTGCGATAAAGAAAAGAGAGCAACTTCAGCCCCTGAAACTATAGCTGAAAGAAATAACAAAATAAATATTCCGACGAAACCAATAATTAAATTGGCGTCAAGATTGGTAGAAAAAAGTAAACTGGGCTCTGGGTCCAAATTGCATAAAATTAGTTAAACATGTCTTAGAAAGGCAGATCATTAATTGGAAGCCCTTCATTAGGAGCATCAAAGTTAGTATTTTTTGTTGGTTCTGCCTCTTGATTTTGTTTGGTATGTGCAGTTTCTTTTTTGGTAGTCAGAAAAGTAAATTCTGTAACCTGAATTTCTGTCGTATATTTTGTAGTCCCGTCTTCGGCTTGCCATTGACGAGATTTGATTCTTCCCTCGACATATATTTTATCTCCTTTAGAGAGATATTTTTCGCAAATTTCTGCTGCTTTGTTTCTAACAACCAAATTATGCCATTCTGTGGAAGTTATTTTTTCATTGGTCGTTTTATTGATGTATACCTCATTGGTAGCCAGCTGAAAACGCCCGATGCAGTTTCCTCCATCAAAATAATGCATCTTCACATCATCGCCTAAATGGCCAATAAGCATCACTTTATTTAATGTTCCGTTCATAGTTTTTGGTGGTATTTCTACCAAAGATACATTTTTTTAGCAATTTATTTCTTGCTTTTCTATAAAATTGTAAATTACAATAGGAAAAGGAAATGTTTTTAATTCTTCTGCATCTACTCCATTTTCAATTTTTTCTTTCACTCTAATTTTCCAAAACTGTATATGAAGGTGTTGATGCGAAAGCTTGTGCACAATCGTAGATTCATTATAATCTTCTATACCTATAATAGTATATTGATTAAACATTTCTTCTTTGGCTATTTTTGAAACGGTTTCAAAATCTGCAATCGATAGTGTTTCTAAAAGCGGAAACTCATATAAATTATGCCAGATTCCTTTTGCCGTTCTTTTTTGAATTAAAGTATTACCATTAACATCTTCCAATATCAAATAATTAAAGAAACGATTGGATATTTTTATTTTTTTGGACTTAACAGGAAGCTGATTGACTTTTCCTTTTTGTAATGCCGCACAACTGTCATTAAATACGCAATTCGTACAATCTGGACTTTTAGGCACACATTGCAACGCACCAAACTCCATTATAGCCTGATTAAAAACTGCAGGATTATCTTTAGGCATTAATTCTTGAGCCAAAGCTGTAAATTCTTTTTTAGTTGCAGGAAGAGCAATATCAGACTCTACATCAAAATATCTAGACAATACCCGAAAGACATTTCCATCAACAACAGGCACCGATTCATTATAAGAGAAAGAGGCAATTGCAGCGGCTGTATATTCTCCAACTCCTTTAAGTTTTAATAATTCTTTATAAGAATCCGGAAAAACCCCATTTAAGTCGTATGCAATGTACTGAGCTGTTTTATGAAGATTTCGAGCTCTCGAATAATACCCCAAACCCTGCCAAAGTTTCAAAACTTTCTCTTCTGAGGCATCTGCCAAATCTTTTACAGTAGGAAATTCCTTGGTAAATGCAAAAAAATACGGCATTCCTTGCGCAACTCTTGTCTGCTGAAGCATAATTTCTGAGAGCCAAATTTGGTACGGATCGACCGTTTTTCGCCATGGCAAATCACGCTTGTTTTGTAAATACCATTTTATCAATATGTTAGAAAAATCCATTCGAAAATACTTAGAATACAAAAGTAAATGTTTATGTAATTAAAATTTAACGAATTAGCTTGATTAATTATTTTTTTAATTCCTATATTTGCAAACTCAAAAAAATAGTACACCATTTATAAAATAAAATAGGAAAGAAAATGACGAAAGCAGATATCGTAGCGAAGATTTCAGAGAAACTAGGTCTTGAAAAAGGAGACGTTCAAGCAACAGTAGAAACTTTTATGGAAGAAGTTAAAACTTCTTTAGAGACTGGAGACAATGTTTACCTAAGAGGTTTTGGTAGTTTTATCGTTAAAACTAGAGCTGAAAAAACTGGAAGAAACATTTCTAAAAACACTACAATTAAAATTCCAGCACACAACATTCCTGCGTTTAAACCTGCAAAAGTTTTTGTAGAAGGAGTTAAAACAAACAACGAAGCAAAATAATATTAATTAACATAAATCAGACACGATATGCCAAGTGGTAAAAAAAGAAAGAGACATAAGGTAGCTACTCACAAACGTAAGAAAAGAGCGAGAGCTAACCGTCACAAAAAGAAAAAGTAGTTTTAAACTACTTTTTTCTTTTTAAAAGTTCATTGAAATTGGAGTTTGATAGTCTCAGTCACAGTTTAAAGTTTGCAGCATAAAACTGCTTACTGCCACTGAAAACTGGCAACTAACTCCTCCGGGTAAATACCTGTTAAAAATATTGTTTAATCCATCTGTAGATAAGATTTTAGATTTTAGATTCCAGATTTTAGATTTTTACAAGTCTATTTTCTTTTCTCTTAATTCTATTTTCTGAAAAAACAGATAAAAATTTACAGTGTGAATAAAGAATTAATCATTAGATCTAGTTCTGAAGCCGTAGATTTTGCCTTATTAAAAGATGGAAAACTAATTGAATTACACAAAGAACAAGAGACAAGCAACTTTCAGGTTGGTGATATTTTTATTGCCAAAATACGAAAACCAGTTGCTGGACTTAATGCTGCTTTTGTAAATGTAGGCTTCGAAAAAGATGCTTTTTTACATTATCATGATTTAGGTCCAAACTTAGCTTCCCAACTGAAATTCATAAAACTTGTAAGCGCAGGTAAAATAAAAGATTTCTCCCTAAAAACCTTTCAGTTTGAAAAAGAGATTGACAAAGATGGCATCATTACTGATATTTTAAGTGCCAATCAATCTGTCTTAGTCCAAGTTGTAAAAGAACCTATATCGACCAAAGGCCCAAGGATAAGCGCTGAGCTTTCATTGGCAGGAAGATTTATCGTTCTGGTTCCGTTTTCTGACCGCGTTTCTATTTCACAAAAAATAGAAGACAAGAAAGAAAAAGACCGTTTAAAAAAACTTGTTCTATCGATCAAACCTAAAGGATTTGGTGTTATTGTTCGTACAGTAGCCGAAGGCAAAAATACAGCCGAATTAGAAAAAGATTTGCAGAACCTGCTTAGCAGATGGACTGCAATGTGTAAAAAATTACCAACTGCTCATCATCCGTCAAAAGTATTAGGAGAGCTTAACAGAGCTTCTTCAATATTAAGAGATGTATTTAATGATACCTTCAGCGGTATTCAAATAGATGATGAAGAGTTGTACCATCAAACGAAGGATTATCTGCAAGAAATTGCGCCTTCAAAACAATCGATTGTTAAGTTTTATCAATCAAATGACACTCCGATTTTCGAGAAATACAATATAGAGAGACAAATCAAAACTTCTTTTGGCCGAACTGTTTCCATGAGTAAAGGTGCTTATCTTATCATAGAACACACTGAAGCTCTTCACGTTATAGACGTAAACAGCGGAAACCGTTCTAACAAAGCAACCAACCAGGAAGATACAGCCATGGAAGTAAATATGATTGCCGCTGCAGAAATCGCAAGACAACTACGCTTGCGAGATATGGGTGGAATTATCGTAGTTGATTTTATCGATATGTCTAATCCAGAAAACAGGAAAGTTTTGTTCGACTTCTTGCGAGAAGAAATGAGCGACGATAAAGCAAAGCATAAAATATTACCGCCGAGTAAATTTGGTTTGGTCCAAATTACAAGACAGCGAGTAAGACCAGAAGTAAATATAAAAACTAGAGAAGAAGATCCAAATAAAGTAAATGGTGAAATTGAAGCACCAATATTAATAATTGACAAGATCACCTCTGATTTAGAAAGACTTTTAAAAACCCACAATAAAGTTGTGCTTAACACACATCCGTTTGTGGCTGCATACCTCAGTAAAGGTTTTCCATCATTACGTTCAAAATGGTTTTTTGAACATAAGAAGTGGGTGAAAATCATACCTCGTGACGCTTACACGTACTTAGAATACCATTTCTACGACAACAAAGGAAATGTTATTTCAGAATAAAAAACAAAAACCGCCTCTCGAAAGATTGGCGGTTTTTTTGTGTCTTTTTTTAGTTTTTCCGCCACGAATTCACGATTTTTTTTTGCAATAATTCGTGAATTCGTTGCGGAAAAACTATTCTCTAACTATTTCAATTTTTCTTCTGATTTCATTTCCAGAAGCATCAACAACTGTAATAAAATGCGTTCCTGTAGTTGGCGTGATGGGCAATTCATGAAACGTTTTGGTTGTGGCTTTATAAACATCATCAACATACCAAAACAATTCTTTATCTCTTTCAGAATACGCCACTTTTAAAATTACAGGCTGTACGTTACTATTAAAATCCTTAGTTAAATAGATTTTACTGTTTGCTTTCGGATAAATAAAATCCATTGTAGTGGTTTGCGTTCCTTCGCATCCTTCTTTAAATGGAGGCAAAGGCAAATATTCTATATGCTGGCTTTTGTAATACCACCCCATAACTGGTGGCAGTACAAACCAATTTTTAGTCACAATATTATCTATACTTTCACAACTGCTATTAACCTGAAATTGTTCTGTTTTATCTAAATGAACAGTTTTATGATACGGACAAACTTTAGTCGATTTTCCTTTTTTAGGAACCCATTGTTTGATTTTCGGGCAATTATCTTTTGCCAAATAACCGCTTAATCGACAAACCTCAACCTCTGCCAAATCATTATATGGTGTATCAAACCACCTTTGTCTTGGCAATAAATTAAAAACATCAAATAAAATTGGCGCAGCGCTGGTAACTCCGGTTAGCGTTGGTCTTCCCTCGCCTGTTGCATTTCCAACCCAAACTCCCACTACATATCTGGAGTTTGTTCCAATGGCCCACGCATCTCTATTTCCGAAACTTGTTCCTGTTTTCCAAGCAATTTTAAGCGAACTGTCGTAAAACTTCCAAGCTTCGTCTCCTTCTGGTCTGTTGACTTCTTCCATTGCATTGTAAGTCAGCCAAATTGAACCTGCACCCAAAATATTCTTCTGGTTCGTTTCTGATCCAAAATCGGGCTTAAAATCGTTTTTATAATTGAGTTCTGTAAATTCGTTCGTTCGGTATTGCCCTTTATTTTTAGTATAATAATTGACTGTAGAGGAAAGATTCGCATATGTTCGGCACAAATCCCACAAATTACTTTCTGCACCCCCTAAAATCAGCGATAATCCATAATGATCGGGCGTTTTATTAATATTTCTTAATTTGAATTTCTGTAGTTCTTCGTAAAATTTGTTTACACTGAAATCCTGCAACATTAAAACTGCTGGAATATTTAACGAACGTGATAATGCACGATGCGCTGGAACAGCTCCATCAAAAGTCAGATTGAAATTTTGCGGTGTATAACCTGAAATCTGCGTTGGAATATCCGCAATCAAAGTATTGGGCAGTAATTCGCCATCATCTAACATGGCTCCGTACAAAAGTGGTTTTAAGATACTTCCCGTACTTCTTGGCGCATCAATAATATCGACATCTTTTTGGTGATCTGCATCGGCTGGAGAATTTCCAACATAACTCATTACATTTCTGTTTTGAACATCAATTACCAAAATCGCCAGATTATGAACTTCATTTTGTTTGTATTGATTGTAATAATATCGCGCAATTTGATTGACTCTGTTTTGTAATGCATAATCAATTGTGGTTTTTACTCTTGTTCCTTCTTCATTTTTAGCCACTCTTTGAAGCAAATGCGGTGCTATTTGGGGCAAATCATACGGTTTTTGAGGCAATGGCTCTTCTATTGAAAGTTCATACGTCTGCTTGTCGATTATACCTTCTTGATGGAGTTTTAATAAAAGTCGGTTTCTTTTTTTTAATAATTTAATTTGATTTTTTCCCGGATAAATTAAACTGGGTGCATTCGGCAAAACAGCCAAAACTGCACTTTCCGCCCACGACAATTGATTCGACTGAACTCCAAAATAACGCCATGAAGCCATTTCCAATCCAACAACGTTTCCTCCAAACGGAGCGTGCGCTGCGTACATTTCGAGGATTTCATTTTTAGAATAACCTAATTCCAATCTTGTCGCAAGAATAATTTCTAATATTTTTTCGAAGTAGGTTCTGTTTTTTCCTTTTCGGGATAACCGAATAACTTGTTGCGTCAATGTGCTTCCTCCTCTGACTACTTTTCCTGCTTTTCTATTTTGCTTGAAAGCGTTAATCATTGCACCAGGATTAAAACCTGGATGTTTATAGAAGTATTCATCTTCAAAATAAACAATGCATTTTTTGAATTTATCCGGAACGCTATCTTGCGCTGGAAAACGCCATTGTCCGTCACGAGCAATTTTAGCTCCGAGAAGTTCTCCTTCTTTGCTTTCTATGACGGTTGAATAGGGTTCTTTAAATAAAGTTCGGGGTATCGAAAAATAGTAAATCAGCAAGAGCAGAAATGCAAGTGCTGATTTTATCTTATTCTTTTTTATCCAGTTTATAATGCGTTGAAAGAACGCTTTTAATTGATTTTTCAATGCTTATTTTTTTAACCGCAAAGGCGCTAAGACTTACGCAAAGTTCGCTAAGTTTTTTCGCCACGAATTCACGAATTTAAATTATTAAAATTAATTCGTGAATTGCTTCGCCTGTTCGCTGTCGCTCGAGTCGTGGCTAACAACTTTATTTCACAACCTCAACCCAGAATCCTTTTGTTCTTGCTAAGAATGTATTATCGTACATCGCTTCACATTGCAATCCTGGCAGGTAATAATTTCCTAAATATGATGCATTCAATAGAATACGGAAAACTTTAGTTTCTCTCGCTTTCATTCCGAAATAGAAATTCGTTCTGTCATCACGGATATCAATATAATCTGCGATGTTGTTTACTGCATCTCCATAATCGGTGAAACGAGTATTTACAATTTCGAATCCTGAAGGCAGAATTTGCGACAATGCCACATTTTGAATGCTTTCTCCTCTTTGGTTTTTAATCGTTACTTCTGCAACAAATTCAGTTCCTTGATTAATTCTTGAAACATTGATTACGCTTCCTTTTCTGTTTTTGAAAACAATAGAAGCCGTAACATCACTTTGGACTGCATTTTCTTGTCCGATTGGCAGAATTCCGGTGTTCAATACACGAACATAAACCGTATTTGCTTTATTGTTTTTCAGCGTGATACTATTTGTGCCAGAAGCAACAGACAAACTGCGATCTGCAACTGATTTTCCTGTATTTATGGTTTCTCCTTTTCCGTTTTTACTGAATTGAATATTAATTCCTTTTGGACCATTGCTCACCGCAAATTTCGACATTGCATACAAGCAATAAGCTGTTGTCTGCGTACTCATCCATTGGTTAGCCGACATTTCTTTAGCCAATTTTGTTGCCGTTACAAATGCTTTTTGCTTTTGGTCTAAAAGAAGCATGGTTTCCAGAGCCATTGCTCTATTTCTTTCGCTTGAACCATAATAGTAATAACTGTAACCATCTGAACTTCCGTCGATACTGGTTTTTAAGAACAAACTTTGTCCTGCTGACTTTTGACCTGCTAAAACATAAGCTGCAGCTAAACGAAGCATACTTTCATTCGAAATACCTTTTGTTTCTCTCAATCTGTTCATTGCTGATAAATCGGCATTTCCTGCTAAAGCCAAAGTGTATAAACGATACGCTTGAGCCAGATCATTTCCGTATTTCGGTTCAAAACGCCATTGTTTCGCTTCTTTCTGCTGATACGACAGCCATTTTGATTTGAAGTTAATTGGCAATACATATCCTTTTTTCTCTGCTTCAATCAAGAAATGTCCAGCATAAGAAGTTCCCCAATCGTCTGCAATTGCATTTCCTTGCCAGTATGGCAGACCACCGTTTGATAATTGGAAATTACCCAATCTTGCAATTCCAGCAGCAATATTTTTCTGAATCAAATCTTTGCGTTTTGCATCAATATCGGCTACATCACCTAAATACAATTGAGGGAAAACTGATGACGTAGTTTGTTCAACACATCCATGCGGATACTGAATTAAAAATTGTAATCTTCCATTCAAATTCATTGATGGCATTGATGAAACTTCCAATCTTGCTTTGTTGCTTCCTGCAATTCCGAATGTTTTCCAAGAAATTGTTTTTGAACTATTTGGCGTTAAAACAACATCCGTAAAAGTACTCGTAACCGGATTCGGATTCGTCATATCAATTTCAACATCATAAACCGATTTTTCGCTTCCAGATGTTGCAATTACTTGAACTTTTGCAATTCCGGTAGCAGAACCAACAACCAAATTAAAATACGCCATTTTTTCATCTGGTTGTGCAAAATTTAATCTTTGAACGGCACTTCCCATTACTTTCAATCCGTTGCTTGTTTTTACCTGAATCGAAACATTTTTGATTTTGTTTTCAGTTGCAAAAACCGTTACTGGAAGCGTTACTTTTTCTGATGGTGAAATTTTTCTTGGCAACGAAGCCAGAACCATCAACGGACTCTTAACCTGAGTTGCTTTTTCAACACTTCCGTAAGCACTTGTATTGGCATCTCCCGCTACAACCATTGTTCGAACCGAACCGATGTATTTTGGCAATTTTAATTGATGTGATTTTGTTTCTCCTTTTCCTAATTTAAATGGTCCGTAATATAATACGACTGGTTTAAAACGGTTCGCTTTTTTAGCTTTTCCTCCGCCTAAATCCTGATCCCCACCAATACTGAAAATCTGATTTATTTTTCCGCCATAAGCGCCAATTACATCATCATAAATATCCCAAGTTTTTACACCTAAAGCTTCACGAACATAGAAACTATCCCAAGCATTTGGCGTTTTAAAACGAGTTAAATCCAGAAGTCCTTCATCGACAACTGCGATGGTATAAGTCATTTCTTTACCTGATTTTTCGGCCACTTTTACTGTAAATGCTTGTTCTGGTCTTAAAACATCTGGCATATTAAGAGTTGGTGCCAAAATGGTGTTTTTATCTACCACTTCAATCGGCACGATTCCATACATACGAATTGGTGAATCGTTTTTGGTTGAAGCGTGAGGCTGTAATAATGTAATGTTGAAATACACGTTTGGTGCCATTTCTCCTGTAATCGGAATTTCAACTTTCGTTTCTCCTTTCTTGGTTTCCGCCCAAATAGTTTGTACCACTCTTGATCCGTTTTCTACAGAAATCAAAGCGCGACCGCCTTCACTTGAAGGGAAAGAAATCTGTGCTTTTTCTCCAACAGCATAGTTTTTCTTATCAGTAGAAAATACCAACATATTAGCTGTTGAAGCGTCTCTATTTCGCGTTTTTCCAGACCAGATTGGCCAGTCGATATTTACGGTTAACGAAGTCGCGTGACCGTCTTCCTGATCGGCAACACGAATTAAATAACGTCCCCATTCTTCATCTGTCAAAGCAAATTGGAAACTTCCTTTTCCGCTCGAATCGGTATTGATTACAAAAGTTTTGTATGAAGTCGTTGCGTTCGATGAATTATAGTTTGATAAATTATCGCTTGAAGAATCCCACCACCATCTCCAATCTACTTTATAAACTCGTACTTCGAGATTTCTAACCGATTTTGGTCTTCCGTTTTCATCAACTGTTACGACATCAAAACGATTATTTGTTCTCGTTTCAAGCATGCTGTATTTATTCAGTTCTGGTGTTTTTAGTCCAACGTACGTCTTGTATGGGGAGTAAGTCGTTGACATCACATCTGTACTGAAATCTCCTCCTTCTTCATACACTTTTGTAATGAATGAAGCTCGAAGCATTCCTGGTGCCTGACCTTGTAATCGTGGCTGAATGTTTACGGAAGCTTTTCCACTTTCGTTTAATTTTCCTGAGAAAACGTTGATTTCTTCTGTACTGAATTGACGTGCTAAATCATCAAAAGTATATTTTTCGTATCCTTTGAAAGTTGTGGTTTGTTGAGAGAATTTTGCCTGCATTTCTACATTCAAATTCTTCGCAATCGCACCGTGAAGCCACGTCACTTCTAGATTATCTGTATTTGGATATGATGCCGAAAGTGTTTTTCTGCTAAATGTATTTTTGATTTTCAAACGATTTGGTTTGATCGTTTCAATTTTAATACTCTTATAGAATTTTGCTCCTCCAACACTTACCATTGCTTCCCAGTTTCCTGTTGGTGCATCTTGGTTTGTTGGCACTGTAAAAGCATAATGATTGAGATCATTCGTTTTTTGAACCGTTTGATAAACAGTTTTTCCATTCGGATCGTTTAATCTAAATTTAATTGGATGTGATTTTGGTAGTTTATTCGCAGCATCATTCAAAATAAATGACAGATACAAATTATCTCCCGGACGCCAAACGCCTCTTTCTCCGTAAATAAATCCTTTTAAACCTTTTTGTAAAGTCTCACCCGAAACATCAAAATTACTTACAGATAATGAAAGTCCGTCATCCAGCTTCACGTAAGTCGATTGATCTCCTAAAGTAACAATAGCGAAATAAGCGAATTTGTCTAATTGGAAAGACGCAATACCTTCACTGCTTGTCGCTTCAGAACCTATTTTTTGCTGTTGAAAATTGTACAAATCTACTCTTGCATTCGAAACTGGTTCTGTTGTAACGATATTATTTACAGCAAATAAGTACGATTTATTTTCTCCTCTTTTGGCAATAACTCCTAAATCTGAAGCTAAAATATTAGTCGCAATTCTGGCATTGTAATAATAGGAACCTGTACAAGGATCCTGACTTTCTCTCCAGTCGTAATCGTCGTAATAATAGTAATCATCATAAGAATTACCGCTGTAGTTTACGTCGTTTTCATCAATCTCTTCTTCCTCAACTTCATCATCATTTCCTTCTGAAGTTTCGCATTTGTAAAGTGAATATTTCTTTTTGTAAACAAACTCCACTCTGTAAATTGCTCCTGGTTCTGGTTTGATAATTTTAGATAAATCTAAAGCATAGGTATTCCATTTTGAGAGATTTACGAGCGTACTTTCTCTTAAATTTAAAGTCGTTTTGGCAATTGGCTGCGCGACTTTTTTGAGGTTTTGCCCTCCGTTTAATTCATTGTATTGAAGGAACTGCAGAATGTTATTCTTGTAAATTTTATACACTTTTACATCTACAGCACTCAGATTTACAGCCTCAAAATTCAATTTTAAATTATTTGAACTTGGCAGAATGGTTCCATTTTTAATAAAACGGAGACCTGGTTTTATCTGGTCAAAAGAGATTTTCTCGCTGTAATTATTTTCCAGTTTTTTACCATACTGACTTTCGATTCCTTGAAAAATTTCTAATAATAATTCACCAGTAACGACTTGTTCCGGTTCTTCATCTGGTACATATTCTACGGCTTCTTCTACAACAGCAGCCGCTGAGTCTACTGCTACTGCAGCTGAATCAACCATAACGGCAGCCGAATCTACAGCAACCGCAACAGGTTCTTCTACTGCTACTGCTATTGGTTCTTCTTTTTTAGGTGCATTTTGGTTTGTAAAATATACTTTAAGTAAATTCCCTTGTGTTGAAAACTTAAGGTTATTAGTGTTCTGAATAGAAACCAATCCAGCAAAATCTTGCCCTTTTTCTAAAGGCTCAGAGAAATTAATTAAAACCTGCTGATTGTTTCCGTCTGGAACTTCAACTTTTATGACTTTAAATTCGTTGATACTTGTAATTGGGAAATCGATTTGTCCTTTTTGATCAATATCAAAATCATTTCCATCATAAACAATCTCCAAATTTGAAGCTTCTGATTGACGCTGGATACTGTCAATTATAAAATGAAATTCTTTACCCGAAGCTGGATTTTTATCAAACTTAATTTTAAGATCATTCCCATTATGTTTGGCTTTTACCAATTTAATCGCAGTTTCCAAATCAATATTATCGGCTGTTTTTAAAGTGCAGTTTAAATACTGATATTCTTTGCTGTACGACTGAATATCGGCTGTATTGATGGTAAAATCCTGCTTAACAGTCTTAACTGTAAAGTTGAATTTTGAAAGTTCCTTTTCTTTCTCTTTCGGAATCGCAGTCAGTTTATCTAAGTTTAAAGTCACTTGATATTCTGTTCCTGCTTTTAGTTTTTTCTCTGGAATAAAAGCTAAAGTATTGGTAGAAAGCGCTATTACTTTTCCGTGAACACTTGGCGAAATATCGAACAAATCATCATCTAATTCCTGATTGGGTTTCCAGTCGTTTTTATCGAATGCCAAAACCACACGAATATCAGAATCTGCAGAAACGATACCGCCTGTAAAACTGGTAATGTAATCTTTAAATAAAGAAAAATCGGAATTAAAATCTGCAGCTGATTTGCGTCCGCAGGATTGAAAAATAAAAAACACAAAAAATACGAGAAATAGTCCTTTTGCTTTCACTTTTATCTGGAGTTAATTGGTTAACATTTTTTAAGATTTAATAGGTGTCTTCTTTAAGCCATAACAGCAAAACACAAATTAAATTATGATAAAAGTAAAATATTTTTGTAATCTTTTAAGAAGAAAATTCTTTAGCAATGATTATTTAACTTTTGTTGAAGTTTTATGTTATTGGATCAGAAAAATATAATATATTTCTCACTTTTAAAATTTGATTTCATGACACGTAATTCAAAAACATATTCTACTGAAAATGAATTTATTATAAAAAACAAAAATGTAATTATTTATTTGCTGGGTGTAATATCCTTTTTTGTTTTGATTGCTTTTGCAGATTATTACGTTTTACCTACTTCAAAAACTAATGATGTAATTACTCATTACGCTGTTCAGACATCGGGAAAATCCAGACAAAAGGTTTCTTATCATTATTTTACGCAAAAAGGATTTACTTTTTCTACGGCAAAAGAATTTATCGATGAAAATAATATTACAATTGAAAATTCTTTATTTTTCAAATCTGTAACAAATGTAAAGTCTAAAACAAAAGATTACACCTCTTTACTTTCTAGTAGCCTAAGCATTAATGGAATTCAATTTTATACTTGTCTTATCCTCCTTGTTTCGCTAGGAATAAGTATTAGAATATTGCTTTCAAAAAAGGGGTTTTCGGAGAATACTTTTTACAATATTGTTTGTTTTAATTGCTTTATGATATTCTTATGCGCTTACATGGGTTATCTGTTTTAAGCCAAAATATTCGTAAAAAAAGTATTTTAAAGTTCTGTTCCTAGTTTAGACAAAACTTTATCCATTTCAAGAAAGTGGCTTTCAGTATTTGAAGCATAAAAAACCTGATTATTGCTCATCACCACAATAACGTCATCATCTTGGTTCCCATAAAATTGGACTCCCTCAACCCATTGCCTAAAAGAAACTCCTTTGTTCGAAAAATTTTGAGCGATGAAATCCAATTCATTGGGCTCGATTTCATAAAATGTATCACAAGTAAAATCTAATGCAAATCCAGCTTGTAAATATGCCATTGCAGTAAAAAAGTCTTTTAAAGTTTCCGTTTCCAGATTCCAAGTCTTTTCATCATAACTCATATACACAGGCGGATTCGGTTTTGACAAATCGTCTTTATGAATTCCCCAAACACAAACTCGTTGATTTTCTGCATAAAAAATCAAATAATCTTCATGCTGAAAATGTTTAAAATCGTTTGGAGTATTTAAAGAATCTTGCGTTTGATTTAAATTCTGAATTTTACCCAATTCAGTATAATAATCAACAAAAACTTCTGGAAGCTGTCCGAAAATATTTTTAACTTCCTGAATTTCATCTTTTGCAAAACCATTTGATTCACTAATGTGAAATAGCTTTTTTATTGTTGAGAAGTCTGTCATGCTATTTTTATTTACGTCTTTCCAGAAAAAAACGTTTCATTAAATCGGCTGCTTCATTTGCCATTACACCAGAAACAACAGTTGTTTTAGGATGCAGTTTTGTTCCCATGTTTAGAAATCCGCGTTGTTCGTCACGTGCACCAAAAACGATTTTAGAAATCTGACTCCAATACAAAGCACCTGCACACATTTGGCAAGGTTCTAAAGTAACATACAGCGTACAATCTTTTAGATATTTCCCGCCAAGGAAATTAGCTGCTGCTGTTATAGACTGCATTTCGGCATGTGCCGTAACATCATTTAGTAGTTCTGTAAGGTTATGACTTCTTGCAATTACTTTGTCAGCCACAACAATTACAGCTCCAACAGGAATTTCGCCTTTTAAGTAGGCTTCTTGTGCTTCCTGCAGGGCTTTTTTCATAAAATATTCGTCGGTGAAAGGATTTTCCATAATTGCAAAAGTAAAACTTTACACATTATTATTTTTATTACATTTAAATTTTGAAATTCGAACATGGAAAAAAAACATAAAATAACCATAGCAGAACCTTGCCATGAAAACTGGGATCAGATGACACCAAATGAAAATGGGCGTTTCTGCATGAGCTGTTCTAAAACGGTTATTGATTTTACTTCTATGCTTCCTGAAGAAATCCAACATTTTTTCATTCAAAATAAAAATGAAAAGATTTGTGGTAGATTTAGAAAATCGCAATTAGAAAGTATTACTATCCAAATTCCTAATCGTGTTTTATATACACAAACCCATTATCATAAAATATTTTTGTTGGCATTATTTATCACTATGGGAACTACGTTATTTAGCTGTGCTGATAATGAAGGAAATAAGATAACAATTGACAAAATAGAAGTTGTCGAAGATAGTGGGCCAAAAGATCTTACCAAACCTAATAACGACAAAAGTTTATCGCAAAAACCACCTTCCACTCTTCCATCATCTATCAGCGTAGAGACTATAAATGGCGGTACTGCAGAAGCTGTTGGGTATTACCATGATGATTATTCTGGAACTGTTACTGGTTTACCTGCTATTGAAAACTTTGAAATATCATCTCCTGAATATCCTGGCGGGTTTGAAAGATTTAATACCTACATTAAAAATGAATTTCAAATTCCTAAAAAAGCCAGACGAATTACGGGAGAAATTGAGGTTTCTTTTGTGGTAAATAAATTGGGAACTTTGGAACAATTTAAAGTTTTTGACAATATTGGTCATGACGTTGGAGAAGAAATGATTCGGGTTTTAAAAAATTCAAAAGTAAAATGGATGCCCAGAATATTTAACGGAAAAGCAATCCCTGATACTATTAGAATGAATATTGTTTTGCAAAAAGACAGTTTGAATACTGAAAGAAAGAATAGAAAATTTTCAACAATAGCTTCCATTAATCGTGTCAAAAAGAATGATAAAGTGGTGAATAAAGAAAATCAGTCTTTATCAGAAAAAAAAGCTGCTCAAGATTGTTTAGTAGAAGATGATTCTGTAGTTTACATGGGAGGTGCAATTATAACAAGCGCAGATTATCCAAATGGAATTAATGCTTTCCATGAGTTTTTCAACAGAGAATTTAAAATTCCAGAAGCATTTAAAAATACAACGGATCGAATTATTGTTTCGTTCATTATAGAAAAAGACGGATCGTTAACATCAATTGAATTTCCAAAAAACATTGATTACCAATTAGAATCAGAAATAAAACGCGTTTTAAAACTGTCTCCTAAATGGATACCTGGCGAACAAAATGGTAAAAAAACAAGAGAAAAATACAGTTTCCCAATATCACTTGACAAATGGAAAAAAAACATAAAATAACCATACCAGAACCTTGTCACGAAAATTGGGATGAGATGACACCAAATAAAAATGGGCGTTTCTGCATGAGCTGTTCCAAAACGGTTATTGATTTTACTTCTATGCTTCCTGAAGAAATTCAGCAGTTTTTCATTCAAAATAATAATCAAAAAGTTTGCGGAAGGTTTAGAAAATCGCAATTAGATTCTGTTACAATTCGAATTCCAACTCAGATTTTGTATTCACAAACCAATTATCATAAAATGTTTTTGCTGGCTTTGTTTATTGCCATGGGAACAACCCTATTTAGCTGTGCAGATAAAGAAGGCAAAAAGAAGAAAATAGAAAAAATAGAAGTTGTTACAGACACTAAACCGAGCGAGCCTATTATGGTTGGCGAACCAGCAATTGACGAAAATGACACCATTCATAATGCTGTACCTCCGCCACCTCCGCCCAAAATTGATCAGGTTAAGTTTATCAATCCTAAAGGAAAGGATAAGTCTGTATGCGTTAAATCTGAGAAAATAAACAGCACAAAAAAGAATGTTAGCAAAGAACCTATCTATATCAATGGAGAAGTTGCCAGTTATGTTAATGCCGAATTTCCAGGAGGAATTGATCAGTTCTATACTTTTTTTGCGAAAGAATTTAAAACTCCGGAAGATCAATATCTCAAAAATTCTAAAATAAAAATTTCATTTGCAGTAGAAAAAGACGGTTCAATGTCTTACCTACAATCTGAACCTGCAATTGACAAGAGTTTAGAACAGGAAATCATTAGAGTTTTAAAAGTATGTCCTAAATGGCAGGCAGGTTTAATGGATGGAAAAAAGGCCAAAATGCAGTATTCATTACCAATAGCATTTTAATCTCCATAAAAAATAAATTTAAAACCGTAAATTTGCTTTTTACCTTGATAATGAAAAGCGATTTACTTTCTAACATATACAATCCGGCCGATTTACGTCTTTTAAAAGAAGAACAGCTTACTCAGGTTGCTCAAGAATTACGTCAGTTTATTATTGATGTCGTTTCTGTAAAAGAAGGTCATTTAGGAGCGAGTTTAGGTGTTATAGAACTTACTATTGCCTTACATTATGTTTTTAATACTCCCGAAGATTTATTGGTTTGGGATGTTGGACATCAAGCTTACGGACATAAAATCCTGACCGAGAGGCGAGAAATTTTCCATACCAACAGACAAATAGACGGAATTTCTGGTTTTCCAAAAAGAAGCGAAAGCATTTACGATACTTTTGGTGTTGGACATTCTTCGACTTCTATTTCTGCTGCTTTAGGAATGGCAATTGCTTCTAAAATTAAAGGAGATTCTGAAAAAGAACATATTGCCGTAATCGGAGATGCTTCTATTGCAAGCGGAATGGCTTTTGAAGGTTTAAATCATGCAGGAGTTACCGATGCTAATTTATTGGTGATTTTGAATGATAACGCCATTGGAATCGATCCGAGTGTAGGTGCATTGAAAAAATATCTTACTGCTGTAAAAGAAGGTAAAAATCCGAGGAAAAATAACATGATCAAATCATTGAATTTTGATTATTCAGGTCCGATTGACGGACATGATTTTCCAACTTTAATTGCCGAATTAAATCGATTAAAAAAGATAAAAGGTCCTAAATTTCTTCATATTGTAACAACAAAAGGAAAAGGATTGCAACAGGCAGAAGAAAATCAGGTGAAATATCATGCTCCTGGAAAATTTGATGCATTAACGGGAGAACTTCAATTAAAATCGGAGGAAAATCTTCCACCCAAATATCAGGACGTTTTTGGTTTAACGATTTTAGATTTAGCCCGAAAAAATGAAAAAATAATCGGAATCACGCCAGCAATGCCATCTGGAAGCTCATTAAAATTTATGATGGATGAACTGCCTGAACGTGCTTTTGATGTTGGAATTGCCGAACAGCATGCCGTAACACTTGCCGCTGGAATGGCAACGCAGGGTATGATAGTGTATTGCAATATTTACTCTACTTTTTTACAGCGTGCTTACGATCAGGTTATTCATGACGTTGCTCTACAGGATTTACCCGTAATATTTTGTTTGGACAGAGCTGGTTTGGTTGGCGAAGACGGCGCAACACATCACGGCGTTTTTGATATTGCCTATCTGCGCTCTATTCCAAATATGATGATTTATGCACCTCTTAATGAAATTGAACTCCAAAATATTCTTTACACTGCTCAATTAGGATTACCTCATCCAATTGCAATTCGATATCCGAGAGGACGTGGCGTTTTACCCAATTGGGAAGTAGAAAATTTCGGACATTATGAAAAAATACAAATTGGTCAGGCAAAATGCTTAAAAGATGGTACGAAAATTGCTGTTCTGTCGGCCGGAACAATTGGAAATAATGTTATAGAAGCTCTGAAAGAATCAACTCATTCTGAAACCATTGCACATTATAACTTTAGCTTTATTAAACCACTAGACATCAATACATTAAAAACTATATTTTCTAACTTCGAAAACATTATTACAATTGAAGACGGAGTTAAAAAAGGCGGTTTTGGAAGTGCCGTTTTAGAATTTGCAGCATCAAATAATTTCAAAAATAATATTGAAATTTTAGGTATTCCAGATGAATTTATAGAGCATGGAACTGTAGCACAACTGCAACAATTATGTAATATTGACGTTAAAAGTCTAGTAAATCTTTTTTCTAACGGTTCAAAATAAGTATTTTGCGACACCAAAACAATTACCAAATGAAATTATTACGTTCAACCCTTTTACTATTTTTACTACTAAGTAATTCGACAATCTTCGCCCAAATTATACAAACCACTTTAAGTCCGAATCAAGTGCCTAAACCGCCCTCGAACTGGGCACAAAAGAACCAATTAGGTTTTGACATTTCAGAAATTGCTTTTGTCAACTGGAGTGCCGGGGGAACAAGTTCTATTTCAGGTTTATTTAAAGGGGAATTTGGTAGAACTTATACAAAGAAAAATCATAAATGGGTTAACGAACTTATTGTAAAATACGGTTTAAACAAACAAGACGGAACTGAATTAAGAAAAACAGACGACGCTCTTCAGTTTAACTCGACTTACGGGTTTAGAAAAGATACTGCATCAAACTGGTATTATTCTTCAAAATTAAACTTCAATACACAGTTTACAAACGGTTACAATTACCCAAATAGAGAGGTCGCAATCTCTAAACCTTTCGCACCAGCGTATATCTTTCTGGGAGCTGGAGCCGAGAATGCAAATAAGAAGAAAAACAGAGTTTTTTACTTCTCTCCTATTACGTTAAAAACTACTTTAGTATTAGATCAATATCTAGCAAACCAAGGTTCTTTCGGGGTTAAGAAAGCGGTTTATGCACCAGATCCGCTAGATCCTACACAACAAATATTAATTGAAGAAGGTCAAAAGGTAAAAGCCGAATTTGGTATTCTTTTTACAGCTTATATGAAAAACGAAATCTACAAAAACGTTTTTTATGAGAACAGATTAAGCTTGTATACCGATTATCTAAATAAATTCGGAAATGTCGATATTGATTATGATACTCGTTTAGACCTTGTGGTTAATGCTTATGTAAAAGCCAATATCGGAGTTCATTTAATTTATGATGATGATATTAAAACCAAAAAAGACGTTGTCGATCCAACAACTGGAAACAAAACGCAAGTAAACGACGGACCAAGAATGCAGTTACGACAAGTTCTTGGAGTTGGTCTTGTTTACGCTTTCAAATAAGAAAACAAAATTTACAGCCATAAAAAAAAGCTTCTTTAATTACTAAAGAAGCTTTTTTTATATTTTCAAGTGAATATTTTAACGCTTTTTCTGTCCTTGAATTGTTTCGTACAATTCCAATGCATTTCCGTCTGTTAGTAAGGAAACATAATGGCAGATATGCAATAAACGTTCATACAAATTACCTTTATCTAAATGATGCTTTTCTGGCAACATTTTCAAAATCAGTTTATCGTAGTTTGAAGCCGTTCCTTCGTATTTATTGTTGAATGCAGTAATAAATTTATCTAATAAAGTTTGAATGATTTGGTAACCAACAATTTCTTTCTCAATAACTTCACGACTTTGGTAGATTTTCTCAACACTCAATTTGATGATGTCGTTCATCTGAGCTTTATATTTGCTTTTATCTGTTAAAGCATAAGGAAATTTTCCAGCCAGAATTGCTTCTTCATTTTCAACAAAAACTTCTACAGCATCATTTATTAAAGAACCAATAGCAAGTGCACGCAAATAACTAATTCGGTCCTCTTTTGTTTCTAATGTTTTGTATTTGGCAACACCAATATTATCTTTTACCAATTTGATAAGATATTCTAAAGCATAATCTTCAGACACTAAACCTAGATTGATACCGTCTTCAAAATCGATTATGGTATAGCAAATATCATCTGCTGCTTCGACTAAATATGCCAACGGATGTCTTTCAAAACCAATATCATCTCCAGATTTAGATATCATTCCCATATCTTTTGCTACTTCTTCAAAAAATAATTTATCTGTTTGAAAGAAACCATATTTTTTGTCCGAAATATCATTTGTTGGTTTTTTAGGCAAACTTTCTTTTGGATATTTCATAAAAGCGCCTAAAGTAGCGTACGAAATACGAAGTCCGCCTTCAATTCCAGGACGACTTGCCGTAAGAACTGAAAAACCATTGGCATTTCCTTCAAAATCAATTAAATCTTGCCATTGTTTATCTGTTAACTGATTTCTATATTTCTGTCCTTTTCCAATCGAAAAATATTCTCCGATTGCTTTTTCACCAGAATGCCCAAAAGGCGGATTTCCGATGTCGTGTGCCAATGAAGCAGCAGCAACAATAGCACCGAAGTCATTCATATGATAACCGTGAATTTCTTTTAGATAAGGATACTTTTCAATGATTTTTTTTCCAACCAAACGCCCAAGCGAACGCCCAACAACAGAAACTTCCAAACTGTGTGTTAATCTTGTATGTACGAAATCCGTTTTAGAAAGCGGAATAACTTGTGTTTTATCTTGTAAACTTCTAAAAGCAGAAGAAAATATAATTCGGTCATAATCGACTTCAAATCCCAAACGAGTATCATCTTGTTCTACACGTAATCTTTTGCTTGTATCTCCCTGACGCCTTAAGGATAAAAGTTGTTCCCAGTTCATTTTATTATTTTAGATTGCTGATTTTAGATTTTAGATTGAGAATCTAGACCTCAAAAATACGTTTTTATTTTAGGATAATATTCAATAAAAACAGACCAAAGCTAATTTGCTTTAAAAGATAAAATGATTTGTTAGCCACGATCGGTATTATTTTTTTTGAAGCAGAAAATTTCGTTTTCAAAATACGTTCTGTCCCGTTATCCGTTATATCTTTTGTGGCAAACCCTGCCACAAAAAGATATCACTCCTACCGGGGCTAAACAAGAACTTTTAGTTTTCATAAAACCTTTAGAAAACAAAAAAGCGCTCCAATTGGAACGCTTTTTATTATTTACAAAATCTAAAATTAGAAATTCTTAGAAATTCCAATATTAACTGTTTTACCAAAATTGAAGCCAAAACTTTTCACATCTGGACCATCGTTATCAAAACTTAGTGATTCATATCCTAAACCTCCAATACTGAAGTTCAGACCAAATCCTTTTTTCATGTTAATGAAAAGCGCTGGAGTAATTCCTGCATAAAATCCATCTGCCTTGATTGTAGAACTATCTGTCCCATCATCAGTTGTTGTTTTCTGATTTTGAAAACCAGCTCCTAAGTCAGCAAATACTGAAAAAGTCTCATTTAATGGCATTGTATAACGCACAAATGCACCAAATTTATTAGCATTTAATTTTGCTTCTCCATTACTGTTCTCATCTTGCTGTTTTGAAGAAGACAATGTAAATTCACCTCCAACAGTCCAGTTGTCATGAAACTGGTAACCCACTCTTGGAGAAAATTCAAAAGCATCTGTTTTAAATTTGACTACACCGTAATCAACAGTTTGAGAAGTGTAACCAACATTTCCACCAACTAAAACTGTCCCCTTTTGGGCATTTGCAAAGCCAAATACTGACAATGCAAGAATAAGTAGCATTTTTTTCATAATTGATTAGTGTTTAAATTTTATAGTTATTTACCAACAACGATGCCATCAGAAAACAAAAAAGTAAGTACAAACCTATATTTACAATTAATTAATGAAGCCAAAATGCGCTCTTAACAAATACGACTTTTATTACAAATTTTGATGCGGTTAAATTTACATACACATAAAAAAAGCACTCCAATTGGGAGTGCTTTCTGAAATTGAATTTATAAAACTTAAGATTAGAAGTTTTTAGAAATCCCAATATTAAATGTTTTACCGAAATTGAAGTAGAACTTACTGTAATCCTCTCCATTATCATCGTAATTTAATGTTTCATATCCTAAACCACCAATACTGAAGTTAAGACCAAAACCTTTTTTCATGTTGATAAAAAGCGCTGGAGTTACATCTACATAAGCACCATCTCCTTTATATCTTACATAGTTATTAGCATTGATATACTCTTTGTTTTTTACCGTTTGGAAACCTGCTCCCATATCTGCAAAAACAGAAAAAGTTTGACTTAATGACTTAGTGTAACGTACAAAACCTCCTGTTCTAAATTTATTGTTTTTGTATTTTTCATCTGCATTATCAACATCAGTTGAGCTTAATGAAAGTTCTCCTCCAACTGTCCAGTTTTCGTGAAATTGGTAACCTACTTTAGGAGAGAAAGTAAAAGTACTTGCTTTTGCCTCACTAAATCTGAATTCTGATTTTTCAGAAGTGTATCCGATGTTACCACCAACTAAGATTGTTCCTTTTTGTGCGTTTGCAAAACTGCAGATAGCCAAAGCAGCCATCACTAAAATTTTTTTCATGATTTGGGTTTATTTTTAATTTTAGCATTCCTTTAACAATAACGATGCCGTGAATCAAAGGGTTGTTAATTTTTTTTAGAAATACTTTAGAAGGCAAAATGTAGTAATCGAAACTATTTCTCGTTACTTTTGTAACAAATAAAAAGTCCATGTCGATAGAAGTAAACAGCATATCAAAAAGTTACGGAGAGCAAAAAGCATTAAATGAAATTTCTTTTAAAATTGAGAAAGGAGAAATTGTAGGATTTCTTGGTCCTAACGGAGCCGGTAAATCTACCTTAATGAAAATTTTGACTACTTATTTACTTGCCGATAGTGGCTCAGCCCTTGTAAATGGTCACGATGTCATGACAAAGACAAAAGAGGTACAACGTTCGATTGGGTACTTACCAGAGCACAATCCATTATATTTGGATTTGTATGTTCGTGAGTATTTGGCTTTTAATGCTGACGTTTATAACGTGCCAAAATCACGAATTGAAGAAGTAATTCAACTGACAGGACTGACACCAGAAAGCCATAAAAAGATTGGACAGCTTTCTAAAGGATACCGCCAGCGTGTTGGATTGGCAAATGCTTTGCTTCATGATCCAGAAGTTTTAATTTTGGATGAACCAACTACCGGACTGGATCCTAACCAGTTAATGGAAATTCGCAATGTGATTAAAAATGCAGGAAAAAATAAAACTGTTTTTTTATCTACACACATCATGCAGGAAGTCGAAGCTATCTGCGATCGTGTCATAATTATTGACAAGGGACAAATTGTTGCAGACAATAAATTAGACCATTTGGTTAGCGCCGATAAAGAGCAAGTTATTGAAGTTGAGTTTGATTACAAAGTAGAAGAACAACTTTTAGCGAAGCTAGAAAATATTTCTTCGTACATTAATACACATGACATGACATGGGAACTAACTTTCATCACCGATAAAGACATGCGCCCTGCAATTTTTGATTTTGCAAATGAAAATGGTCTTAAAACTTTACAATTGAATCAGAAAAATAAAAACCTAGAGGCTGTTTTTAGAGAAATCACGAAATAGGTACTCAGTTTTAGTTACTGTTTTCACTTAGAAAAGCGGTTTGTTTTTAAATAAAACAAACCGCTTTTCTATTTTTCTTTCTTCTTCTTTTTACTAAAAATCAACAAATTAAAGGGTTTTGAATAAAAATATTTTCTATTTTTATTTAGACTTGTTATAAATAGTGTTATATTTGGCAAATCAAATTTTAAATGCCACGGTATGTTACTTACACTCCAAACCTTAAAAAAAACTATTTCTGTTGTTTTAAATCAAGCAATAAATCTTCAAAAAAGGTTTTCAGATCAATTAGAAAAAATTGTTCTACAATAAATTCTAATTCAAAAAATAACCAGATTACATTCTAAATACAATTTAGAATTTGCCAAATTATAAACAACATGAAAAATATTATAACATCCATTATGCTTGCTTTTTCGGTATATGGATTTTCGCAGGAAAAAGAAAAAACAGACAGCATTGTCGAAACGGCTATAAACGCACTAGATGAAATTGTGATTACAAAAAAGAAAGTTTTATATACACAAAAATCAGATCGTCTTGTTTTTAATGTAGAAAACAGTATCGTGTCTGAAGGTGGTACGGCACTTGATGTTTTATCACGTGCGCCAGGCGTTGTTGTATCTCAAGATGGCGATTTATCAATTCGCGGACAACAAGGTGTTGCGGTAATGATAAACGGTAAATTGACGCAACTTTCACAAAAAGAATTAGCTAATTATTTAAAAGCAACTACTTCATCAAACATTAAACAAATAGAGGTTATTACCAATCCTTCAGCAAAATATGATGCAGCTGGAAAAGCTGGAATTATTAATATCATTTTAAAGAAACCAAATGCATCAGGTTTAAAAGGAACTGCTTTTGCCAGCTATGGAAGAGGCCGAAAAAACAGAACCAATTCTGGTTTCAATTTAAACTACAATAAAGACAAATGGGGTGTTTTTGGAAATTACAGCTATACATTCCGTGGAGAAGAAGAACGTAAAGAGTTCAATCAAACTCAGTTTACAGATCTTACACGTCAGGAAATTGCGAGCAAGAATCACCAGACTTCGATTACAGATGAACCTTTAACTTCTAATAATTTCAAGATTGGAACACAGTATGAAGTTTCACCAAAAACCAATTTAGAAGTTTATGTCGATGCCAAAATCGGACGTTATCAAAACATGGCTGACGGAACCAATACGGTATTCAACACTGCCAATCAACCTATTTTTGATGCTTTGACTTATAACGACAGTAAAGAAAAATGGTTTGATTATACCTACGCTTTTTCGGGAGTTCATAAATTTAATACCGAAGGAAAAAACATGACTTTCGATTTTGAATATGAAACTTCTAAGTTCAGATCGAATCAATTTCAAAGTGCTAATAATACAATTAGCGCAACAACTGTAAATGATCGTCGTGGTTATATTCCGTCTCAATTAAGAGTTTTTACAGGAAAAGTTGATTTTGTAAATCCTTTAAAAGAAAAGCAATCTATAGAATGGGGTTTTAAAGGAAGCATTAAAAACAATGACAATCCTTCTGTTTACGAATATTACGACAACAATCAATGGTTAATCGATTTTAATTCGACGAATCATTTCGAATACAATGAGCAGATTTATGCCGCTTACGCGAATTATAAATATCAGTTGGAAAAATTGAACATTCAAGCTGGTTTAAGAACAGAATATACTGCGATTAACATTGATCAGAAAACGTTAAATGAACAGCATAAAGATGATTATTTGAAATGGTTTCCGAGTCTTTCTTTGAAATACGAGTTTACAAGCAATCATTCTGCTCACGCTTCATACAGTAAAAGAATCAACAGACCGAGTCAGTTTGATTTGAATCCGTTTCGTTTTTATGATGACTCGTTCAATTATTCACAGGGAAATCCAAACTTGATTCCGGAGATTACTCACGCAATGGAAATTGGTTATGCATGGAAAAGCAATTTTATGGCTTCTGTTTATTTTAACAGCACCAAAGATGTTTTCACGGAAGTGTACAATTACAATCCCGACACGAATACAACGGTTACCACTCAAATAAATGTTGACAACTCATACAATTACGGAATCAACATTACGAATACAACAGAATTTTACAAATGGTGGTCTGTGAATACTTTATTCAATGTTTTTGAAAATAAATTCATGGGAAATACATTAAACAGTAACACCATCGATCCAATAATGACTTTGAACGTAAGTGTTCAGAATTCATTTACGATAAGCGAAACTTGGAAAGCGGAAGGAAATGCTCAGTATCAATCAAAATCAAATCTTGGAGTTTATCAGAGAGATGCTTTTTTTGATTTCAGCATCGGAATTTCAAAACAGGTTTTGGCTAAAAAAGGAAGCATCAAATTGAATTTTACTGATGTTTTCAATACCAACAATTTTTACATTAAGTCTGTAGTTGCGCAAACGAGTATCGACAAAAGATATGATCTAGACAATCGTATTGCGACAATTGCATTTACATACCGCATTTAAAATTCGTTCTTTAAATACCTTGTTTTTTGTTTTTTTTTGTGTTAGTTAAGAGCCTGTTCCTTCAAACAGGCTCTTCTTTTTTTGTTTGTTTTTTTAGCCACGACCCGAGCGATAGCGAACAGGCGAAGCAATTCACGAATTTTTCTAATTACAGAACCCCTTAAATTACTCTCTCTTTAAATTTCACATATACAAATTGTTATTTAACTATGGGACGCAATTAAACACATAATCATAAACATTTGAAATCCTTAAAAATTAAATCTTAATCTGTTTTTATATAAATATAACCTTTCGATTAAAACCATAAAAAAAGTCTTTTCAAAGCTTATCTCACTTTAAAAAGACTCTTCAAAAACAATTGTAATTCCTTAGTTTTTCTTTGTTTTTTTCTTTCTTCCCCACCAGATATAAAAACCTGTGATTGGTAAACTGGCACAGATTAAACTCGCTGTAAAATAGAGGATTTTCGTTGTTATACCACCAATTGCACCTACATGAAGACTGTAATTAGAACGACTCATCCAGTCGTGGAATTTTTCGTCACCTATATATTTTCTTGAATTTGGAAGCAATTCTAAAGTTTTCTGATCAAAATATAAATCTCTCCAATTTCCGTTATGCATGTCGGTACAGGCGTAAAAATTATCTTTTGGCTCGTCTGGAAAATGAATGATGACAGCTTCGGTATTATGTTTTGCAATTTCATTTCTAACTTTATTAAAAATAATATCTGCAGAAGTCAGCATATCGTATTTAGGTTTTGAGAGTGTGTCTGGTTTTATTTCGGCTATCAATTCTTTCTTAGTCTTTTCATTAGAAAAACCTCCCGTAATCCAATACGTGCTCTCTCGAACCCAATGAAAACTCATAATTAAACCTGTCAATGCAATCAAAAACGCTAAAAGCAGTGAGTAAAAACCTAAAACATTATGAAGATCATAATTCAGTCTTTTAAATTTGGCACTCCATTTAATTTTAAAACTACTGTTGATGGTCGTTTTATTCCACTTTTTTGGAAACCATAAAATGATACCACTTATCAATAAAAAGAAGAAAATTAAAGTCGCCCAAGATGTTACCGTTGTTCCTATTTCTCTGCCGAGCCAGACATAACGATGGCCTTCATCAATTTCATGGAAAAAATCTTCATGATCGACCATTCCAGTAATTTTTCCATTATAAGGATTTACATAAATCAAAGAATCGGATTCTATATCCACTTTTATGGTTTTATCTAAGCCGTTATACCATACACCGTGAATGTCTTTTTCTGGCAAAGCTTTTTTTACCGCGGCATATATTTTAGAAGGCGGCAAAACTTTATCGGCGCTTTGGGCTTCGACTTTAAGCCACGGAGAAGTCATTTCTTTAATCTCCTGTTCAAAAACCAAAATACAGCCTGTAATTCCCATTATAAAAACTACAATTCCAGAAGCCAATCCGAGCCATAAATGCAACCAGGCATTGACTTTACTGAATGTGGATTTTCCTTTATTCGGAGGTTTGTTTAAGCGTTTTTTAAAAATATTCATTGCATTAATTTGTAAAAGCAAAATGGCCTGAGGATTATGCGAATAATACCTCAAGCCATTTTTTTATGTAAAAAATTAGTATGTAAGTTTACCGATTGTAGGCAAATAAAGTCCTTCTTTGATAAGCGCTCCCGCTTTTGCTACACCAGTTGCAACATCGATTTGGTAAACACGTGCTTCGTCTCCTGTAACAAAACTTTTGTATGCTTTTCCGTCTTCAACAAACAAACTTCCAACTCCAAAAAACTCATCTCCACCGTGGTCAGGCAAACCAGTTACATTAAGAATAGTCTGATTGGCTAAATCTAAAATTGCCGACTTGAAAATTGTTTTTGTATTTAAGAAACTGTAAACGGCATTTGTAGCATCATCATCGTTAGGAATATAAGAGATAAAAACTTTTTCTCCTCCTAATGGGTAAGCCGCAAGAACTTTTCCTTTTAAGGTACTTTCTTCCAAATTGAAGAAATAACCTGGATCAAACTTAGCATCTCCTTTTTTGATACGTAAAACTCCTGATTTAGCAGTTGTAACAGGATATCCACCCGCACGTGCATTCGAAGAAAATGTGTAAATATCTCCAGATGCTGTCTGAACAATTCCAGTATTGGTATAATACATTCCAATTGCAGTTGTTCTGGTATCTTTTATCGTTGTAACATATTCTAAAGAAGGATATTTGTACACTCTGATTGTGGCATCAGATGATAAAACTTTGTTTGTTCCGTCTGTTACATCTTTAGTATAAACTGGAACAAAAAGTTTATCTCCTGATACAGAAGCTCCAGTTGGCCAGTGTAAAACTTTTTTGTTTGCTGGGTCTACAGAAAAATCGTTAAACTTACGTCCTTCAACAGAAACAGTTGCAGGATTGTAAATCATAAGTTCATAATCTGATGAACTTCCGTCCCAAGTTGCTCCAATATTGATTAGTTTTTTATCATCTGTATAGCCAACTGCATAAGATGATTCGAAAGCTAATTTTCCGTTTTGCACTAATTTTCCTGAGCTGTTAAGATGAAAAGAAGCAGATCCTTCATCATCAGTACTCAAAGCAAAAAATGTATTTTCTATAGGGAAACAGCTTCCTGCTTGTTCGATTCCAACTCCTTTAGCGCTTATTTCGCCAGTCATTAACTGGTCTATAGAATTGAAATCAAGAATATACTGCGTATAATCGTCAAGCCAATAAGAGGCTACATATTTAGCTCCATTTACATTTGGTTCTGTTGAATCTGTTGAATCATTATCACTACTACATGAAAAAGTAGAAAGTGACAGACAAGCCAATGCAAAGCATTTTGCAAATTTGTTTACAAACATGATTTAAAGTATTAAAGGTTATTATAATTTAATTATTGAAGAAAATATCTGAACTTAACGGAAAAAGAACGACCTGGTTTTTGAACCTTGAAATAGTCGTAAACCTTTACATCGGTAATGTTTCTGCACTCAAAAGCCAGATTATATTTTCCGTTTAAGAAAGAATAAGCAATCATTGCATTTTGAGTAAACTGCTCCGGAATTGCCTTTTTAGTTTCTAAGCTTCCTAAAACCGGCCATGTCAGATAAAAATCGTCTATGTAATTTGCACTTGCGTTAAGAGAAAGTCGGTCTCCTTTAGATTTGATATTTTTAAAGTTGAAAGTCAAATCGGCATTTCCAAAAAAGATTGGAACGTTTGGCAATTGCGCATCATACAATGCATCCGGAATTGTTGTACCAGCTTTAAATTTGTTTTTATTGAGACTTTTTTGGTAAGTACCGTTTACTTCGAAAATTAGCAAATCTTTATAGCCATATCTTAGAACTCCATCAATACCCATTATTTGTACATTTTGAAGATTCTCAAAAACAGTTTTATCTCCATCTTGCCTTTCTCTGATAAAATCTTTTGCCTCTCTGTAAATCAAACTGGTTTCGGCACTAAAATGATTATGGGTTTGCTGAGTAAGAAATGCCAGTCCAAAATTGGCATTATCACTGCTTTCCGGTTTCATTCCGATATTGCTGTTGATTGTTAATCCGTCGCCCAGCATTTCCGTCGCCGATGGCAAGCGATAAGCATGTTCATAAGAAGCTTTTATCTGAAATTTGTCTGATAAATGATAAGCCGAACTCGCTCCATAACCATAATTGGTTGACGACGCAGATTGATTAATTGCATTAGAAACCATTTTGGTAGACAATTCATACATCTTACCAAAAGCAGAAATTGCAAGTCGATTGTCTAAACCGCTAAAATTGTAGCCAAAACCTAAAATACTTTTGTCAATAGTTGGTTCACCAAGGTCAACTATTTTTGCAAATTCTTCGGTTGCCTTTCTTTTGTATGCCAGATAGGTATAATTTAAAGCGATAGAATGCTGATCATTTAGCTGATATTTTAAATTGGAAGTTAGTTGCGCATTTTCCTCATCGTATACATAAATCGTTTTATTGCCCAATTCTCCTTTATCTCCTGCATTGGCAAACTGTCTGTAGACGTAATCTCCGGTCCAATCATAAACTCTCGAAGAAGTATCAATAGAACGATTGTTTACCAGAGCGTAGGTCGAATTTACATTCAAAGACAAACCTTTGGTAAAAAGATTGTCCTTTTTGTATTTCAAAGATGTGATAAAACTCTGACTGTCTGTAAAAGCCTGCCCAACGACTTTCTGCATGGTTCTTCCCTGCTGAATTTCTTTCTTATTTCCTGCCATTGCAAAACCAACAAGCAAATAATCTGCAAAACTTTTATTCTTAAATCCAGCTTCGGCCATTATTGTTCCTGACTTATAACCATCGTGAAAATGTCTATATTTCTGTTCAGGCAAGAATTTAGAAGTGTTTTTATCTACCACACTTACATCAACTTTATAATCGTTATCGGAGTAATTTGCAAATGCATTAATGTTGGCGATAAAACCATCTCTTCCAGAAAATCGAGTATTAACAGCAGCTCTATGCGTATTAAACGAACCGTAACTGTAAGAAGCATCAATGTAGCGGTTTACATTTTTGTTGGTTACAATATTAACCGCTCCGCCCAATGCGTCGGCACCTAATTCTATTGGCACAACACCTTTATAAACATCAATTCTTTCTGCCATATTCACCGGAATATTATTCAGCGTAAGCGCAGAACCATAACTATCCATAGGAATTCCGTCAAGGAAAAACTTCACTTGGCTTCCAGAAAATCCATTTAGGGAAAAGTTGAAGGCAGAACCCAATCCTCCATATTCGCGAATACGAACTCCAGTTGTTTTGTTCAACACCTGATTCAAATCTGCAGAAGTATTGTATACTTTTTTAAGGTCGACTGCCGTAATATTATAAGCTTGTTCTCGAACGCGCTGTACTTTAGATTTGCTTGTAACAGCCACTTCGTTTAAGGCAGCCATATCTTCTTCAATACTAATATTTTCAACTGTTTTACTGCCTGCTTTTAAAACTATTGTCAGCTCTTTCGTTTTAAAACCTATGTATGCAATCACCAATGTATAAGTACCCGGTACTGCGGTAAGTTTATATTCGCCTTGACTATTTGTTAGCGTTGCGTGAGGAGTTCCTTTCAGTGCGACCGAAACACCTTCTTCTGGTTTTCCTGAATTTAAAATGACTCCGTTTAGACTCGCTTTGTTCTTTTGTGAATACCCTTGAAGTGAAGTTAATAGAATTGTAATCAAGAGCAATAATCTACGTAATTGCATTATAATTTTTTGATTTTGAAAATTAAAGTGCTCCAAAAATAAGGCCTTCAGCAAGTTTTTACAAGTCTATTTTTTAATTATTCTAAATAAATATAGTATTTAACTTTTGAAAGAAGAAATCGATAAAAAAAATATAGTTTCTTAATAAAAAATTAAGATTAAATTAATATTGCCTTAAAATTTGCAGTAATAAAAGTTAAAGACTTTCGCATTCTTAACGTCAAAATCGAAAAAAAAGACACAAAAAAGCCCGCTTATCAAATAAGCGGGCTCTATTATAGTAAGGCGAAACTTTAGATTTGTATATCCAAAATGATTTTTTTCATTTCTTCAATCACCATTTTTATGTCATTTTCAGTTGTTCTCCAATTTACAAACGAGGCACGGATCCCTTTCTTATTCTGATAAAAAGTAGGTGTCATAAATACTTTTCCGGTGTCATTTAATTTAATTAGAAAGTCATTTACTTTGTCCTGATTTTCATTTCCTTTTAAAGTAAAACAAACATTGTTTAATCGAATTGGTGCCAAAAGTTCAAAATGTTCTTGTTCAATTAAAGCATTTCCGAAGTGAAGTGCCAGTAATGTGCTTTTTTCAATAATATCACAAAAACCTTCTTTTCCGTAAGCCATCAAAGAAAACCAAACCGGCAATGCTCTCAAACGACGTGAATTTTCTGGAACTACATTCAAATAATTAAAATTTTCTAAAGGATTTCCTAAATAGGGCGCATTGGAGTTTTGGAAAGTTTCGATTTGTAAATTAATATGCTCTTTTTTAACTAAATAAAAAGCACTTTCATAAGGCACATTCAACCATTTATGACAGTCAATCGTAATACTGTCTGCTCCTTCCCAACCTTCTACCAAATGTTTGTATTTTTCTGAAACAGCCGCAAAACCGCCAAAAGCGCCATCAATATGCCACCAGAAATTGTATTGTTCTTTTAGTTTAGAAATTGCTTTAAAATCATCGAAATCGGCTGTGTTTACTGTTCCTGCACTCGAAATTAGAATAAAAGGTTTTCCGTTTAAAGCTTTTATTTTTTCCTCCAAATCAACCAAATCCATTGCTTCTCGATTGCCTTCTATTGTTTTTACAACGGTATAATTCTGGCTTCCAATTCCTAACATCGATAATGATTTTACCGAAGAAGAATGCGGTGTTGCTGTTAGAATAGTAATGGTTTCTGAAATTCCGTTTTTAGCGAAATCTTTTCCAAACTGTTTTCCGAACCATTGTCTGGCAACTCCTAGAGAAGTAAAATTAGACATTGTTGCACTGGTTACAAATCCGCCCATAAACGAATCTGGAAGTTCTAATAATTGAAGCAATAAATTAATCGTTTCAAATTCGATTAAAGCTGAATTTCCTCCCTGCGATGTTACCGATTGCGTGTTTTGATCGTAAACCGATGCGAGCCAATCACCTGCCACAGAAGCTGGTGTAGAACCTCCAGTTACAAATCCCCAATAACGCGGTCCTGGCGAAGAAACTAATAAAGGCGATAATCTTTGTTTAAATTCTGCTAAAGCTCCCAACGAACCTAATCCAAGTTCGTTTAATTCTTTCTTGGGTTCAATAGAATAGTTATTTGAGGTTGGAAGGTTTTCGAGATTATTTAGGAAATCAATTCCCTGCTGTTTTGTTTTTTCTAAGATATTTTCAAAATCGTTTAGGTCTTGTTGTAATATTGAATTCATAAGTTTGTTGTATTAATTATTCTCACGCAGATTGCGCGAACGAAAGCAGATTAAAAAGATTTTTATTTTTTGTTTGAAAAAGCTACCACTTGGTTTTCTCGGAGAACCTCGAAACAAGCATTGATGAAATTACGTCGCCGTTAGCATTTAATAAAGTTGCAATTGGGTCAACTAAAGTTCCTAAAATCATGGCAACAGGCAAAGCTTGTTCCATCGGGAAACCATAAACGGTAATGGCTAAAACTTCTCCAATATAACCGCCGTTCGGAATTCCGCCTTCGACAATGGAAACAATTATGGTAATTCCTAAAGCTAAAAGAATCGTTGAAGGTTCTGTAAAATCTTTTCCAAACATGGCAAACAGAAAAGTAATTTTTAAGATGGATGACATACTCGAACCGTCTTTATGCAAAGGCGCTCCAAGCGGAATTACAAGATTCCGAACATGAGCCGGGATTCCCATTTTTTGTGCGGCATCCAGATTTGCGGGAATGGTTGCAATACTGCTACAAGTTCCTATTGCGGTTAAAGATGGCGTAATATTATTGCTCCAAAAAACTTTAAAAGCTCGTTTCCCGCCAGCCACAAGTGCATATAAACTAAAAAAGGTAAAGAAGTAAAAAACACAAGCCGCATAATAAACCGCCATAGGTTTTGCATAAACACCAAATAACTGAGGTCCGAAAATACCAACTTGATAAGCAAAATAAGCTCCTAAACCAATTGGTGCAAATTTCATAATGATGTTCAGCAATTGCTTCATTACTTCATTCCCAGAATCTAGAAAGCTTTTAAAAGCATTTCCTTTTTCTCCTGATTGTAACGTCGCAAAACCAATTAAAAATGAAAATATAATCAGCGCCAACATGCTTTTTCTGGACAACAATTCGAAGAAATCATTTGTCGTAACCAACTTTGCAATCTGATCGCCGACAGAACCTGATTTAATTTCTTCAAAAGGAACCTTCGCAACTGCTATATCTTGATGAATTGGAAAAAGATAAACGGCAAAAATCATAACGACAGCAGAAATAAGAATCGTTGAAAGGAAAACCAAAACCATAATAAAAAACAGTTTCCCCAACTTTTCTTTCTGTTCCAAATTGGCAATTGAAGAACCGATTGTAAAAAAAATTAAAGGAATAATTGCGGTAAAAAGCAGATTCAGAAAAATATCTCCCAAAGGTTTTATAACCTCAACTTTTTCTCCAAAAACTAATCCAAAAATACTTCCAACCATAATACCTCCAAGAAGTAAAAGGATACTGCTGTAACTTTGTAGAAAATTGATTTTTTTAGTTTCCATAAATTTTTAGAGAGACTACAAGTTGATATTTTTTTAGCCACAGATTTCACAGATTAACACAGATTTAAAAATCATTTGAAATCGTATAATCTGTGGCAAAAAATATAATAAATTATTTCTCCAGAACAATCGTAGTAAAAGCTCTGTCAACCAATTCGCCTGTTTTGCTTTTTACTTTTTCGGTCTGAGTTTCGGTGTAAACAATCTTGAAAGCTGTTTTTTCAATCAATTTTTGCGCTTTTTCGGTGCTATAAAGCTCAAATTCAAATTGCGTAAAAGGCAGTTTTTTCATGAAATCTTCTTCAGCAAAGGTCAAACAGAAATTTCCATTTGGTTTTAAAACTCTGTAGATTTCTGAAAGCAGTTCTTCTGGCTTCTGCCAAAAATAAATAGTATTTACTGTGAATATTTTATCGAAAGATTCGTCTTCAAATGGAATTTTGTTTCCGTCATAAAGCGAAAAGAACGCCTGCTTTTGAGAAACAAAATTTCTATTGATTTGGCGCGCTTCCTGAAACATTAGTTCCGACATTTCAAGTCCGTAATATTTTAGGTTTTCTCCTTGTTCGAAAAGAAATTCGACGTGGCCTGCGTTTCCGTGACCTAATTCTAGAATTTTATTTTCCTTTGAAATATTTAGATTTTGAATGGAATGTTTGGTCATATTGATGTTCGTTTCGTTCATCATATTTCCCATTTCAATTCCTTTTTCTCCTGATGGATGTTTTAATTGAGAAGCAATGGCTTGTAATTCTTCATTTTTCATGATATGAAAATTTTAAAAGTTCTAAATTAAGCAATATCTTAATTCAAATTCCAAATTTTGAAAATTCCAAATTCCAATTTTACAAACTATACTGGAATAACTTTGTCAAAGTTTAAAACTTTGACAAAGTTCTATACGCGTACAATTAAAAAACCTGACTAGCAATCTGACGAATATTCTCAGATTTACCCATTGAATAATAGTGTAAAAATGGAACTCCGGCTGCTTTTAATTCTAATGATTGCTGAATCGCCCACTCAATTCCGACTTGTTTGATTTCAGCGTTATTTTTGCATTTATCAACTGCATCGATTAAATCTTCTGGTAAATCGATTCTGAAGATTTGCGGCAAAACCTGTAAATGTCTTTGAACCGCAATTGGTTTAATTCCAGGAATAATCGGAATTGTAATACCCATTTCTCTTGCTTTTTCTACAAAGGCAAAATATTTTGAGTTATCGAAAAACATCTGCGTCACTACATAGTCAGCTCCTGCATCTACTTTTTCTTTTAATCTTTTCAAATCAGATTGCAAAGAAGGAGATTCTAAATGTTTCTCTGGATAACCTGCAACTCCAATACAAAAATCGGCTTTGTTATCAGCATCGATTACTTCATGCAAATATTGTCCGCAGTTTAAATCTTTGATTTGTTTTACCAAATCAACTGCATAATGATTTCCACCGTCTTTTGGAGTAAAAGATTGTTCATGTTTCATTGCATCACCTCGAAGTGCCATTACGTTATTGATTCCCAAATAATGACAGTCAACCAGCATGTATTCGGTTTCTTCTTTGGTAAAACCGCCGCAAAGCAAATGCGGAACTGTATCAACATTGTATTTGTGTTTTATAGAAGCGCAAATTCCAAGCGTTCCCGGACGCATACGAGTCAGTTTTTTATCCAAAAGTCCGTTCCCTTTATCAATATAAATGTATTCCTCACGAGAAGTCGTTACATCAATAAACGGCGGATTAAACTCCATTAACGGATCAATATTATCGTATAATTCCTGAATGCTTTTCCCCTTTTGAGGCGGAATAATTTCAAATGAGAATAATGTTTTTCCTTTGGCGTTTTCTATATGTTCTGTTACTTTCATTTTTAAAGTTATGAGTTATGAGTTAAGAGTTTTGAGTCTGTTCGTGTAAAAAAATCTGAAATCAAAAACTTAAATCAATTGTCTGCTTTATATAAATTATCATTTTGAGTTAAATCTAAAATCTGAACTCTAAAATCATAAATTAAATTAATCTGCTATATTAGGGTTTAACCATTTCATTGCGTAATCAAGCGGTACATTTCGGCGTTTGGCGTAATCTGTAACTTGATCTTCTTTTATTTTTCCTAATCCGAAATACCTACTTTTTGGATTTCCAAAATAATATCCAGAAACTGAAGAAGCCGGCCACATCGCCATACTTTCTGTCAGTTTCACTCCAATTTGTTTTTCAACATCTAAAAGTTTCCAAATCGTTGGCTTTTCTAAGTGATCCGGACAAGCTGGATAACCTGGTGCAGGACGAATTCCTTTATAATTCTCTTTAATTAATTCTTCGTTGGTTAAAGATTCTTCTGAGTCGTAACCCCAGAAATCTTTACGCACTCTTTCGTGAAGATATTCGGCGAAAGCCTCAGCAAAACGATCTGCAAGCGCTTTAACCATAATCGAATTATAATCGTCTAGATTCTTTTCGTATTCTGCAGCCCATTCATCAACTCCAAAACCAGTTGTTACACAGAAAGCTCCCATATAATCTTCGATTCCGCTTTCTTTTGGAAGAATAAAATCGGCTAAAGCGATGTTTGGCGCACCTTTCGTTTTTTGTGACTGCTGACGAAGCGTTAAGAATTTCTCCAGAACTTTTCCGTTTTCATCTCGCAATTCGATATCATCATCATTTACCTGATTCGCAGGGAAAATTCCATAAATACCTTTCGCTTTTAGTTTTTTCTCTTCTAAGATCACTTTCAGCATTGCCTGAGCATCATTGAAAACAGAAGTTGCTTGTTCGCCCACAACCTCATCTGTTAAAATTGCTGGATATTTTCCGTACAATTCCCAAGTTTGGAAAAATGGCGTCCAGTCGATATACGGAACCAAAACATCCAATTCTACTTCAATAGTTTGTGCTCCAATTACTTTTGGTTTCACTGGAGTATATTCGCTCCAATCCAATGGCAATTTGTTTTTACGTGCATCTTCAATCGTCAGGAAGTTTTTATCTCTCGAACGATTTAAGAACGTTTCTCTAAAAGAATCGTATTCTGCACGAATATCTGCTGCATATATTTTTCGGTTATGATCTAACAGGTTTCCTGCAACGGTAACGGCTCTCGAAGCATCGTTTACGTGAATTACAGTTTCTCTGTATTGAGGCGCAATTTTCACGGCTGTATGCGCGCGCGAAGTTGTTGCCCCACCAATCATAATCGGGATTTTAATATCTTGTTTATCTAACTCTTTAGCCAAATACACCATTTCATCAAGCGAAGGCGTGATCAGTCCACTTAATCCAATAATGTCAACTTCATGTTCGATTGCCGCTGCAATGATTTTCTCTGGAGGAACCATTACACCTAAATCTACAATCTCGTAATTGTTACAAGCTAAAACTACCGAAACGATGTTTTTTCCAATATCGTGAACGTCACCTTTTACAGTTGCCATCAAGATTTTTCCGTTTCCTTGTTTGTCGCCTGCTTGTTTACTTTCTTCGATAAAAGGCAATAAATAAGCAACCGCTTTTTTCATTACACGAGCCGATTTAACTACCTGAGGCAAGAACATTTTTCCGCTTCCGAATAAATCTCCAACGACATTCATTCCGGCCATTAAATTGATCTCGATAACTTCAATTGGTTTTGTTGCTGCCAAACGTGCTTCTTCAACATCTTCTTCAATAAAAGCATCAATTCCTTTTACCAACGAATGTGTAATACGATCCTGAACCGATCCTAAACGCCATTCCTGAACGGCTTTTTCGTCGCTTTTTACTTCACCTTTTACATTTTCTGCAAAATCTAAAAGTCTTTCTGTAGCATCGTCGCGTCTGTCCAGAATTACGTCTTCAACGTGTTCTAATAAGTCTTTCGGAATATCATCGTAAATCGTCAACATCTCCGGATTTACGATTCCCATCGTCATTCCTTCTTTGATAGCGTGATATAAAAATACCGAGTGCATCGCTTCACGAACCACATCATTTCCTCTAAAAGAGAACGAAACGTTACTCACACCACCACTGATATGTGCATGTGGCAAGTTTTCGCGAACCCATTTTGTTCCTCTAAAAAAGTCCAGTGCATTCAAACGGTGTTCTTCCATTCCTGTTGCCACTGGGAAAATGTTCAAATCGAAGATTATATCCTGTGGAGGAAACCCAACTTTGTTCACCAAAATATCATACGAACGCGCGCAAATTTCCACACGACGATCGTAATTATCTGCCTGACCTACTTCATCAAAAGCCATAACAATTGCCGCCGCTCCATAACGCTTGATTAATTTAGCGTGATGAATAAAGGCTTCTTCTCCTTCTTTTAACGAAATCGAGTTTACAACACTTTTTCCTTGTACTACTTTCAGACCCGCTTCGATAATTTCCCATTTCGAACTGTCGATCATAATCGGCACTCTCGAAATATCTGGTTCTGCA
>NZ_DASWYK010000011.1:0-1753 GCF_036405015.1 Flavobacterium sp. | reverse complement strand
TAATAATTTGTTAACTTTCCTAATAAAAAAAATATTTTTTTCGTTAAACATCAAAATTTAACATTATAACATATGTTTATGATAGTGTTATATAATTGCAAATCTGAAGTTTTTTCTCCACCATTTGTAAGGTTTATTTTTAATAACCCGTTTGGTGTTTGAACCGTTGTTCCAATGCCTATTCCTATTAATTTTTTTATTTTGTTTTTGTTTGAAACACTTGTGAGGTCTTGGTATAATGCATAATCAAGAATTGAATTTATGTAAAGATTTTTTGAGGCTAAGTATCTATATTCTGTAAGAATCATTGAAGTGAAGTTGGCTTGTAGGCTATTTTCTAAAAAACCTCTAATTGAATTCATTCCTCCAAAACGGAATAACTCGTTAGAAATATAGTTATGGCTTTTTAAGATATAATTTTGTGAATTTATGTTAATGAAATTCTTAGCATTTAACTCAAAATTATATTTGAGATTTAGATTGGCAAATACCTGATTGCTTGTGCCAACTGTTTCAGGGCTGTTGTTTGTGTCTCGCTTTCCAAATCCTATTGTGGTATATATAAAAGCTTTGTTGAGAAATATTGGGTTTTGGTAATCTGATTTCTGAAAATCAAAAGTTGTTGTTAGGTAAGAGTTGTTGAAATCGCTAATTGTAGAATTGTTGGTGTTTTGGATGTCACTCGATTCTGTTGATTGATATCCGATATATAATTTTGAATTGTAGTTTAAGTAATAACCTAAATTGATATCTGTCTTGGTGTTTTGAAAAGTACTGTCTTGTTTGAAAATGTTTAATTGCGCTTTAATTCCGATAGGGGATTGAAACAGGTATGGGATTTCGATTTTAGTATTGAAGGTTTTTTGTTGATTTCCGTCACTTTTCCAATACAATGAGAATTTCTCTCCCGCGTGTAGTGTATTAATTAGTGAAATGTCTAAATATCCATTTAAGACAAGTTTTTTGTTTTCGTCATTTGAAAAACCAATATATCCATCAAAGGTGTTGGCTTTTCTTTTTTCGATGTAGGTGTAAATTTTTGTTGAGTCTTTGGTGAAAAGTATTTCAGGATATTTTGTCTGAGAGATAAATTCAAAACTGTTAAGATCGTTGTAGATGTTCTTAATGATGTCTTGGTTGAAAGTTCTGTTTAGGTACTTTTTGTTTAGTTGTTTTAATGCTCCTTTCGGAAAATAATCCTTGGAATTCGCATTTGTGTAATTTATAATAATAGAATTTAAGTTTCTTTTTTTTTCGGAATCAAGATTTAAATCGGCATAAATTGCGGAATTCTTTTTTGTTATATTTTTCAGTTTTATTTTTGTAAAGGCAAAACCAGCTTTTTCTTTGTTTGAAATTTCCTGATTAAGAAAGTTTTCTAATTCAGAATAAGGAATTGTCAAGCTATCTTTTGTGGATTTTTTTTGATCATAAAATGGATTATTTATACCTATATATATATGTGCCTCTTTTATCTTGTTTTTTAAGTCGATTATTGCGCTAAAACTACTGTCATTCGTTTTCTTGTTTTCTAGTATTTCAGAATCTATATATCCTTGTTTTGTTAGTTGATTGTTGACTTTTGTGATTTCGCTAAAAAGCGATTTTAAGTTGGGATGTTTTTTGCTATACGGAATAGAATCAATTGTTTGACTTTGTTTTTTATTAATTCCATTAATGTTTAAGTAAAATGATTGAGCAAAACAGCCTGAACTAATTAATAAAATGAATATGTTAAGTAATCGTTTCAAAA
>NZ_DASWYK010000010.1:0-10176 GCF_036405015.1 Flavobacterium sp. | reverse complement strand
AAAGAATCATAATGTCTTGTATTGGTTACAATCGTTTCATTATTTCGAAGTGCTCCTGTATTTACAAATGACAATAATTCATTTTTTAAATCCTCTACTCCTATTTTTTCTTTAGCAGAAATCAATAAAAGTTTTGCATTTAGATTTTCTAGCTTAGTGGTAATATTTTGCACTTCATCAGCAGATAAAATGTCTTTTTTATTAACTACAATCACAAGAGGTTTTAGCGGATATTTATTTTTAATCTGCTCTATTTCATTCACAAACTCAGAGCTTGAAGTTTGAAATTTTAAACCGTCAAACAAATAAATTACGACTTGTGCCTGATCAATTTTTTCAAAAGTCTTTTTGATTCCGATACTTTCTACAACATCTTTAGTATCACGAATTCCGGCAGTATCAATAAATCTGAAACCAATTCCGCCAATAACCAATTCATCTTCAATAGTATCACGAGTTGTTCCAGCAATATCAGAAACAATAGCTCTTTCTTCATTTAATAAAGCGTTCAGCAAAGTCGATTTTCCAACATTTGGTTCACCAACAATCGCAACTGGAATTCCGTTTTTAATAACATTTCCAACCGCAAACGAATCAATTAAACGTTTTAAAACAAATTCGATTCGATTTAATAATTCATGAAATTGTGTTCGATCAGCAAATTCTACATCTTCCTCAGCAAAGTCTAATTCTAGCTCGATTAAAGACGCAAAATTCAAAAGTTCTTCGCGAAGTTTTGCTATTTCATTACTAAATCCGCCACGCATTTGCTGCATCGCAATTTGATGAGAGGCCTCATTATCAGACGAAATCAGATCGGCCACTGCTTCTGCTTGCGACAAATCTAATTTTCCATTCAAAAAGGCTCTAAGCGTAAATTCACCTGCATCTGCCATTCTGCAACCTTTTCGAAGCAACAGCTGAATAATTTGCTGTTGAATATAAGTTGACCCATGACATGAAATTTCGATCGTATCTTCTCCTGTATATGAGTTCGGACCTTTAAAAACAGAAACCAAAACCTCATCCAATGTTTTGTTTTCTTCTACAATATGTCCTAAGTGAAGTGTATGTGTTTTTTGCTTTGTTAAATCCTTGTTTTTAATAGATTTAAAAACCGAATTACCAATTGTAATGGCCTCAGCTCCAGAAATTCGAATTATGGCGATTGCTCCAGCACCTGAAGGCGTAGCTAAAGCAACTATAGAATCTTGATTTATCATGCTGCAAAGTTACAAAAAAAGGGCAAATCTCTAAAAACAAACAAAAGTCTAAATTCTGGCAAAAATCGTGATATTAACAAATCATTAAGTGTTAAAATACTGATAATTATCAGGTCGTTTTCTTTTTAGAATGAGTAAATTTGATAGACAAACCTTAATCTTAAATACTATGAAAAAGATATTATTACCAACCGATTTCTCTGATGCTGCTACAAATGCATTTGTTCATGCTTTAGAATTTGCTAAAGTTGTAAAAGCCGAATTAATCTTGCTTCATACATTTGAAATTCCAGTCTACGACAGCCAGTTCTTTCCAGAGAATTACGCTTCTATATACAGTTCCATCGAATTAGCAAAGTTTGAAATGTTCAAAGACGAAATTCCAAAATTACGTACAATCGCTACCGAAAGAAAATTAGATGATATCGTAATCAAGCACCGATTGATGGACGGAGATTTAATTTATAATCTAAAAAACGCTGTTGAAGAAGACCAAATTGACTTTGTAATCATGGGAACAAACAGCGTTTCTGACTGGACAAAATTTTTTACGGGTTCTAATACCGAATCTGTAATTTCAGGAGTAGAAGTTCCTGTTTTATGTGTTCCTATTGATGCTAAATACAAAAAAGTAAGAACAATTGGCTTTACGACACGCTACCGTGAAAAAGACAAAAAAGAACTGAAAAAGATCCTGAAAATCGCTAAAAAGACCGATGCTAAAGTAAAAAGTCTGTATGTAAAAACATCCAATTCAGATGTAACAGATGAAACACGTAAGGAATGGGAAAGAGAATTTGCTGAAGAAAATGTCGAATTTTTAATTTTACCAAGTGACGACGTTAAAGAAACTATTCTTGATTTTGTTCTTTACAAAGACATCGATATTTTGACTACAATAACGCATAAACGTTCGTTTTTCGAAAGTATGTTCGATTCAAGTTTCAGTAAAAAAATATCTAAAGAAGTGCCAATTCCAGTGCTAATTATGCATGAAGATTAATTCTAATATTTAACGATTTTGTCTCTTAAAGTTTATATTTGTATTTCAGTAAATTATAAGAATGAAAGCATATCAGGACAAAATCGAGACCTATTCGGAAATACATCATAAAACCAACAAAAAATACAACAGCATAAGCCTTTTGAGGTTATTAAGTATTTTTCTTTTATTGTTTTTTATGTTTTACTACATCAAAACAAACGAAATACTTTATGTTATTCTGGCTGTTTTATCTTTTGTTGGTTTTCTCTTTTTAATGAGAATACATTCGCGATTGTCTTTCCAGAGATTATTAGCAGAAACGCTTTTGAAAATCAACCGAAACGAAATTGCTTTCCTAAAGAGAGAAAAAACACCTTTTGAAAACGGAGCAGAATTTATAGACTTTCATCATCCATACGCGTACGATTTAGATATTTTTGGAGAACATTCTTTATTCCAAAGCCTGAATAGAACCGCTACTTTTATCGGAAAAAAAACATTAGCAAATCTTTTATTAAGCACTCTTTCTGAGGCTGAAATTTTAGAAAATCAGGAAGCTATAAACGAACTCAAAAGCAAAATTGACTGGAGACAAGAATTCCAAGCTCTAGCAATAATTAGCAAAGATTCTAAAGAATCTTATGAAGCAATAAAACATTGGTCTTCATTTAAAAATAATTCATTACCTAAAGTTTTAGTTGCACTATCAATTATACTCCCAACCTTGTTTTTTGGATTTTTAATCGCTTATATTTTTACTTCGAAAACTATTTTACTTTCATATCTGACTTATATTTTTATTGCCAATTTGATTGTTTTGGGAAGGTCAATAAAAAGAATTCAATCCGAAATTGCCAAGGCAGACAATGTTGATACAATCATCAAACAATATAGTTTATTGCTAGAAAAAATAGAGAACGAAAGTTTCCAATCTAAAAAGCTACTTCATTTACAAAAACAACTGGTATTTAAAAATGCTAAAGCAAGTCAGCATTTAAAACAGCTTTCAGAATTGTTTTCTAGAATGGATACAATCAGTAATTTCGTCACAGCAACACTTTTTAACGGGGCATTCTTATTCAATCTTCATGTTTTAAGAGCGCTTTTGAAATGGAAAGAAGATTACGCTTCAGAAATGAATCATTGGATTGCAATTATTGGTGAAATTGAAGCTTTAAACAGTCTTTCCAATTTAGCTTACAATAACTCCGATTTTGTCTTCCCTGAAATTAATTCTGAATATAAAATTGAATTCAAAAACCTAAGTCACCCATTGTTAAATCCTGCAACAAGAATTGGAAACGACACCAATTTCCATCCACTTTCTTTTGTAATTTTGACGGGTTCCAATATGTCCGGGAAAAGTACCTTTTTAAGAAGTTTAGGCATCAATATGGTGCTTGGTGGAACAGGTTCAGTTGTTTGTGCATCAGAGGCTAAGATTCATCCACTTCCAGTATTAGTTTCAATGCGTTTGTCAGATTCACTTTCAGATAGTGAATCTTACTTTTTTGCTGAAATTAAACGTTTAAAACAGATCATGGATGAGCTTGAAAATCAGCCTGCTTTTGTTTTGTTAGATGAGATTTTAAGAGGAACAAATTCTGATGATAAAAGAAATGGAACAATTGAAGTTGTAAAGAAGATAATTTCTAAAAAAGCGATCGGCGCAATCGCAACTCACGACATTGAAGTATGCCTAACTACAAATGAATATCCTCAAATTTTAACCAATCAATGTTTTGAAGTCGAAATAAAAAATAACGAATTGCACTTCGATTACAAACTAAGAAACGGAATCTGCAAAAATAAAAGCGCTACATTTTTAATGCAGAAAATGAATGTCATTTAATTATTAATGGTGAATTGTAAATTGTAAATGATTTTGCTCAAGAAGAAAATTAATAATTTACAATTCACCATTAACAAGTAACAATTACAAACCTTCTTTCATCTTTTTTATTCCCTTTTCAATAAAAGCAGTTTTGTTGTCTTTTGCCTTTTCGATAAGGCTTTTTCTTTCTTCAGGAATTTCATAATATTTCTCGGCCCATAAACTAATTTCAACCAAAACAGGAAACAATTCAATTCCTTTTTCAGTTAGTTGATACAAAACTTTTGCTTTGCTGTCTGGGTGATCTAGTTTTATTATGATATTGTTTTCTTCTAAAACTAATAGTCTGCTCGCTAAAATATTAGTAGCAATCTTTTCTTCTGACTTTAAAAAATCACCATAAGTACATTGTTTTTTAAACATTAAATCCCTAATAATCAACAACGACCATTTATCACCCCAAATTTCTAAAGATGTATTTATAGGGCAATTTGATCTTTTTTTTGAAGCCTTCATAAAAATAAATTAAAATTTAACTTGCATTTTGCAAGTAATCAATATCTTTGCACTTGCAAAATGCAAGCAAATTTATTTAATATTCTTAAACAAAGCAAATTATACACTTTAAAATAAGATCAAAATGGACTTAAAAGGTAAAACAATATTAATTACTGGCGGCGCGTCAGGAATAGGTTTAGAATCTGCAAAACAGTTTTTAGCAGAAGGAGCTAAAGTAATTATTACAGGGAGAAATAAAGAGAAATTAGATGCTGCTAAAAAGCTTTATCCAGCAATAATAGCCATTCAAAACGATGTTGCCAATGAAGATCAGGCTCAAAAATTATATACTCAAATTGAAGCTTTGGGAGGAATTGACATTCTTTATAACAATGCTGGAGTTTCAAATCCGACGAATAATTTAGCCAAAACAAACGATCAAATTACCGAAATGGCAGCTTATGAAATGAACATAAATTATTTGGCTATAGTACGTTTGAACAATTTATTTCTACAAATGCTTCAAAACCGATTAGAAAGTGCTATTATCAATACAACCTCCATTTTGAGCTACGTTCCTTCAAATCTTGCACCAACTTATTCTGCAACCAAAGCTGCGCTTCGTTTTTATACAGCTTCACTTAGAAATCATTTAGAAGTAGCTAAAACTAATGTAAAAGTTTTTGAATTACTTCCTCCTTTGGTTGCAACAGAAATGGCAAAAGGTATCGACTCAAAAACTATAACTTCAGAAACACTTGTAAAAGGACTAATTCAAGGAATTCACAAAAACAATTACACGATTCGTATTGGAGATACAAAAGTCATTTATTTTTTAAGTCGATTTTTTCCAAAAACGGCTTATAAACTAATCAATCCCTTAAAAAATAGTATCAAACTATCAGCTTAAATAATTTAGATATGGAAAACAAAAGATTACAATTTCTTCAAAGTTTTATCGGAAAACATTTTACTGAAAGCCCTTCTCCTTTCGCACATTGGTTAAACGGAAAAGTAATTTCGGTTGAAAAAGAAACAGTCGAGATTGAATTTGAAATAAGAAAAGAAATGACTAATCCTGTCGGAATGCTGCACGGAGGTGTTACAGCAGGAATGATTGACGATTGTATTGGGATAAATTTTATGGTCTTAGGTCTTGAAAAATTCTATCCTACCATCAACTTATATATTGATTATTTTAATCCTGCGTTTGAAAACCAAACTGTTATCGTTAGAACTAAACTCGAAAAATTAGGAAAGACAATCATCAATATCAAAGCAGAAGTTATTAATAAAAACACAACCAAAATAATGGCACAAGCCAGCGCTAATTTGGCAGTAAGCGAAATGAAAATTCCAAATTAATTAAAGCTTTAAAAAGAAAAAGCTTTGTCAAAGTTTAAAACTTTGACAAAGCTCAAAATATTCGCTCACTTTATAATTTGGAATTTGGTATTTATAAATTGGTATTTAAAAAATTTATTCCTCGTACATTTCCATCCATAAACGTGTTTCTTCAAGATCCAGTTCTTTCTCTATCTTACGAAAGATCTCTTCGTTTACAGATCCTTTTTTATGCATGCCTTCAAGATTGCTTCGTTCCACATTCAAAAGATCAATTTGTACTCTTGTAAACTCATTAAAAATTTGTCCGCCCAAAACCTTTCCGTTGCCAAAAAAGTTGGCAGGAAGCTCTGTTTTTTGTAGTCGGTTAAATTTCACTTCATATTTACTTTTAATGTTGTGCAGTAATTCATCATCCAATAAAGAAAAATGATCTTCGATATGAGCGATAGTATCGGAAACTATTTTATTTCGGACATCATATTCTTCCGCCAAAATAGAATAACGTTGTATTTTTAGTTTTTTAATCAACCACGGAAGCGTAAGTCCCTGAATAACCAGAGTAGACAGTATCACACAAAAAACTAAATAAATAATCAAGTTACGAAGCGGAAATTCTTCGGTTTTATTCAACATTAATGGCAGTGCCAAAGCAGCCGCCATCGAAACCACACCACGCATTCCAGACCAACCGAAAACAATCATGTTTCTATAATCAAATTCTTCTTTTTCACGGATTTTTTTACTGATCATTCTCGGGATAATAGTTGCCGGAATTACCCACAAGAAACGAACGACAATAACAACAACACTAATCACAGATCCCCATATAAATAAAGAATTTCCGGAGTAATTGCTGATTCCTTCAATAATCTGACGCAACTGAAGACCAATTAAGATAAAGATCAAACCGTTGAGAATATTGTTTAAAACGTCCCAGATTGTATTGGTCATAATTCGGCTTTCATGAGAAAAAATAGTCCCAGATCTTGCCGCTAAGAAAAGACCCGTAGCAACAACCGCCAAAACCCCTGAACCGTGAAAATGTTCAGCAATTAGATATGAAGCAAAAGGCGTTAACAAGGTAAGTGTTACTTCAATAATATCGTCGCAAACAAATCTTTTGTGAATGTAATACATTATAAAACCAACAGCAAGACCTACTCCTATGCCAAGTATCGACATCAGAACAAAGTTTAATCCAGCCTGCCATAAAACGAAATTTCCTGCTGTAATCGCTGTTAAAGCATATTTATAAGCCACAAGACCACTGGCATCATTTACTAGACTTTCTCCTTCCAAAATTGCAATTAATCTCGGGTGTAAACCTAAACCTTTAGTGATAGCGGTTGCAGAAACTGCATCGGGAGGCGACACAATGGCTCCAAGTAAAAATGCTAACGGCCAAGAAATATCATCTATAAGCCAATGTGCTACAACAGCAACCAATCCTGTTGTAAAAAAGACTAAACCTACAGCTGCTAAAGTTATCGGTCGAATGGTTTGTTTAAAATCGGACCAACTGGTATGCCATGCAGCATGATACAAAAGAGGCGGCAGGAAAATGATAAAAACAATCTCCGGACTCAAAGCAATAACAGGAAGTCCAGGAACAACACTGATAAGTACCCCACACAGAACCAATACAATAGGAATTGGAAAATTGTATCTTTTACTTACTAAACTAAGAAAGGCTACGCCAAAAAGTAACATGATAATTACTGTAATATTCTCCATTTTTTACTGCGGGTATTTATTTGTTTTGGGTTATAATTTGAGTGCTAAATTAATATATTATGATAATTAAATTAAAACAACACTAAAAAAGTTCCTCTCTTATCTATTCGTTACACAAAGAAAAAGCTTAAAATAAAAGAAAAATATAGCTTTCTCTTTCAGGCCAAAAAGCTAAAAAACTGCATTTAACATATTCGCTATTAATTGATATATAAAAAATTAGGAGAGGTAAAATTAATTTTTACATTTGCACTGTTTTTATTTAGTCTAAATAATATATTAAATCAAATTAAAAAAACCATGAATTTTAATAACCTTAGAATTTTTAAATATGCAACTCTTATCTGCATATTTTTTCACGCCTTTACCATTCAGGCGCACCAAAATTTTGGTAAAATAATAGGAAACGTCACCACTTCTGACGGAGATCCAGCTCCATTTGTAAATGTCGTTTTGAAAGGAACTAAACTGGGTACTATTACAAATGAAGATGGAGTATTTGAATTCCACAAAGTGAAACCTGGAAACTACAACGTCTTAGTTTCACTGACAGGTTACGAAACTACCGAACAAGAAATTTCTGTAAATGAAAATACCACCACTCCTATTTCGTTACAAATTAAAGCTTCAAATAAAGAATTACAGGAAGTCATTGTAACAAGTGATCGCAAAAAAATGGCAGCCAAAGAAAGCCAGTATATCGCAAGGATGCCACTTAAAAACTTAGAAAACCCACAGGTTTATTCTGTAATTAATCCTAAGATAATCGAACAGCAGGTATTAACTAATTTTGATGATGCGCTAAAAAGTGCTGCCGGAGTAGTTTCCGCCGGTTCAGAACCTGGTGTAAGATCTGGCTCTTACTTAAGAGGTTTTGACGAACAGGCTTTTTTTAGAGATGGAAAAATGCTAGGTAACTGGACCGAAAATGATATGGCCAATATTGAAAGTATTGAAATAATTAAAGGCCCATCAGGAACTTTATTTGGCGGACACGGTCGTGCAAATTATGGTGGAGTTATCAATCGTATTACCAAAAAGCCTTACGACACTTTTGGTGGAAATATTAATTATATTACAGGAAGCTATGGATACAATCGTTTAACAGCCGATGTCAATACGCCATTGAGCGCTGATGGTGCTTTTCTTGGGCGAGTTAATGCTGCATATAGAAAAGAAAAAAGTTTTCAGGATTATGGTTGGGCAGAAAGTTATTTTGTTGCTCCATCATTTACTTATAATGCCAGCGAAAAACTTAAATTTGTAGTTGAAGCTGATCTCTACAAAATACAAGGAACACAAAGACCGTATTTAAGCGCAAGCGGTATTACAAATGTGGATGAATTAAATCCAATTCATGATTTGTCTTTTACTACAAATGAAATTTTGTATGAAAAAGCCTCCTCTATATTTTCTGTTGATGCCATTTATAAATTAAACGATCAATGGACTTCAACAACTTCATTTGGACATTCGTACAGCTTGTATAATCCAAATTATGTTATAGCTAGTGTAACAGGACAAACTGTAAACCGTACATTAGGAACTGCTCGTTATGATATTGACTTTACAACCATTCAGCAGTATTTAAACGGTGATTTTAAAATCGGAAAAATGCGTAATCGTTTATTAGTCGGAATTGACTATTTGAGGGATGATGAAATTTACGTTGGAAGCTCTGCTGCGTATGACACTTTCCAATATACATCAATTGCACCATATCTATCAAAACAGGCTTTTGATCAAGCTATCGGAGCTACTACATTCTGGACTGGTGGTAATGTAAATGATCGTTACAGCGCATATTTCTCAAATGTTTTGGACATTCTTCCACAACTTCATTTAATGACAAGTCTTCGTTACGAATATTCTAAAGATGTAACACCAAGCGCTACGATTCCAAACTCAGATAATCCTGATCTTTCTTTCAATCAAGGAGCCTGGACGCCAAAATTTGGTTTGGTATATGAAATTCTACCTGAACAGTTATCTGTTTTTGGAAATTATCTTGGAGGAAACAAAAACATCAACAGTTTCCTAAAAGATGACGGGACAGGAAATGGTGTGATGCAGAAAGCAGACCCAGAAAAAGCAACACAATGGGAATTAGGAATTAAATCAAGTTTATTTCAAAATCGTTTAACATTGATGGCGAGTTACTTTGATATTAAAGTCGATAACAAACTACGAACTGATCCTGTCAACCAATTATTTAGTTTACAAGACGGAACACAAAAGAACAAAGGTTTTGAACTAGAATTATTCGCTACTCCAATTACAGGATTGGATATTATGTTAGGATATGCGAATCTTGACGCTACTTTCTTAAACGGAACAGATGCAGGTAAACACGTTGCTTACACACCAAAAAACACGGTTAATTACTGGATAAGTTATACCGCTAAACAAGGAAAAGTAAGAGGTCTTGGAATTGGTTTTGGAGGAAATTACAGAGACGTGAGTTTCTTAACCTCATCAAATGATATCGTTATTCCAGGTGTACATCTTTTAAATGCTTCTGTATTCTACGAACAAGCGAGATATCGATTTGCTAT
>NZ_DASWYK010000009.1:0-17347 GCF_036405015.1 Flavobacterium sp. | reverse complement strand
CGTATTTTGAAAAAATGTCCAAAATGGTTTCCTGGTAAGCAAAATGACTCACTTGTAAGAGTTCGCTACTATTTAACGATCCCAATAAATACAAATCATGAGTAAACTCCCAAATGTGACCACAAGTATTTTCACGGTAATGTCAAAAATGGCTGCCGAATACAATGCCATAAATCTTTCACAGGGATTTCCAAACTTTCCTGTAGATGAGAAATTGACTGATATTGTAGCGAGATTAGCAAAAGAAAACGTTCACCAATATACTCCAATGGCAGGTTATCCTCCATTGATGACCAAAATTGTGGAATTGACTCAGAGTTCTTATAACAGAAACATCAATCCTGAAACAGAACTTTTGGTTACCGCTGGAGCGACTCAGGGAATTTTTACCACTATTTTGGCTTTAGTAAAAGAAAATGACGAAGTAATCATTCTCGATCCAAGTTACGATTCGTATGAATCTCCTGTTCTACTTTGCAAAGCAAAACCTGTTCGTGTCGCTTTAAATGACGATTACACTCCAAATTGGGAAAGAATTGAAAAAGCATGTTCTGGAAAAACCAGAATGATGATTATCAATAATCCGCATAATCCAACTGGGAAAATTTTAACCGAAAATGATTTTATCCAGTTAAAAAATCTTCTTGAAAAATATCCTGACATTATTATTTTGTCTGATGAAGTTTACGAATACATTACTTTCGAAGAAAAACATATTTCGGCACATACCAAAGATTTTCTTTTAGAACGTTGCGTAATGGTTTCTTCTTTCGGAAAATCATTTCATATTACAGGCTGGAAAATTGGCTACACCATTGCTCCTGAGCATTTAATGAAAGAAATCAAGAAAGTGCATCAGTTTTTGGTTTTCAGTGTAAACAGCATTTCTCAGTTTGCCATAAGCGAATATCTTGATGTTGTCGATGTAAATTTATTGGGGAAATTCTATCAAGAAAAAAGAGATTATTTTCAGAAACTGCTTCAAAACACTCGTTTCGAATTAAAGCCTTGTGAAGGAACTTATTTTCAAGTTGCTTCTTATGCCAACATTTCAAATGAAGATGATGTTACTTTTTGCAAAAACCTAATTATCGATCATGGCGTTGCTGCAATTCCGATTTCTACATTTTATTCCGATCATAAAGATCAAAAATTAATACGTTTTTGCTTTGCAAAAGATGACTTCACATTAGAATCTGCAGCAAAAAAATTATGCAAAATATAAAGTTTATTAAAATTTTATAACATTATTATGCACGCATCCTATTTAATTTAACTAATATTGCAAAAAAAGAAAAAGTATGAGCTACACAGACAAAATGTTACGTGATGATGCTTTACAAGGCAAAGTCATTGTCGTTACAGGCGGCGGAAGCGGTTTAGGTAAAGCTATGACTAAATATTTTCTCGAATTAGGAGCTCAAGTAGCGATAACTTCTAGAGATTTAGAGAAGTTAAAAACTACAGCTGCCGAACTGGAAAGCCAGACAGGAGGTAAATGTTTACCGCTTCAATGTGATGTACGTCATTACAAAGAAGTAGAAAACATGCTTCAAGAAACTTTGAAGGTTTTCGGAAAAGTGGATGTTCTTTTAAACAATGCGGCAGGAAATTTTATTTCGCCAACAGAAAGATTATCTGCAAATGCATTTGATACTGTTATAGATATCGTACTTAAAGGTTCTAAAAACTGTACACTAGCTTTTGGAAAACACTGGATTGACACGAAACAAACTTCGGCAACGATTTTAAATATTGTGACAACTTACGCTTGGACAGGATCTGCTTATGTGGTTCCAAGTGCGACAGCAAAAGCGGGAGTTTTAGCCATGACAAGAAGTCTTGCTGTAGAATGGGCAAAATACGGAATTCGTTCTAATGCCATTGCTCCAGGACCATTCCCAACAAAAGGAGCTTGGGACAGATTGTTACCTGGAGATCTTTCAGAGAAATTTGATATGGCTAAAAAAGTGCCATTAAAAAGAGTTGGAGATCACCAAGAATTGGCAAATTTAGCCGCTTATTTAGTATCTGACTTCTCATCTTATATAAACGGAGATGTAATCACGATTGACGGAGGAGAATGGTTAAAAGGTGCTGGACAATTCAATTTATTAGAAGCAATTCCAGAAGAACTTTGGGATCAGCTTGAAATGATGATAAAAGCAAAAAAGAATAAATAATTACAAGTGCTTACTAAATTCAGAATATTTTTTAAAACTATACTGATTGCACGAAATCCCGAAGGTTTACTTTCGGGATTTTTTTTGCTTTTTTTTCACCATATAAGTTAATTTAAGAGATTATAAGTTTTTGCGCAATGTTTTTAAATGAACTTATATTACTTATATGGTTTAAAAAATAAATTATTCGGTCTTTTATCAATATAACAGCAATTATTTCAGTTAAGTAACATTTTGTTTAAATATTTTCTAGCTTAAATTTACTTATATTACTTATATGGTTTAAAAAAGATATTATGTTTAGCGATTCAGTTAAATTATTATTTTTGCGTAACAAATTATAACAACAAATTTATGCTCATTATAGGAATCGCCGGAGGAACAGGAAGTGGAAAAACAACAGTAGTACACCAAATTATGAACGAATTGCCACATACAGAAGTTGGGGTAATTTCTCAGGATTCTTATTATAAAGAAACCACCAATTTATCTTTTGACGAAAGAGCATTAATCAATTTTGATCACCCAAGAGCGATAGATTTTGATTTGTTGGTAAAACATTTAAAAGCTTTAAAAGCTGGAGAAACAATCGATCAGCCTGTTTATTCTTTCGTTCAACATAACAGAACAGACGATACGGTTTCAACACATCCAAGAAAAGTAATGATTGTAGAAGGAATTTTAATCTTAACCAATCCAGAATTAAGAGATATGTTCGATATTAAAGTATTCGTTCACGCAGATTCTGATGAAAGATTAATTCGTCGTTTAAAAAGAGATATTTCAGAACGCGGACGTGATATTGACGAAGTTTTAAACCGTTACCAAACGACTTTAAAGCCTATGCATGAGCAATTTATCGAGCCTTCTAAGGCTTTTGCAGATATCATTATTCCAAATGACAAATACAATACGGTAGCAATTGATGTCGTTCGTGCTGTAATTAATCAGAGGATTTCATAATTTTTATCGTAAATTTAGTCCATAATAATTAGGAGCTGATTCCCGCTTTCGCCTTTATCTTTTTATGGCGGAAAAAGCCATAAAAAGGATACCGGCTCTATCGGGGCTAGAAACAACCACTCAAATTCAAAAGAAATATTCGTTTAAAATGAAATTTAAAAATCCATACAAAGACAAAAAATGGTTCAAATACCTAGGAAACAAATACGTTTGGGTATTGCTATTTTTTATAGTTTGGATGTTATTTCTAGACAATTACTCTTATTTTGATCATCGCTTTTTAGATGAACAAATTCATGAACTTCAGGATAATAAAAAATATTATCAAGAAGAAATCAAAAAAGATCAAGAGCAGATCAAACAGCTCAAAAATCCGGAACAAATTGAGAAATATGCTCGCGAAAAGTATTTCATGAAAAAAGACAGCGAAGATATTTATATCATACAATTTGAAGGAGACACCATCCAGGAAAAAGAATAATCAAACAAAATACAATGGCCACTAACCTATTCGACGATTTTAATCCGATTTCATCCAAACAATGGAAACAAAAAATTCAGTTTGAATTAGATGGAGCCGATTACAATCAAACTGTTATTTGGAATTCGCCAGAAGATATTCAGGTAAAACCTTTTTATCACAGCGATGAATTTACAAAAGCAGCAAACGTAAATACGCAAGCCTCAGATTTTAAAATCTGCCAAAATATCTTTGTTTTTGATATTGAAAAATCTATCGAACGCGCTTTAAACACTTTAGAAAGAGGTGCAGAAAGCCTTCGTTTTACCATCCAAAATGATAAAATTGACATTCAAAAATTACTAGAAAATCTTCCTTTAGAAAACAAAACTGTTTACTTTAATTTCACTTTCATCTCAATCGATTTCGTTAAAAAATTAGATACAATTTCAATTCAGAAAAAAGCTAATTTTTATTGCAATTTTGACCCAATCGGACAATTAGCAAAAGATGGAAACTGGTTTACAACTTCGGAGAAAAACAATTTTGAAACTTTAGAATTACTCTTTAAAAACACAACCAATCTAAATCTATTAAGTGTAGACTTAGGTTTGTACCAAAATGCTGGAGCCAATATTACTCAGCAAATCGGGTATAGCTTAGCACATGCAAACGAGTATTTAAATCGTTTCTCTGATACTGCAAAATCAGTAGTTTTTCAAATATCAGTTGGAAGTAATTATTTCTTTGAAATTGCTAAACTTCGTGCACTTCGAATGTTGTTTGATTTAATTGCAGCAGAATATAATCCGAATATAAAATGTCATTTTTTGGTAACGCCAACCAAACGCAATAAAACCATTTACGATTACAATGTCAATATGCTGCGAACTACAACCGAATGCATGTCGGCAATCTTGGGTGGCGCAGATGCCATTGCCAATTTACCATACGATTCCTTGTATCACAAAGACAATGAATTTGGCGATCGAATTGCGAGAAACCAGCTTTTGATTTTAAAACATGAAAGTTATTTCAACAAAGTAAATAATCCAGCAGACGGAAGCTATTACATCGAAAGTTTAACCATGCAATTGGCCGAAAAAGCTTTGGTTTTATTTAAAGATATCGAAGCAAACGGAGGTTTCTTGAAACTTTTGAATGACGGAACCATCAAAAAGAAAATTCAGGAAAGCGCCAATAAAGAGCAAGAATTATTCGATTCTAAAAAAGAAATTTTATTAGGAACCAATAAATATCCGAATAAAGAAGACAGAATGAAACACGATTTAGAATTGTTTCCTTTTGTAAAAATCAAACCAAGAAAAACATTAATTACACCAATTATAGAAAAAAGGTTAGCAGAAAAAATGGAGCAAGAACGATTAGAATTGGAATAAATGGGAATTTATTTTATTATATTTTGGGTATTATCATTAGTTATGATAGTTACCTGTCTAATTTTTTTCACAATCGGATTTACATATAAAAACTATAAAAAGATTTTAATAGGGATTTCAGCTATGCTTTTAGCAATATTGTTTTATTATTTGCCATATTATTTAATAATGAATTATATGATTAATTCGCTTAAAAATCTTCAGTAGTCATTGATACAAAATGAGAAAAGACCTTAAACATATTACGCTTCAAAATCAAAAGTCGAAAGTTGAAAGTCAAGAAAACTTGGCAGATAACTTTACAACCGCTGAAGGAATTGAAATCAAAAGAAATTATTCGGAGAAAGATATCGAAGATTTAGAGTTTCTTGATTTCGGAGCTGGTTTTGCACCCAACTTACGCGGGCCGTACGCCACGATGTACGTGAGACGTCCGTGGACGATTCGTCAATATGCAGGATTTTCTACAGCAGAAGAAAGTAATGCTTTTTATAGAAAAAATTTAGCCGCAGGTCAAAAAGGACTTTCCATCGCATTTGATTTACCAACGCATCGTGGTTACGATTCAGATCACGAAAGAGTTGTTGGCGATGTTGGAAAAGCTGGCGTAGCGATTGATTCTGTTGAAGATATGAAAATTCTTTTCGATCAGATTCCTTTAGACGAAATGTCAGTTTCAATGACTATGAATGGCGCAGTTTTGCCTATCATGGCTTTTTATATTGTCGCTGCTGAAGAGCAAGGTGTTAGTCCTGAAAAATTAGCAGGAACCATCCAAAATGACATTTTAAAGGAGTTTATGGTACGAAATACGTATATCTATCCTCCAACTCCATCAATGAAAATTATCGCCGATATTTTTGAATTTACGAGCAAAAAAATGCCAAAATTCAATTCGATTTCTATTTCTGGTTATCATATGCAGGAAGCTGGTGCTACAGCCGATATTGAATTGGCATATACTTTGGCCGATGGTTTAGAATATATTAGAACCGGATTATCAACCGGAATGACGATTGATGAATTTGCTCCAAGATTATCTTTCTTTTGGGCAATCGGAATGAATCATTTTATGGAAATTGCCAAAATGAGAGCCGGACGAATGATTTGGGCAAAATTGCTCAAACAGTTTAATCCAAAAAGTGATAAATCTCTAACTTTAAGAACACACTGCCAAACCAGCGGATGGAGTTTAACCGAACAAGATCCATTTAATAATGTAGCGAGAACCTGTATAGAAGCTTCTGCAGCAGTTTTTGGCGGAACACAATCTCTTCATACCAATGCTTTAGACGAAGCTATTGCATTACCAACGGATTTCTCGGCAAGAATTGCTCGAAATACTCAAATATTTCTTCAGGAAGAAACCAAAATCACCAAAACGGTTGATCCTTGGGCAGGAAGTTATTATGTTGAAAGTTTGACCAATGAAATTATTGAAAAAACCTGGAAATTAATCGAAGAAGTAGAAGAATTGGGCGGTATGACAAAAGCCATTGAAGCTGGAATTCCGAAACTTCGAATTGAAGAAGCTGCTGCAAGAAAACAAGCCAGAATTGACAGCGGGCAAGATATTATTGTTGGTGTAAACCAATACCGTTTAGAAAAAGAAGATCCTTTAGATATTTTGGATGTAGACAATCAATTAGTTCGTAAACAGCAAATTGAACGTCTTGAAGAAATAAAACAAACCAGAGATTCTGAAAAAGTAAATAATTCACTAGAAAAATTAATCCTTTGTGCACAAACGGGACAAGGCAATTTATTAGAAATCGCAATTGAAGCAGCTAGAAATAGAGCAACACTAGGAGAAATCAGTAATGCTTTGGAAACTGTTTTCGGTCGTTTTAAAGCACAAATTAAATCTTTTAGCGGAGTGTATAGTGCAGCAATAAAAAATGACGAGAATTTTGAAAAGGCAAAACAATTAGCAGATCTTTTTGCCAAACAAGAAGGAAGACGCCCTAGAATTATGATTGCCAAAATGGGACAAGATGGTCATGACCGCGGTGCTAAAGTAGTAGCAACTGGTTATGCCGATGTAGGTTTTGATGTGGATATAGGTCCGTTATTTCAAACTCCAGCCGAAGCAGCAAAACAAGCCGTTGAAAATGATGTTCACATTTTGGGAGTTTCATCACTTGCAGCAGGACATAAAACATTAGTTCCACAAGTTATTGACGAACTAAAAAAACACGGACGAGAAGATATTATGGTAATTGTTGGCGGTGTAATTCCGTCTCAGGACTATCAATTTTTGTTTGATGCTGGAGCATCAGCCGTTTTTGGACCTGGAACCAAAATTAGCGAAGCCGCAATAAAAATATTAGAAGCTTTAATAGATTAAAAAGAAAATCCCTTTTAACAAGGGATTTTCTTTTTTCATTTAGTCGTTTACTGTTGCGTTACTATCTGCCTCTATAAAAGAAAGATCATAACCCGCAAAATCTCTCAAATAGCTTTTCAAAGAAGTTCCGAAAGCATCCCTAAAATGTCTGCCTCCTTTGTTTTTGAAAAAATTCTTTACAGAACCTGCACCACCTAAATGTGCTGCAGCTAAAATTCCAGATTCGGTAATTTCAATACCATTGATGATTTTACCGTTGTACTTTTCGATTTCGTAACGTAAAATCCATTTGTTTTTGGCTAATAAAGCCGTAAAAGCTTTTTCTTGTAGAGCAGGATCTTTTAAAAAGGCTTTGTTATCATTAATTCCAATTGCTCTTAAAGCTTTAGAACCAAATTGATATTTACCCATGTAACCAAGAGAATTAACTAATCTGTATTTCCCTTGTGATTCTTTAAAAGCTACAGCTTCTTTAAATCCTATAAGGTGATTTCCTGTGTATGGGACGTTGGTTTTAGGATAATCATCTTTTTCTTTCGATGGAAAAATGTATTCTGATCCATCCGTTTTTTCAACTAAAAACCAAGGTTTGGTTTCTACTTTATTGGGAATAAAACCCAAACTTAAAAATGTAATAATAACGACTAAACTCGCATAAAAATACCATTTCTTTATCATAAATTGTTTTTCTTCAAAACGCTGTCACCCTCTTGAAATTTCTACGGTGCAAAGATAAGGCTTTTTCAAAATATGCTTAAAACCAGCATTTTAACGTTTTTAAAGAAAAAGTAGAATTCGCTTTAATCCCAACTATACTAATGGATTCCGAAAGATTTTGGTAACGATTTTTTAACGTTGAAAATTGAAATTTTGGATCAAAAAAAATTCAATTTTATATTAATTTTAAGCAAATTCATTAAAAAAGAAAGAAATAGACTACAATAAAATTGGCGTTTTTGTGTCTTTTTTGAAAATGATTTTTTGAATTTTGTAAAATTTGAGAACACAAAATGTGTAAATTTTTATCACTTTCAATTTAAAAAATGTCCAAAATAGTAATTCGATAATTTTTAAAATAAAAACCAATTCCCATTAAAAATTAGCAATAAAAAAACCGAAGTTAAATTGACTTCGGTTATTATTTTTATTTAAAAGTAAATTATCTCGTTACTCCCTGACTTGCGATCCAGTCAGAATATTTTTTTGCATTTACATTATGTTCTGCTAATGTTGCAGCAAATTCATGATATCCAAAGCGCTCCACACTTGCACAGAAATAAATATAATCGTTTTTCTCTGGATTTAAAACTGCTTCTAATGCTGTAATATCAGGCATTGCAATTGGTCCAGGAGGAAGTCCTTTGTTTACATAAGTATTGTAAGGCGATTTCATTACTAAATCATTATAAAAAACTCTTTTTATAACCTGATCAAAATCGTTATCACGAAGTTTCAAAGCATAAATAACTGTCGGATCTGCTTGTAAAGGCATTTCTAAACGTAAACGATTTAAATAAACTCCGGCAATGCGCGGTCTTTCGTCTTTTTTAACTGATTCTTTATGCACAATTGAAGCTAAAATTGTAGCCTGAACCGGGGTTAATCCTTGTGCTTTTGCTTTAGCAATTCTTTCGTCAGTCCAGAAAGTATGATATTCTTTAATCATTTTGTCACGGAACTTCTCAGCAGAGGTATTCCAATAAATTTCATAAGTGTTCGGAATAAACATTGCAAACACATTATCTTCATTAAATCCGTTTGCAGCTAAAAAAGTAGAATCTTTTATAGCTTTCACTAAAGATAAACTATCAGCTTCGATTTCTTTACCAATTCTTCCCGCAAAATTTTCTAATCGTTCCTGATTATTAAAAACCAATTTCACAGGAATATTAGAACGCATTGCACGAACTAAGTCGATATTATTCATGTCTTTCTTTAAAAGAAAACGACCTGATTTTACATTTTCAGGATAGTCTCTCTTTTCGGCAACCATTTCAAAGTTGTCAAAGTTTTTTACATAAGGAGTTAGTATTTTCTTTACATCTGCATAATTTGCACCTGTTGGCACATAGACGTATAATTCTTTTTCTTCGAATTTAGTATTAGAACTAAAAATTTTACTGATTAAAATAAAACCATAAATCAATAAAACTGAAATTATGGCCACAGCACTTATCGTGATAATTTTCTTTAGACTCAAAGCTTAAAATTTAAATTTATTTATTAATTAGTTGAAAAACTGCTTCATCATGATATTTATTGTGAAGCAAAATCCAATCTTTTTTTATTCCGATTTTCTCAAAACCAAATTTAGTAAAAAGTGCGATACTAGCTTCATTTTCTACTCCGATATTTGCGTACAGCTGATGAAGGTTTAAATTGTAAAAAGCATATTTTATTAAAAGCTCTAAAGCCTCAGAACCAATATTTTGTCCTTTATTTTCATCTTTCTGAATTACTATACCAATTCCTGCCCTATTATTTCGAGGATCAAAATCAAATAAATCAATCAATCCAAGAGCCGGAAAATCTTCATCACGACATATAGCTAAACGAAGTTGTTTTGCCTCATAAATATCTTGATGCGCATTTTCTAAATATTGTTTTATCAAAAAACGACTATATGGAGTTTGTGTATTACTAACTTCCCAAATGCTCTGATCATTTTCAATGGCATAAATAAACTCCAAATCTTGTGGTTCGAGCGCACGCAAATAAATCGATTCTCCCTTTAATGTTATCATTTAAAATAATAGATTTTGTTTGTTTTTTAAAGACAATTAGAGCTTCAACAATATATTAAATCTTTAAACATTAACCCTTTTAAAAATAAAATTACAACTATAAAAACAACAATTCTCTTAAATTATTATTAATTACATTGTACTTTATAAAACTCCAGCTACATAATTTTACACAAAAATACGAACTATTAATTAAGAAAATGTTAATCACTGTTAAAGAGAGTTAAACCGTTTTTACAAATAATTTTTTGAAGTAATTTTACGTTAAATAAAACATGAACATAAATTCTAATAACTTAATTACATATTTTAATATGAAAAGATTTTCAGCCTTATTTTTAGTGTCATTATTGAGTGGTGCTATTACTCTTGGTGCTTACAAGTTATTATTTGAAAGCAACAATTCTTTTTTTGGAAAAGGAAATTCTGTTGTAACTCTTGCCCCTAACTCTTACGGAAAAAATGTTGGTTTAGGAGCTGAAACACTAGATTTTACCGAAGCCGCAGACAAAACTGTACATACTGTTGTTCACGTTAAAAACGTTTCTCGAAGAACTGTAAGTAATCCAATGCTTGAATTTTTCTACGGTTACGGAGGACAGCAGCAACAAGAACAAGTAGGAACTGGTTCTGGTGTAATTATTTCTGAAGACGGATACATTGTGACTAACAATCACGTAATTAAAGACGCAACAGAAATCGAGATTACTTTAAATAATAAAAAATCATACAAAGCAAAATTAATTGGCACAGATTCTAAAATGGATATTGCTTTGTTGAAAATCAACGCAGATGAAAAACTTCCTTACACAGCTTTCGCAAATTCTGACAGTGTAAAAGTGGGTGAATGGGTATTGGCAGTTGGAAATCCGTACAATCTGACATCAACTGTAACTGCCGGAATTGTTTCGGCGAAAGCCAGAAATTTAGATCAAAGCGGTATTCAATCTTTTATTCAAACAGATGCTGCCGTAAATCCAGGTAATAGCGGTGGAGCGTTAGTAAATGCTAGAGGAGAATTAATCGGTATTAATACTATGATTTCGTCAATGACTGGTTCTTACGTTGGTTACTCTTTTGCAGTTCCTTCTAATATCGCTCGAAAAATTATCGAAGATATAATGGAGTATGGAAATGTTCAGAGAGGAATTCTTGGAGTTGAAGGTGGAGAATTGAATGCAATGGCTTCTAAAGAATTAGGCATAACCGAAACACAAGGTTTTTACATTAACAGAGTTTCTAAAAATTCTGGTGCAGAAAAAGCTGGTTTAGGCAAAGGAGATATAATCGTAAAATTGGATGATCAAAACATTTCTACTTATGCTGATTTATCTGGCTATATTAATACCAAACGTCCAAATGATGTTGTAAAAGTAACTTATATTAAAGACGGAAAAACAAAAACAGTTCCCGTAACTTTAAGTAAAAATGAGTTTTACAGCGCCGAATTTAAAGGTATTGAATTAGAAAACATCGACGCTGCGGATAAGAAAAAATTCAGAATTGATTATGGTGTAAAAATCAAAAACATCACAAACGAGAATTTAATGCAATATCAAAATGAATTGCAAGGAAATATTATTCTAAGCATTGATAATGTAAAAGCTACAAATGTTGAAACGGTTTCGAAACTCTTAAGTAAAAAAGACGAAGGACAAAGTGTGCGAATCGAAATGATCAACAGAAACGGAGAAGTTTTTAGAATTATTATTTAAGTCACAGTTTATAGTCACAGTTTACAGTTATCAAAAAAAACTGAAAACCGAGACTGGAACTGAAAACTAAAAAAAGCCATCTTAATAAATTTAAGGTGGCTTTTTCATTTTCAAAAATAAATGCTAAAATAGTTTACGAAATCGATTGAAATAGATACTTTTGCGCCAAATTATAAAATAAGTGAGTGTTTTATTATTTCAATTTATTAAATTATGAACAACAAATCTTTGTACCAAAAAGAGGTATCCTTACAAGTCGACCGAAGAAGAGCTGGTGTCGAATTAATTAAAATCATAAGTGATTTATGGTATGACAAATCGATAGAAATGGTTTTATTTAAAAACCAATTACTGGATAAAAATGTCAGCGATATTATCAATCTTCATCAATATGCTGGTGAATTTGTTGGAAAACCTATTACCATATTTGACTCTGTCGAAATTGCCAAAGTCGTTTCTTCATTAGATCTTCCACCTGCAAAAATAGATCTTGGAAAATTAACTTATGAATATGGATTCGAAGATGAAAAATATCCTGATGCAAGATATTTTGTTATCGATAAATTGAAAAAAGCAAAATCATCAAAAGAAATTCATCCTAAAGATGTTGTTCTTTATGGTTTTGGAAGAATCGGACGTTTATTAGCAAGAGAGCTAATGTCTAAAACCGGAAAAGGAAACCAATTGCGCTTAAGAGCAATTGTCACAAGAGATAAAAACGATGCTACAAGTCTAGGGAAAAGAGCTTCTCTTCTTCGTTACGATTCAATTCATGGTGATTTTCATGGTTCTGTAATTGCCGATACTAAAAACAATGCCTTAATAATTAATGGAACTACTGTTCATGTTATATCAGCAAATTCTCCAGAAGAAATAGATTATACACAATATGAAATCAATGATGCTTTATTGATTGATAATACAGGCGCTTATACAACAGAAGAAGCTTTAAAAAGACATTTAAAATCTAATGGAGTGGAAAAAGTTTTATTGACCGCTCCAGGCAAAGGCGTACCAAACATTGTGTACGGTGTAAATCACAATGATTACAATCCAGACGAAGTTAATATTTTCTCTGCCGCATCTTGTACAACAAACGCTATTACTCCAGTTTTAAAAGTAATCGAAGAAACTTTAGGAGTTGCAAAAGGACATTTAGAAACCATTCATTCTTATACAAACGATCAGAATCTGGTTGATAATATGCACAAAAAATACCGACGTGGAAGAGCTGCTGCTTTAAACATGGTAATTACCGAAACTGGCGCAGGAAATGCTGTTGCAAAAGCACTGCCTTCATTAGAAGGAAAATTAACTTCAAATGCCATTCGTGTTCCTGTACCCAACGGATCATTGGTCGTTTTAAATTTAGACGTTAAAAAAGCTACATCTATCGCTGGGATAAATAAGATTATGAAGAAATATGCTCTTGAAGGAGAATTGGTAGAGCAAATTAAATATTCATTAAACAATGAACTTGTTTCTTCTGACATCGTTGGAACTTCTGCTCCAGCTATTTATGATAGTAATGCCACTATTGTTTCTAAAGACGGAAAAAGTATTGTATTGTACATTTGGTATGATAACGAATTTGGCTATAGTCATCAAGTCATACGTTTAGCAAAATATATTGCCAAAGTAAGACGTTATACTTATTATTAATTCAACCAAACTAACTCTTTTATCAAACCATCAAGATTTCTTGGTGGTTTTTTATTGAATTAAATCGGTAAAACCGTCGTACTTTTCACTTCCGATATTACAAAAACGGTATTAATCAAAGAAACTTCTGGAAGAACTGATAATTTTTTTTGATGAAAATGATGATAACTTTCCATATCCGGAATTATAATCTTTAACATATAATCAAAATTTCCTGAAACATAATTACATTCTACAACCTCTGGCAAGTTTAAGATCGATTGATTAAATCCTTCTGATGTATCATAAGTTTGCTTGGTAAGCGTCACCTGACAATAAACTGTGAGATTATTTCCTAATTTTTTCTTGTCTAAAATCGTCACATATTTCTCTATAATACCATCTTTCTCAAGACGTTTCACCCGATCATGCACAGGTGTCAAAGACAAATTTATTTTGTTTGCGATATCTTTTAAAGTGTAATGTGCGTCTTCTTGTAAAAGTCGTAAGATTTTTTTGTCAATTTCATCTAAAGCCATAACGAAAACGTTTTATTAGATTAATATTTTTTAGTCATTTTTTCTTTTTGAAGAATAAAATTTAACTCCAAACAGAATATTTTTCTGTAAAAATAAAAAATAAAATAATATTTTCTTATTTAACAACGCTTAAACCATAATTTATTCTCTCTCTGTAGATTTGTAAAACAAATTCAACAAAAAACAAAAAATAGAATAAAATGATAATAGGTGTTCCAAAAGAAATCAAGAATAACGAAAACAGAGTTGCGTTAACTCCTGCAGGTGTATCAGAAATGAAAAAACACGGACATACAGTTTATGTACAAGCTACAGCTGGTTTAGGAAGTGGTTTTGCTGATGAAGAATATGCCGAAGCAGGCGCAGTTGTTTTACCAACAATTGAAGACGTTTATGCAATTGCAGAAATGATTGTTAAAGTAAAAGAACCAATTGCTTCTGAATATCCATTAATTAAAAAAGATCAATTATTATTTACTTATTTCCACTTTGCATCTTCTGAAGAATTAACGCATGCAATGTTAGAAAAAGGAGCTGTTTGTTTAGCTTACGAAACTGTAGAAAAAACAGACAGAAGTTTACCATTATTAGTTCCAATGTCTGAAGTTGCTGGTCGTATGGCAATTCAACAAGGAGCAAAATACCTAGAAAAACCATTAAAAGGAAGAGGAATTCTTTTAGGTGGTGTTCCAGGAGTTCCACCAGCTAAAGTATTAGTTTTAGGTGGAGGAATCGTAGGAACTCAAGCTGCAAAAATGGCTGCAGGTTTAGGAGCTCAGGTAACTATCATGGATTTAAGTTTGCCTCGTTTACGTCAGTTAGACGATATTATGCCAGCTAACGTAAATACAGAAATGTCTAACCATTACAATATTACAAGAGCAATTAAAGATGCTGACTTAATCGTTGGAGCAGTTCTAATTCCAGGAGCAAAAGCACCTCACTTAATTACTCGTGATATGCTTAAATTAATGCGTCCAGGAACTGTTGTAGTTGACGTAGCTGTTGACCAAGGTGGATGTATCGAAACTTGTACTCCTACAACTCACGAAAACCCAACTTTCATTATTGACGATATCGTTCACTATTGTGTAGCTAATATGCCAGGAGCTGTTCCTTACACTTCTACTTTAGCTTTAACTAATGCTACTTTGCCTTACGCTGTACAATTAGCAAACAAAGGATGGGAGAAAGCTTGCGCTGAAAATGAAGAATTGAAAAAAGGATTAAATGTTGCTAATGGAAAAATTCTTTACAAAGGAGTTGCTGAAGCTTGGAATCTTCCTTTTAACGAAGAAATAGTATTAGCAAACGCATAGTGTTAATACTAAAATAAGTGCTTACTAAGTCACCTATTATAAAAGGCTTTTCAATATTGAAAAGCCTTTTTTTATGGCATAAAAAAAACTGTCTCTTCAGACAGGTTTTCAATAACTTTGTTTTTATTTTTTTGAATCTAGAACTTCTTGCATAACTTTTGCTTCAGTTCCGTTTGGAAAAGTAACTTTAATTTTCTGTGCTATCGTAGGAGCAATTTCTGTAATAGCTTTTTTGTCATAAGACTCTCCTTTTTTGATTCCCCAGCCATAAAAAATTGCTGGAACATGAGTATCATAGCTATAAATTGTTCCGTGAGATGTTCCTGTTGCAGTATACTCGATATCTCCAGGCTTGTCAACAATTACTAAATCACCATTTTGAGTCACATCATAACCTTTAGCCACAAAGTTTAGCGCGTAGTCATTTCCGCCATTAGCCAAAATATCCTCTTCAGTATAAACTCTCTTAACTTGAGGTTGCGAAATCAAAAATTCTTTAAAAGCCTTTTTTACCTGTGCCAAATCTAAACCTTTATCTTTTATAATTTGTTTATTAAAGAAAATATTAAAGTTTGAATAGTTTTGAATCAAATCAACACCGAAAGTTTTTGTAGAAAAATCTTGTAAGCTCTTTTTAACTTCTTTAGAAGGATAATTATCTACATTATATTTACGATCTTTCAAATAAATTACATTTTCAGCACCTGCATGATCAGCAGTTAAGAATAATAAATAATTTCCTTTTCCAACCGTTTTATCCAAATAAGCTAAAAAGTCAGCAATAGTTTGATCTAATCTCAAATAAGTATCCTGAAGCTCCATAGATCTTGGTCCAAGTAAGTGGCCAACATAATCTGTAGAAGAAAAACTAACCGTCAAGAAATCTGTAATATTATCTTTTCCTAATTCTTCCTTCTCAATTGCTTTTTTTGCAAATTCAGCTAACAAATCATTCCCAAAAGGAGTCGCTCGTATAATTCCTGCATCATTTTTCTCATACATAGATTTCAAATCGTATGGAAAAACTGGAGCTGCACTTCCATGCAATTTACCCTCATAAGGATTATTATCTGGAAGACTTTCATTATACACAGAAGCAGGCTTGTATAAATCCCAGCCTTTATTAATATATTTTAAGTAGTTTTTCTCATTGTTGAATTCAGTAACCCAATCAGGTAATTTTTCACCGTAAAAAGAACTAGAAATAAACGACCCTGTTTTGCTATACCAAAATGCCCAGTTAGCAAAATGTCCAGCTGGTAATATAGCTCCACGGTCTTTTAAACTCATCCCTATTACCTTTCCATTAAAATTAGTCGCCATTCTAACTTCGTCAGTAATAGTAGTGCTTTGAAGATTTTTAGGAGACATGGCACCTTCTTCTGCAGTACCATCACCTACTGTTTTCACTCCTGCATCATCAGTACAGTACATTTCTTTTCCTAGAGTTCTACTAAACCATTCATTCCCTACAATTCCATGAGTAGCAGGTGTTGTACCAGTATAAATTGAAGCATGCCCAGGAGCAGTGTAGGTAGGCATATAATTGTAATGCATGTTTTGGAAAACAAATCCATCATTCATTAATTTTTTAAAGCCATTTGGAGAAAAGTCATCTGAAAATCGATATAAATATTCCATTTTCATCTGATCGACAACTATACCCACAACTAATTTTGGACGTTGCTGAGCACTTAAACTTGTAACAGCAAAAAGCGCCAACAATAAAATATTTTTCTTCATGTTTAAATAAAATAATTGAAGAGCAAAAATACTCATTCAAATTCAAAAAGTCTCAAATATCAATATACAACCTTCTACAATTGACTATAATTTAACATTTTTTAAACCTACATAATTTAGATTCTGGGCGTTTCCCTCCGGGTCGTGCTGTTCGCTGTATCTTTTGCGGGTGTGGGTTTTAGGGGAAAAGAAAGTTCCGGCTGTCCGCAAAAGGATGCCGCTCCCATCACTAACGCGGTCGGGGGTATGCAGGTCTGGTCTGCGGAACCGTTACAAAACAAAAAACCCCGTTT
>NZ_DASWYK010000008.1:0-7768 GCF_036405015.1 Flavobacterium sp. | reverse complement strand
AAACGGGGTTTTTTGTTTTGTAACGGTTCCGCAGACCAGACCTGCATACCCCCGACCGCGTTAGTGATGGGAGCGGCATCCTTTTGCGGACAGCCGGAACTTTCTTTTCCCCTAAAACCCACACCCGCAAAAGATACAGCGCACAGCACGACCCGGAGGGAAACGCCATGAATAATTAAAATATATTACAGCCTTTATTATTTGATGCTCAGTGAATAATTTTTCTCAAATCATATCTTTTTGTTATTGTTGAATAAACTTGTATTAAAAACGTTTTTTATGGTCTTTTAAACTGGTTTGTTTTTAGAGTTTGTACATCAATCAAAAAGAGGAATCATAAAAGGCTTTAAAAATGATTTTTAGTTTTTAAATAATGATCAAAGCAGTTTTTTACTAAATTTAATAGATTCATTATAGTATAATATTTATGACAAAATATAGCGGAAATTCTAAAGTTGACTTTTATTTTGAAAAAGCTGAAAAATGGAAAAATGAACTGGAACAATTGCGAGCTGTTGCTTTAGATTGTCATCTTGTAGAAGAGTTAAAATGGGGTTGCCCTTGTTATACTTTTGAAAATGCCAATATAGTTTTGATACATGCTTTTAAAGAATATTGCGCCTTTTTGTTTTTTAAAGGTGCTTTAATGAAAGATCCCGATACAATACTAATTCAACAGTCAGACAATGTGCAGGCAGCTCGTCAGGTTCGATTTACAGATGTGAAGGATATTTTAGCTAAAAAAGAAATTCTAAAGAAATATATTTTTGAAGCAGCTGAAATTGAGAAGTCGGGACAAAAAGTAGTATTAAAAAAGGTTTCTGAATTTGAAATTGCAAAAGAACTTCAGCATAAATTTGATAGTGATCCTGAATTCAAAAAAGCTTTTTATGCTTTAACTCCTGGAAGACAACGCGCTTATTTACTTCATTTTTCTCAACCTAAACAATCTAAAACTAGGGAATCTAGAGTAGAAAAAAATATTCCGAGGATTTTAGATGGAAAAGGATTAAATGATTAAAAAGATTTAATTAAGAAAGTAATAGAAGCTCATTTAAACAAAGGAGTTTTTTTGTTTTAGAATTCTTCAAATGTGTTTTCCGATTTTATTTCTAATGATTACCAGGACAAATTAAGAAATGATTCTTTTAATTAAAAAAATCAAATTTTGATTTAACTATTAATTTATAGAACTTGCGTCAAGACCAATTATTTAAATAGCATAACCTAAAATGAGCACAAGTCAAACTAACGAAACCATTCTGCAGACCAAACAACATTTTGAAATTTTAGACGGATTACGAGGTATAGCAGCTTTTGCAGTCGTAGTATTTCATTTTATGGAATGGATTTTTACCGATCCAAGTCAAAACTTTATTGGACATGGCTTCTTGGCTGTTGATTTTTTCTTTTGTCTTTCCGGCTTTGTAATTGGATATGCTTATGATGATCGCATTGCAAAATGGGACTTCGAAATTTTTTCATAGCGCGAATTATTCGACTGCATCCTTTGGTGATTGCTGGATCAATATTAGGGTTACTTGCGTTTTTGTTTGATCCGTTTGGAGGTCATTTGGAATTGTATAGCGCTGGAAAAATTGTTTTAACTTTTATTTGTTCTCTATTTCTTATTCCGTTTCCAGTTATAGAAGATCGCGGATTTAATTTATTTAGTTTTAATGCGCCAGCATGGTCTCTTTTTTGGGAATATATTGCAAATATCGTTTATGCACTCGCGCTTTATAAAATTCGTAAAAACTTTTTAGTTGTACTTACTTTGATTTCTGCAGTCGCAATCTGTTATGTTGGATACAGTTCTGGAAATTTATTAGGCGGATGGAGCGGTCCGACTTTCTGGGATGGCTGTGCTAGAATATCGTACTCATTTTTGGCAGGATTACTTATCTATCGATCCAATTGGATTATTAAAAATAAATTAGGATTTGGTGGATTGACTATATTATTGCTTTTGGCTTTTATAATGCCTTTTTCAAAATTGAATTGGATAGTTGAGCCTTTAGTTGTCTTATTTTACTTTCCATTATTGATTTCTTTGGGAGCAGGTGCTGTTTTGAAACCTGGCTTAGAAAAGATTTGTGTTTTTTGTGGAAAAATATCCTATCCGTTGTATATGACACATTACGCATTTTTGTGGATGTTTGGTAATTATTATACCAATTATAAACCAGAATCGACACAGTTGGTTTTAATTGTAACGACTTCAGTTATTCTACTTGTTGCATTTGCTTACTTGATTATGATACTTTATGATATTCCGCTTAGAAATTTTCTCAATAAAAAAAGAAAAGAGAAACTTCAAAAAGCTTAAAAAAAACAAAACCTCCATTATTTTTTATGGAGGTTTTTTTAAAGCATATCGATACTTATTGTAAACTGCACCAGTTGATTAATTCAGGATATAATTGATCGATTTTCTTTTTCTTGTTTTTGTTTCTCAGATTTTTCAACTCTTCGTTGAATTCTTTCATTTTTATAAATCCTCTTTCAACCATTACGGCATTCACTTCATTATTAATTTCTTGAAGTAGTTTTGCGTCTCCTTTGTAAATTTCTTCAGCATATAATATAAATACACCATACGTCATGTATTCATTAAATACTTTAAAACCATCCGGATAATATTCTGTTCCGTATGTTTTAGTGTTGACCCATTTTTCTCTGTCTTTTAAAGCAGAGTTTAGCTCTGATTTATATTTTACACTTGGCTTTTCTACATAATTATGGTCAATTTCAGTAAACATGCTTCGTGTATTGAAAGCGTCATTATTTTTTTCTGATCGGCCTTGTTCTTTTTGTATCGTTGGCAAAACCATTTCAATCAAATGAAAATTGTTATTCTCGTAGCCTCCAGTATAATTTAAGCCATTGATTAAAGCAGAAGTATATACAATATAACTGTTTATTTTTTGCTCAAAATTCTTTTCCAGCCAATTCCATTGTCTGCGAAGATTTGAAAACTGTTCGTAATCAGAAATAATTTTATTGTAAAAAGTTTTTTCAGATTTATAGAAATCGGTAAAGTGTGATTTTTTAGCGAAAGCTTCGATTTCTGTTTTATAAGTTGTGATTGGATTGATCTCAATTTTTACGTTTGCGACTTTATCAGCTGGTAAAATGTAAATTTTGCTAGGGATAAGAATGTCATTCTTTAAAGTGTAAGTTTGAGCATTTCCTGTAAAGAAAATATATTCCAGCGGGTTTTTCATTAAAAGAGAATCCATTTTTTTGATGATGGGTTCGTCTTTGTAAGTTTTAAAATGTTTAAGAACACGTTGGTAATAATCTCCTTTTTGTTCAAACATATCATCGTTTTCTAATCCGAAATCGGTAATTGCCAGCATAATGATTAGAAGTTCTTTTACTTCATTAACTTCAACAGTCGATTTTCCTTGGTTTTCTTTTTTGAATTCTTCCATGAAATTTACTTTCTGGGCAGAGATTGTAAACGATAATAATAACGCAAAGGCAGATAGGAATTTTGTTTTCATAAAAAGGTTTTTGTTTTTGGGATTGGTTATTTAATTAATGTTTTTCGTAAATCGTAATTAATTGCTTAGTATTCTTTTTTGTTGAATAAAAAACAACGATTCGTTTAAAACGTTAGATAAATGAATGTTTAGAGGCGTAAATGTCTTATAAAAATAGAAATGATACAATTTATTTTGAAGTGTTTTCTATGTTTTTTGTAAGAAATTGATTTTAAATTATTTAATGAAACAAAAATGGAATTTGGTAAAATGTTTTGTTGGAAACAAAAAACAATTCATCTTCTTTAAATGACAATTCGGTTAATGAAAATTGAATTTTTTAAGAAATAAGAATACTTTTACAGCAAAATCAGAAATAACTATAACCACTATGAAGAGAATTTTAAAAATTATCAAAATTACATTTATCACCCTTTTGAGTATTATTTTGCTTTCTATTGTCTATTTGTATATCAGTAATAAACTGTTTTTAGAATCCAAAAACGATGATAATATCAGCTATTTATCTAAAAACAATGTTCAGATCTCAAATTCGATTAATGAAAAATTATTTGATACCGATTTTTATAAATCGCAAGTTTTTCTTTTAGGAGAAATTCATGGTTATGCAGATAATCAAATTATAGACCGTGAAATGCTTTTTTTCTTAAATAAAAAATTAGGAATTAAGTATTACATCGCAGAAATGGATAGTTTGACGGCTAAAAAATTGAACTCATTTTTGTTAGAAAAACAGAATAACAAAGTCGCTTTAAAAAAAGTTGTTGAAAATATCAAACAAAGAATTCCACAGCAATCGAGTCAGGAGTTATTTGAAAAATGGAGTTCGATTTATGATTACAATCAAAACTTAGCCGATTCTTTAAAAATTACTGTGATCGGAATTGATAAAAATTTTGATGACAATTCAAAAATTGCCAGAGATGTTGCTATGCTTGATAATTTTAAAAATGCGATTAAAAGAATGAAAATTGAAAAAGAGAAATTTTACGGACTTTTTGGATATTTTCATACGCTTCAAAAGAAAACAGAATCTGGTAGAGAAACTTTTGCTGCAGGTTTAAAAGAAGCCAAAATTAAAACGACAAGTTTTGTGAGTTACACAATTGATAGCGAAATGTATTTGCCTAAAAATCCTCAATTTCCAACTCCAGAAGATGAAAAAGTAGATTGGTTAAACGCCGATGGACCATTAATGTTAGTGAAAGGAATTAATGATTTGAAAGAAGTAAGTAAGCCGAATGCGATTACGCTTTTTAAACTCAACTCGAATAATTCACCTTATTTAAAGTCACAAAATCTAATCACAGTAAAATCAAGAGCTTTTGGAGAAAATATTGTTCCGCTGGAAAATTCTTCTGCAACTGATTATTTTCAGTATGTGTTTTTGTTGAGAAATTCTAAAGCGCTAACAAAATTAAAATAGTGATATAAAATGTCATTCAAAGCCTCCAAGATTTATTTTGGAGGTTTTTTATTTTCTCTAAGTTAATGGAGTTCTTCCTGTCGCAAAAACATATTATATTAGCTCTAAATCTTACAAAAATTTACTAACCCAAAACAAACGAACTTGAAAATTAATAACGTAATTAAGTACTTGTTTCTCTTTTTATCCTTTTATTCATTCGGACAAAACCCTTCTTTCAAAATCAAATACTCAGAACAGCTGGCGGTTTTTGTTTTCTTGGAGAATTTATCGGATTATTATCCGGAAAATGTTTTTAAAACAGAATTCGAAAAATCTAAATACAATGTTGAGAAGTATAAAAGTATGATCTCAAAATTTGATCAATTGTCTATTTCTTATAGTTTTCGGTTTGAAGATTTTCCTTATGGTTCAAAGAAAACAATGCAGACAATTGATTTTTTGAAAAAGAATTTAATAGAAACGAATAATTTAAATGATTTCAAACTTCGTTCTGCTGGCATGATTCCCAACAAAACTCTGAGCGATTTAGGAGAATGTATTTCAGAATTTACTCCAATTTATAATGAACTGATTTATAATCCAAACAAAGAAAAATTTGAGAATCAACTAGAAGAGATTAAAAAATATTCTCTCGAAAATCAGATCGAGAATTATTTTAAAACGGGATTAGTGTTTTACAATTCCAGTTGGGATAATTCAATTCCGTTTGAGGCGGCTTTTTATCCATTGCCTAATTCTAAAGGATTTACTGCTTCGGCATTTTGCAATAATTTTGTCAGTGCGATTCAAACCGATTTAAAATCGCATAAAGATTTGTTTAGTGTAATGATGCACGAAACCTATCATATTATTTACGACGAACAATCGCTTGAAGTTAAAACAGCAATCGATACTTATTTTAAAGAAAACAAATCGAAATGCAGTAATTATGCTTATCAATTGATGAATGAAGTTTTGGCTACTGTTTTAGGAAATGGATATGTTTATGAAAAATTAGACGGTAAACTGGATGAGGGAGAATGGTATAATAATAAATATATCAATTTGATGGCAAAAAAGATTTATCCGTTGACCCAAGAATATATAAATCAGAAGAAACCAATTGATAAAAATTTTATTGATCAATACATTCAGCTTTACGAAACCAATTTTCCGGATTGGATCAATGAAATGGATAATATTATGACCTATCGTTATGTGATTAGCGAAAATGGAAAAGATTTCAATACAATAAATAAAATGTTTCGTTACCGTTCCAGAACACAGTACGAAGATCAAATTACAGAAAATAGTATTGAGAAAATGCAAAATACTCCGCTTACCAAAATGGTCATTATTTCAGAAGACAGTAAGGAAAAAGTGAAGCTTTTAAAAAACAGATTTAAAGAATTAAAAGATTGGAAAGCAAATCCTGATAAAGAATTTGCAGAGAAAATTCTTTTAGGGGATAAAAGTCAATTGATTATTGTGAATCAGAAAAAAACTGATTTAGAAACATTGATTAAATCTATGAAATAGAGAAAGTAATAGTCAGTTTTTTATTTGAATTCTTAAACTTCAAAAGTAAAAATAATTAGTATATTTGCAATTATTAAGTATGTACTATGCTCTATACTTTTGTGTTTTTTCTATTAAAAAAATAAAGCTATGCTTGTAAACGAATTATCAAAGAAAACAGGACTGTCAATCCACACAATCAGATATTATGAAAATTTAGGAATGATTAAAGGATCGACTAATGAAGAGGTGAAATCTAATAATTACAAATATTACGATAGTAATGCTATTGAGCGTTTAGAAATCATAATAGAGGCAAGAGAAGTCGGTTTTACTTTAGCAGAAATAAAAAAAATATTGACGACTTGGTTTGAAGGTACAGATTCGAAACCAGAAGCACTTGAGCTTTTTCAAGCCAAAATAAAAGAGATTGATGATAAAATGAAATATTTTAAGCAAACTAAAAAATTGCTCGAAAAAGTATGTGAGAAATTACAAAGCAATGATTAAGACTGAAATCTTGATTGTTTGAATCTTAAGTATGAAAAAAAGCTCCATTGTTTAATGGAGCTTTTTTTATGAATTTAACTAAAATAAGACTCAATTTAGCTATTTCAAATTGGTTGCGCGTTGCTCAAATTTAGGGATATATTTTAGTCTGTGTCATATTCGTTTTTAAATATTCTAAATCTTCCCTATTGTATTTTCCAGTACCAGTAAAACTGATTTCTTTCACATGCTTTGGAAATAGATTAGGATTTAAATCTGTGAGTTTTGTGTCTGATAATCCTAGAATTTGCAGACTCTTCATTTGATTAAGCGTTTTTGGGATTTTAGACAAAGGGCAATTTTCAATTCGGAGCGTTTTTAAGTTTTCCAACTGAGAGATTGAATCTGGAATGGTTTCGATGTCAGTTCCTCTAATCATGAGGTATTGCAAAGATTTTAATTCAGAAATCCACTCGGGAATAGTCTTTAAAGGGAAATTTAGAACTGAAAACTTCTTGAGTTTTTTTAGATTTCCAATTTCAGCCGGAAATTCAAAACCATCTAAGTAATAAATCGATGGATCGGCTTGCATTTCTAACACTTCGAGATTTACAAATTTTGAAAATACTTCGCCTTGATTTTTTAAGTTCTGATCATAAAATAGAAGAGTCAGTTTCTTGCAATTTTTAGGGTTTTTAGAAGCTTCAATCAAAGATGAAAACTTGGTTTTTCGAAATAAATCCATCGTGATGTTTGATTATTTGAGAAATTGATTTGACAATTGTATAGGTTTGATGTTTTTTGGATAAAGTTTTATGGCTTATTTTCTTTCAGTAAAGATTAA
>NZ_DASWYK010000007.1:0-7543 GCF_036405015.1 Flavobacterium sp. | reverse complement strand
CAAAGGCTTTGAATATTATGCTGTAGAAAATGAAAAATTTACAGTGATTTTAAATTCTAAAAATAAAACTTCAACAGAATTTCTTTTAGGAGAATTGGCGGTTAAGTATAAAGAAATTATTGCGAGTGAGAATAAGTAAATCGATATTGGCTGTTGTGTTGTTGGTTTTTGTTCAGATTGGTTTTGGGCAAAAAAACGATTCAAAGCAGATAGTAGGAAAAGTGCTGGAACAGTCTGTTCCGATTGAGGGAATTAATGTTATTAATAATACTACTCAGTTGGCAACAGTTTCGGACTCTGAGGGTAATTTTTTGATTACTGCTAGAGAAGGCGAGGTTTTGGTTTTTTCTGCAGTAAATCTGGAACCGCTTAAACGCAGGGTTACTTCGGCAGATTTCTATCCAAATTTAATGGTCGTAAAAATGATTGCTAAGGAAGTTGAGTTAAAAGAGGTTGTTGTAAATGAAAATGCCAATATCACAGCCGAAAATTTAGGAATTATTCCATACGGACAAAAGAAATATACACCGGCAGAACGAAAAGTTTATACTGCTACTTCTACTTCTGTAGATAAACTTTTAAATGCAATGTCGGGTCGTACTACAATGTTGAAAAAAGAGGTGAATGTAGAGAAAAAAGAAGCCCTTTTTAGGAAACTGGAATATCTTTTTGAAGAGAATTATTACACAGACAGATTGCGAATTCCTGTTGATGATATCAAAGGATTTCAATTATTTTGTGTGGATGATGCTGATTTTGCTGTATCTTTGAATACTAAAAACAAAACAATGAGTATGTTTTTAATCACAGATCTAGCAAGAAAATATCTAACAATTCTCGAAAATGAAAAATAAATTAGGAGTACTCGTTGTCTGCTTATTTTGTCAAGTTATCTTAGGGCAAAACGGTTCAAGGAAACCATTACACGGTCAGGTTATAAATGATTTTTTAGCCATTGAAAGTGGTTATGTAATGAACGTCAATGCCAATGTAAGAACATTTATTGGTTCTGGTGGTTTATTTGATATCATGGCGCGGCCAAAAGATACGCTGTTGTTTTCTGGAATAGCATTTCAGTCCAAAAAAATTGTTCTTACAGAAAAAGATTGTGCTGAGATTTTATTTAAAACAAAATTGGATTTAGTTAATAATGAACTTAAGGAAGTTGTAGTTCATAAAGAATTAAAAGTAAAATCTTTAGGTGGTGGTTCGCAAGGTATTGTAGATATGCAGTTTGAAGATGATAAGCAATCGACAGCTAAAAATAATGCAATGCTTTCTGATCAAACCATTAAATACGGAATGGATTTCGTTCGTATTTTTAAAGATGTTAAAAAGCTTTTAAGCAAAAAAGAAGATATAAAAGAAGAAGAAGTAACAGATATTGCTTTTGTAGAATATGCTAAAGACAATTTTACAAAAGATTTCTATACCAAAACTTTAAATCTTAAAGAGGATGAAATTGAATTGTTTTTAATGTACTGTTCAAATGATCCACACTCTAAACAAATGGTTGATCCTGATCAAAAATTTCAATTAATAGATTTTATGATCAACAAGAATAAAGAATTTAAGAAAGTGGCTGCCGCTAAGAAATGAAAAATAAATTAGGTTGCTGTCTGTTGGCAGTTTTGTTTGTGTTGTCTTCGGCATTTACCTTTCATAAGTTTTATGTAGGTGTTTTTCAGGTAAATTATGCTCCTGAGAAAAAAATGCTCCAGATTACTTCCCGCATTTTTATTGATGATTTAAATAATGCGATGGAAAAAAAATATCGCAAGAAGACTTTTGTTGGAACAAGCAAAGAAACACAGGCAGATGTTGATTTGTTGAAAAAATATCTTTCTGAAAATTTCTCAATTAAAGTTAACGGACAACCTAAAGAAATAACTTTTTTATCTAAAGAAGTCGAAGCAGACGATGTTTTGGTTTGTTATTCAAGAATTAAGAATATTGACAAGTTTAAAACTCTGGAAATTTCAAATAGTGTTTTGTTAGATTGGAATTCAGAACAGCAAAACATTACACATATTACAGCATTTGATACCAAAAAGAGTGTTCTCTTTACAGAATCTTCAAGGAAAGAAGTGTTAAAGTATTAATGAGGGTGGAAAAATATGGTTTTAATTATTATTTTCACGACCTGATAAATTACCATTAAATTTTTATGAAAAAAATTTCATTATTATTGCTTTTTCCTGCCATGTTAATTGCACAAGAAAAAGCAGCAACCACGCCTGTAAAGCAGCAGGGCAAATACGATACAAATAAGTTTAGCCAAATGTATGATTTGCTGGCGACTCCAAATATGTTTCGTACTGCTTCGGGTGCGCCAGGACCGGCCTATTATCAACAACAGGCAGATTACAAGATTGATGTTGAGCTGGATGATAAAAATTCAAAATTAACGGGGTCTGAAACCATAACTTACAGCAATAATTCTCCTGATAGTTTAGAATATTTATGGGTGCAACTGGATCAAAATCAGGCCAGAGCAAACGGACAGACTTCTTTGGCTGAAGGGGAAAAAATCAATCAGGTTTTACCACTTGAAGGGTTTTCTTCTAAATATTTAAAGAAAGATCTAGAACGTGGATTTAATATTGAACAAGTTAAAGATGCGAAAGGAAATGCATTATCCTACACGATCAATGAAACCATGATGCGTATCAATCTAACTTCTCCTTTAAAACCAGGTGAAAAAATATCATTTTCAATAAAATGGTGGTACAATATCAATAATTATAGAAAAGAAGGTGGGCGTTCAGGATATGAATTGTTCGAAAAAGATGGCAATAAACTTTATGTTATTGCTCAGTTCTATCCAAGAATGGCAGTTTATAATGATGTAGAAGGTTGGCAAAACATGCAATTCTGGGGAAGCGGAGAGTTTGCGCTTCCTTTTGGAAACTTTGATGTAAATATTACTGTTCCTGCAGATCATGTAATTGATGCTACAGGAGAATTAATGAATAGAAGTGAAGTTTTTACTGCAGAACAAGTAAAAAGATACGAGCAGGCTCAAAAATCATTTGATAAACCTGTAGTTATTGTAACTCAGGCAGAAGCAGAAGCAGCTGAAAAAGGTTTCTCTGAAAAGAAAAAAACTTGGAAATTCAGTGCTAAAAATGTTCGTGATTTCGGAATTGCTTCTTCAAGAAAATTCATTTATGATGCGATGGCTGTGAAATTGAATAATAAAGTGGTTATGGCAGAATCGGTTTATCCAAAAGAGGCAAATCCGCTTTGGGGAGAAACTTCAACCATGACAGTGGCTCATACTTTGAAAAGTTATTCGGCGCATACATTTGATTATCCTTATCCAAAAGCGGTCTCAGTTTCGGCAGAAGATCAGGGAATGGAATATCCAATGATTTGCTGGAATTACGGACGTCCAGATGAAAATGGTGTAACAAGCAAAGAGGTTAAAAACGGAATGATTGGAGTTGTTATTCATGAAGTTGGACACAACTTTTTTCCGATGATTGTAAATTCTGATGAACGTCAATGGACTTGGATGGATGAAGGTTTGAATTCATTTTTAGAATATATAGCAGAACAGGAATTAGATTCGAATTTCCCTTCGAGAAGAGGTCCGGCAAAAAACATTGTTCCATATATGAGTGGTGATCAAAAGTTTTTGGAGCCAATTATGTCTAATTCTGAAACGATTCATCAATTTGGGAACAATGCTTACGGAAAACCTGCTACGGGTCTTAATATTTTAAGAGAAGTGGTTATGGGAAGAGAATTGTTTGATTATGCTTTTAAAACGTATGCCAACAGATGGAAATTTAAACACCCAACTCCTGAAGATTTCTTTAGAACGATGGAAGATGCTTCTGCTGTAGATTTAGATTGGTTTTGGAGGGGATGGTTTTACTCAACTGATTTTGTAGATATCGGAATTAAAGATGTAAAACAATACTATGTTTCAGATACGCCAACTGCAGATATTAAAGATGTAAAAGTTAGAAAAGGACGTTTTGGATATGAAAAAGGGCCTTTCGTTTATTTGGTTTCGGGAGATAATACAGAAGTAAATCAATCTAAGAAAAAAGCCTTAAAAATTGAAGATTTCAAACCTTTGGCAGATTATGTAGATCAGACTTTTACAGCTGAAGAAAAAGCAAGCATTAAATCTCCTAAATATTTCTATGAAGTAGAATTTAATAAACCAGGTGGAATGATTATGCCGATTTTGGTTGAGATTACTTATGAAGATGGTTCTAAAGATAATTACAAATATCCAGCACAAATCTGGAGAAAGAGTAATGAAACTGCCAAAAAAGTATATGCTACAACTAAAGCAATTAAGAGTATTCAAATCGATCCAAAGCTGTTAACAGCAGATATTGATGTTACAAATAACTCTTGGCCGAAAGTAGAGGCAAAATCAAAATTTGAATAAAAAGAAATAAAATTATATTGAAAAGTTCATCAGGTTCTAAAAGCCAGATGAACTTTTTCTTTTTAAGAAATGTATTTTAAAGGACTTTTTAAGTTAATTTTAAAACTCAACGCTGCAAAATTTAATATCTTTGCAACAACAAAAATTAAAGTTATGTTTGGTATAGGAGGAGGAGAATTAGTTTTTATACTGTTTATAGTACTAATGCTTTTTGGTTCAGATAAAGTGCCAGAAATCGCTCGTACAATGGGTAAAGCTATGGCTCAATTAAAAAATGCAACGAATGATATTAAAAGTGAAATTCAAAAAGGAGCAGAGGCAAATGGTCTTGATTCAAAATCTTTGAATGATATCACTGGAAATATCAATGCAGAAATTAATAATGCAAAATCGAATTTGCTTGGAGATACAGGAAATCTCTTAGGTGATACTTCAAATGAAATCGAAAAAGTAAAGGAAGATATTGATTCTCTTTCTGGTCCTATTAAACGCCAAAGATAATGCTTGAAACAATAAAGGAATTAGATACAAAACTCTTAATATATCTTAACGGATTAGGTTCTGAAACTTATGATAAACTTTGGTTGATCATAACCCAACAATTGTATTGGACACCATTTTTTATATTTCTTTTCTATCTTATTTATAAAAAAATAGGAGGAAAACAAACTTTGTATTTACTGCTTTTTATTGCCATTTTGATTGCTTTTACAGATCAGACCTGTAATTTATTCAAACATACTTTTCAACGTTTACGTCCTTGTAATGATCCTGAAGTAAATACAATTATTAGAGTGGTGCAGGAAAGAAAATCATTTAGTTTTTTCTCTGGACATGCAGCAAATACAATGGCTGTTGCGACTTTTTTATTTTTGGTTTTAAGACGTTATTTTAAATATTTAGGCTTCTTGTTCTTATGGCCTTTAATTTTTGCTTACAGCCGAATTTATTTAGGGTTACACTTTCCAGGTGATATTCTGGCAGGATATTTCTTCGGAGCACTTTTTGGATTCTTAATCTATTTGGTTTACAAAAAATTGAAACCGCAATATTTTCCGGGATAGTTTTTTTTGGAAGGTGCTAAGATTCTGAGATACTGAGGTTCTAAGTTTTTTAGCTTGATGTAAATTTTAATGAGTTGCCTCCAGTTTTAGCTGGAGATTTCTAGATACAATTAAGAAGGCTTTAGCCAAAAATACGAGTAGTATTTGGCTAAAGCCTTTTTTAGATAAATATTATGTCTCCAGCTAAAGCTGGAGGCAGCTCATTTAAACTTCTAGTAAATTAAAACTTAGAACCTCAGTATCTCAGAACCTTAGTACCTCAAAAACTATAATACTCTAGAAACTGTCAATCCATCACGAATTGGCAATAGTACAGTTTCTACTCTCGGATCATCTTTCAATAGCTGATTGTATTCTAAAAGCACTTTTGTGCTGACATCATTCGGGTGAACAGGATCTAGAATTTTTCCGCTCCATAAAACATTGTCAGATAAGATAATTCCGCCTTTATTCATTTTGGGAACAATCATTTCCCAATAATTCAGATAGTTTTCTTTATCTGCATCAATAAAAACCAAATCAAATTTTAGATCTAAATCGGGAATAATATTTACTGCTTCACCTAAATGCTGAAAAATTTGTTTTCCCCAAGGTGATGCGTCAAAATATTTTCTTTGAAAATCGACCAATTCTTCTTTGATATCAATAGTGTGTAATTGTCCATTTTCCTGCATTCCTTCGCATAAACATAAAGCGGCGTAACCTGTGTAGGTCCCGATTTCAAGAATGTTTACTGGACGAATTAGTTTTGATAACATGCTTAAAACGCGACCTTGAAAATGCCCGCTTAACATTCGTGGTAAAAGTATTTTCTGGTAGGTTTCCTTGTTTAGTTTTGCCAACAATTCTGGTTCGTTTTCAGAATGTTGTTCGATGTAGTCTTCTAATTCTTGTGATATAAAATGCATTTTGTAGTATCTTCAATTTTGAAGACAAAAATACAAAAAATATTGGCTCACTATTTTGCATAAAAAAACCATTCGTTGTTGCGAATGGTTTCTGTTTGAGTTTTAAATGAAAATTATTTTTTCAAAGCTTCATTTACTTCTTTTGCTGTTTTTACAGTTCCGTCTTTTGCTGCTTTTGCTGCATTTTCAACTTTTTCTGCACCTTTTTTAGTAGCATCTTTTACGTCATTTGCAGTTTTTTTAGCTGCAGTTTCAACATCATTTGCTGCTTTTTTAGTAGCATCTTTCACATCCTGAGCTGCAGTTTCTGTAGCATCTTTTGCTTTTGCAGCGGCACTTTCTGCTTTGCTTACTGCGCTGTCTTTTACTTCTTTGATATCTGTTGTCAGAGAATCAACTTTGTTGCCAAGTGTTAATTCGTCTTCTGCAGGCTTGTTTTCTTTTTTCTCGCATGATTGAACAGCGAATGCTAATAAAGCAATAACAGCTAAACTTAAAATCTGTTTTTTCATAATTTCAATTTTTTTTAGGTTGATAAAACTTAAAGGTTAATGGCTGAAAAATAAAAATACAAATTTTAAAATGATTGAGCTCTTTGTAAGATTATTTTTCTTTCGAGAGCAAGACAATTCTTGTGCCAAAAATTTTGAATTTGAAATGAGATGATAATTTTTTTTAATTTTTATATAAGCTGAAATTGATAACAATATCATCTTTCACTTTTATTAATCCAGCCATTTTAACTGGAGCTTCTAATTCAATATCTGAGAATTTTAAACTAAGAGTTCCCTGAATTTTATCGTCGGTATTGTATAATATGAAATCTTTGTATTTTAAGGTTTTATCTGTAATATAGAAGTTTAGTCTGCATTTATAATTTTTCCCGTCTCTTTTTATATCTGAAATACTAACGGTGCTGTTCGGGAATTTTTTAACTTTTACAGTTCCCTGTAAATCTTTCGTCATTATTTTGTTGCCGCAATCAAAGTTTGACATTTTAATATCGGTATTGAAAGCATTTTTTTTAACAGAGTTTACATAAACTGTATCCTTTATATTAAAGGTATTTGAGCAATTATATTTGCCAACAGTAGATAGTCCTGTGATTTCTATTTTAATTTTATTTATTACCACAGCGGTATCTTCTGGGAAAAAAGTGG
>NZ_DASWYK010000006.1:0-24610 GCF_036405015.1 Flavobacterium sp. | reverse complement strand
CGATTTATCATTGGCTTTACGCTATGCTTCTATTATGAATGTTAATACACCAAACACTGTAAACAAAATCTATGTAGCTAAAGGTTCTTATACACCAAAATACAGCGCTAGAGATAATTCCAACTATATTGATGAAGGAAGAGACAACAGCTTTTTACTATTAGATGGTGTAAAACTATATGGAGGTTTTGATGGAAATATTGCTAATGAGAGTTTAACTGACAGACATATTCAAGAAAATAAAACAATTCTAGATGGTCAATCTTTAATCAATCATATCATTACAGTTTCTAATGCAGCAGGTAATAACGAGATCAATGGTTTTTATATTGCAAATGGTGAGGCTGCAAGTGCAGCACATGGCTCAGAAGGAATTGTAACAATAAACGGAAAATCTATTACAAGAGAATATGGCGGAGGAATACGTGTACATAGTTCTAACGTTATAGTAAAAAACTGTTTTATTTCAAAAAACAATTCGGGTATTCAAGGTGGAGGTATTTATGTTACAAATAATTCTAATGTTTCAATATACAATACACTTTTTTACGGTAATTCAGCTTACCATTATGGAGCAACTGGTACTTCAGTTGCAATTAATGATGCCAATGTGAAAATTGTTAATGCTACTTTTGGAGATAACATAAATGGTGCATCTCATATTTTTGCTACTGGAGTTTCTAATTTAGAAGTGTTTAATGCTGTTTTTAGAGACAACCAAGATAATATTGATATTAATAGAACAGGAGCAGCAATAGCTACAATTAAAAACTCTCTGTTGTCTAAGACTGAGACTCAATACAGCGGAATGACATTAGCTAATAATTTCTATGCACAACCTGCTGATTTTGTTGATGCAAATGCAAATAACTTTGCTTTAAAAACAACATCTGCTGCGGTTAACAAAGGAGATAATTCGCTATACAACACACTAATTGCAGGTAATAAAGATCTTGCAAACAGCAGTCGTTTTCTTAATACTACAATAGATATGGGATGTTATGAGTCTAAAATAGCACAGACCATTAACGTCAATGATATAACTAAAAAGTATACCGATGCCGATTTTGCAGTAGGAAGCGCATCAAGCAATCTTTCACCACTTACTTATAGTAGTGATAATAAGAATGTAGCTTACATTACAAAAGATAATAAAATTCATATTACAGGAGTTGGGCAGGCGATAATAACAGTTGCTCAAAGTGGAGATGAAATCTATGCCGCAGCAACTAAAAACTTTAAACTTACGGTTGAAAAAGGAGATTTCACTGCCACTTTAAATCCAGAAACCTATACTTACGATGGTTCTGAAAAATATTTGAATGTTACAGATTTACCAGCAGGAACTACTGTGTCATATGAAGGTAATGGACAAATAAATGCAGGAGATTATGTTGTGAAAGCAAATATTAATGGAGGTGAATTTTATAATAATTTCACAGTATCTAATACACTTAAAATTAATAAAAAAGACCTTTCAGGTATTTCATTTGATGCACAAACGTTTACTTATGACGGTTTTGAAAAACATCCAGATGTATCGGGAACTTTACCTGAAGGAGTAAATGTGGTGTACTCAAATACACAGAAGAATGCAGGTGTTTATAATAATGTAAAAGCTTCCCTTTCTGGTTCTAATTACAAATTGCTTGAATTAACGACTTCGATGACTATTACTAAAAGCAATCTTTCGAATGCGATGTTTTTATTAGAAAAAGAAGAAGTTTATGATGGTACTCCTAAAAGATTTTCACTTGACAGTACGCTTCCAGACGGAGTTACAGTAACATACACCAATAATGATAATATTAATGTTGGTTCTTATAATGTTACAGTAAATATTAATGGAGGTATAAATTATAATAACAAACAGCTTACTGCCAAATTAACAATTGTAAAAGGCGATTTAACTGATAATTTCGTTTTAGCATCGAACACTTATGTGTATGATGGAACCGAAAAATCATTAGCGATTGCAGGTAGTCTTCCTAATCAGGTATCGGTAAGTTACACTAATAACAACAATAAAGAGGTTGGAACTTATAAGGTATATGCTGTATTAAGCAAACCAAATTATAATGACAAAGTAGTAGAAGCTGAATTAATTATAAACCCTAAATCTGTAAATGTTACAGTACAAGGCGAAATATCAAAAGTTTATAATGGTGATACTGTTATAGGATTAAACGCTAATAATTTTGTTTTAGAAGGAATTGTTAGTGGTGATAATGTAACATTAAATAATCCTGTAGCTGGTACTTTAGACAATAAAGATGTAGGAATAAATAAAGCAGTTACTATTAAAGATTTTGCGTTATCTGGAACTGATTCTAGAAACTATGTATTAAGCGCTACTTCTCTAACGTCAAATACAGCTATGGTTAAAGCTAAAACAGTAGAGGTTACATTAAAAGGAAATTCAAGCAAAATTTTTGATGGAACAACTCAAGCCGTTTTAACAAATAGTAATTTCGATGTTACTGGAATTTTGGAAAACGAAGTAGTAACTTTAAATGCTTCGTTGTTAGGAACGTATGATACTCAAAATGTTGGAAAAAATAAAACTATAACAGTTGAAGGCTTGACAATTGGAGGAGTAAATGCTTCAAATTATGTATTGAGTTCTCAAACTGTGTCTGGACAAATAGGTGAAATTACACCAAAAGATATCACAGTAACGGCTGATGCTTTACAAACAAAAGTGTATGGTGCAACTGAACCTACTTTGAGCTATACTTTTACTCCTAGTTTAGTAAGTGGTGATTCATTCACAGGGACTTTACAAAGAGCCACAGGAGAGAACATAGGAACTTATGCCATTACACAAGGAACGTTAAGTGCAGGTACAAATTACAGTATTACCTACATGGGTAATGATTTTAAAATTACAGCAAAACCAATCACTGTAATGGTTGACGCTGCTCAAACAAAAGTATACGGAACATTAGATCCAACTTTTACTTATTCGGTTTCGCCGAGTTTAGTAAGTAATGATACTTTCTCTGGTGTTTTACAAAGAGTAACTGGAGAGAATGTTGGAAATTATGCAATAGGTCAAGGAACATTGACTGCAGGTAGTAATTATGCAATTACGTATGTTGGGAAAGACTTTAAAATCACTCCTAAAACTATTGCAGTTACTGCCGATGCACAAACAAAAGTATATGGAGAGTCAGATGCAGCTTTAACCTATTCATTTGCGCCAAGTTTAGAAAACGGAGATTCATTCACAGGAGATTTATCTAGAATTGAGGGTGAAAACATTGGAGCTTATACTATTAAGCAAGGAACTTTGAGTGCAGGATCTAATTACACAATTGATTATGTAAGTAAAGATTATACGATTACAGCAAAACCAATCACAGTAACAGCAGACGCTTCTCAAACTAAAGTTTACGGAACAGCAGATCCAGTTTTTACTTATGAGGTTTTACCAAGTTTAGTTGGAAACGATACTTTCTCTGGTACTTTAGAAAGGCTAATCGGAGAGAATGTTGGAACTTATGCAATAGGACAAGGAACGTTGACAGCAGGTACTAATTATACAATTACGTATGTTGGAAAAGACTTTGAAATCACTGCCAAAACAATTGCAGTTACTGCCGATTCACAAACAAAAGTATATGGAGAATCAGATACAGCTTTAACCTATTCATTTGCGCCAAGTTTAGAAAACGGAGATTCATTCACAGGAGATTTATCTAGAATTGAGGGTGAAAACATCGGAGCTTATACTATTAAGCAAGGAACTTTGAGTGCAGGATCTAATTACACAATTGATTATGTAAGCAAAGATTATACAATCACAGCGAAACCAATCACTGTAATAGCTGACGCTTCTCAAGCAAAAGTATACGGAAATGTAGATCCAGCTTTTACTTATACAGTTTCACCAAGCTTAGTTGGAAATGATACTTTCTCTGGTGTTTTGGAAAGGCTAATCGGAGAGATTGTTGGAACTTATGCAATAGGACAAGGAACGTTGACAGCAGGTGACAATTATGCAATTACATATATTGGAAAAGACTTTGAAATCACTGCCAAAACAATTGCAGTTACTGCCGATACACAAACAAAAGTATATGGTGAGTCAGATGCCGCTTTAACTTATTCGTTTACGCCAAGTTTAGAAAGCGGAGATTCGTTCACAGGAAATTTAGCTAGAGTTTTAGGCGAAAATATTGGAGCTTATACTATTAAGCAAGGAACTTTGAGTGCAGGATCTAATTACACAATTGATTTCGTAAGTAAAAATTATACAATCACAGCGAAACCAATCACTGTAACTGTTGATGCTTCTCAAAAGAAAATCTATGGTTCGACTGATCCTATTTTGACATCAACTGTTTCTCCAAGTCTGGTAGGTACGGATACTTTCACAGGAGCTTTATCTAGAGCAATTGGAGAGAATGTAGGTTTATATGCTATTGAGCAAGGAGATTTGAGTGCAGGTTCTAATTATAGCATTACTTTTGAAAGTAAAGATTTTGAAGTTACTCCAAAAGAAATCACAGTAAGTGCTAATGCTTCACAAAACAAATTTTATGGAGAATCAGATCCAATTTTTGTTTATACCGCAAATGAAGCTTTAGTAACAGGAGATACTTTTAGCGGAAGCTTAAGCAGAGTAAAAGGTGAGAATGCTGGAACTTATAATTATACTATTGGTAGTTTAGCAGCAGGATCTAACTATATTGTAACTTTAGTTGGCTCAGATACTTTTGCTGTTAAAGCAAAACCAATCACTGTAACAGCTAACGTTTCTCAAACAAAAGTGTACGGAACAACTGATCCAGCTTTTACTTATACAGTTTCACCGAGTTTAGTTGGAAATGATACTTTCTCTGGTGTTTTAAAAAGAGCAACAGGAGAAAATGTTGGAACTTATGCAATAGCACAAGGAACGTTGACTGCAGGAGACAATTATGCGGTTACATATTCAGGAAATGACTTTGAAATTACCAAAGCAGATCAAATAATCACTTGGAATCAAACTTTAGTTTCGAATTGTGATGGAGCAACGACAAACGTTTTAACTGCCAGTTCAAATAGTGGTTTACCAATAACGTATGTGTCATCGAATCTAGATGTGGTAACGATTTCGAATAATGAACTGTTTTATAACAATTCTGGTTCGGCAACTATTACAGCTTCTCAAGCAGGTAATGAAAATTACAATGCTGCTGAAAATATTGAGTTGCCAGTTATAAATAGCCAAGCGAATTTAATCAGACAACAATTTGAAGATGTTATTTTCTTTGACAACAGTTCAAAAGAATTTAAATCTTACACTTGGTACAAAAACGGAATTCTAATTGAAGGTCAAACTTTGCAATATTATAAAGAAGTTGGAGGTTTAAATGGAACCTATTACGCAGTTGCAACAAAATTAGATGGAACAATAATTACTTCTTGCCCATTGACTTTGTCTTCAACTAAAACAGTCGAGTCCATTAAAATTTATCCTAATCCTGTCAGAAAGAACGAGAGTTATCAATTGATTACCAATTTAGATCCTTCTAAAATGCTAAATGCCCATATTGAAGTATTTGGTATAAATGGATCGCTGGTAGATCAAAAAAACACTAATGAAAACGAGACTACTTTGATTGCTCCAGCTGTTGAAGCTGTTTATATTGTAAGGATTACTTTAGTTAATGGTAAAACGTTTACTAAGAACCTTTTAGTTAAAAACTAAATAATGAAAGATATGAAATCCCCATTTATTATAAATGGGGATAGATTATTCTGGTAAAAAATAACACATATGAAATTTAATAGTAAATATATATTTGTAAGTATATTAATTCTTTTTTCTGCAATTGCAAATGCTCAGTTTTACGTAGGAGTACAAGCAGGAGCAGGTAATCTTGAAAGTAATGTAACAGGAACAACAGCCGAAACCAAAATGGGAGGCGCTGTAAAAGCTGGATACATCTACTCTTTTACAAAAAATATCGGACTTGGATCAGGAATAGAATTTTCGCAATACAAGCAAAATGTCTCTTTGATTGCCTCTAGTACGTTAACCAATTATGAAGTAGACGCTGCTGGTTCTGCATTTATTTATAATGTTACTACAAGTAATTATAAAGAAAAACAAACATTACAAGCTGTTCAAATTCCACTTTTTGTGCAATTTAAAACCAACATTAATAAAGGAATTGATTTTAATCTTAGAGCAGGAGTAAAATATTTTTTACCTGTTAGTTATAAGATAAAGGCAACTGCCGATAATGTAAATGGTACTGCTTATTATCCTGATTTTAATTTAACGATTAATGATTTACCTGAGTATGGAATAGGGCAGGAAAGCAGTTATTCAGCATCAGGGGAATATGAAACAAAAGGAATTTTTATGAGTTCTTTCGAGTTCGGATTTACATTCGATATCAGCAAAAAGAATGCATTATATATAGCAATGTTTCTCGAAAAAGGATCAGGAACAATATTGAACCAAAAAAATAATCAGTCTTATGTAGGGTTTAATCCAGTGTCAACAACCGATAGAAAAGCTAATGGTTTGTACAGCACTGAACAAAATGCTAAAATCACACCAGCAGCATTTGGTTTGACATTAGGATGGAATTTTAAATAAATTCATTCTATAGAGCAATAAAAATCATAACGCAGATTTATCCAAATTTTAAGTTGGCTTAAAAAGAATTCGCCTTAATAACTTTTCGTGACAAATTTGGAGGCACTCCAAAAATAGATGTGCCACGATTCTGTCATTATGATTTTCAATGATTAGTTTAATTTAAAAAATAAAAGCTTCAAATTATTTTGAAGCTTTATAAGTTATTTTTTTCTATATTATTTTACCTTTTCAGGTAGCGGCATTTTCCAAACATTATTAATTACATCTGGCTGTGGTCCATAAATTCTTAAAACAAAGTTGAAATTTTGGTTTTTAGGAGTTGGAAGCCAGTTGCTCTCTTTGTCTTTTCCAGGTGATTCGGGATAGAAATAAATAATCAAATCCCCATTAGACTCATATTTAAGACCGCTAGATTTGCCTCCAATAGAATATCTATTAATTGGATTTGGAACCAAAAAACGTTTAGGCAGATTATACATTGTTATGCTCCAGAAATATTTTGCTTCAGGTAGCTGGCCTTTCGGAAATTTTAAAATGTACTTGTTATTTCCCGACAGCGGCTGGTTGTCTTTATCGGTGGCGCTTCCTGTGTAGACTGCTTCTTCTTTGGTATTTCCGTATAGTCCGGTAGCAGCTGCAATTGCACGGTTGAGATAATTGTTTTGAAGTGCTGCTCTTGTGCCAAATAGGCTTCCGGAATCTTTAACTTCTTTTGTTTTCGATTCCAATTCCTGCTTAGCTTCGGAAATTCCTTTTTCGATAGCTTTTAAAGTTTCAGCAGGGTATTTCGAACTATCAAAAGGATGGCCGGGTACAATTCCAATCTTTGCAAAGTCTGCTCGAAGCTGTTTTTCGCTGCTGTCTTCACTTGTATATTGTAATAAGGCATTCAAAACATTTATAAATTCTACCGAACTATAATCAGCTTCTTTCCATACTGGAAGCTGCATATTGTATTTTTTAACTGGCGGAGCAGCTTGATTAGTGAATTCATGTAAAGGAATCAATTTATATTGATCCTGTATCTTTTTTAAATTAGGCACATCACTTGGATTGTCCAATTCGGTACGTCCAATTAAGAAGATCAGATTAGTTTCCGAATGAAGAACTTTGTCGATGCCTTTTGGTGTTTCACCTTTCCAATCCGGGCCGGCAATAAGGTATTTTCCGCCTTGATTCCCAGTTGCGCGTGAGCCAACATATTCAAAATTGAATGTATAAAGGTCAGTGAGCTGCATTACAAAATACCTGCCGCCTTCAATTTTCGGAACTTGCAAAATAACTGGTTCGTCAGAAACATCAATTGCTGCAGTGGAATAAGGCGTATCATTATTTATAGTTACAACTAATGTATCTGCTGGTGTAGCGCTATTTGAGTAGCTTTTAAATTTGTTAAAACCGACAAATGTTTTTGTTTCTTTAGCAATGGCACTGGCATAGATAGTTTTGTAGTTATAGAACATAGGATATCCATAAATCCATGCCTGCTTTGCAATTGCGGTAATGGAGTCGGAAGAAATAGCTGCATCAGCTGTTTTTTTGTCTGCAGACTTTTCTTTTTTGCATGCAGTTAAACTTAAAAATAAAACAATTAAAAGAAGTGCTGGATTTTTCATAGTTACAGAGGAATTAAATTTTAGAAAGAATCGTTTTTATATTATAAAGGTCTTACCAAATTTAGATTTAATGCAGCTATTCGAACTTTCTTTGAATTGAAAAATGGTTTCATTTTACAATTTGAAACCATTTTTTATATCATAATTGAATCATTTTGATGCCAGCTCTAATAAAATAAACCAACTTTTGACAGCGGTTAAACAACAAGTAATATTTTAAGACATTAGTATGTTTAATAGTTTCGAAGCTAAACATATTGGTAATTGATTTTACTTAATATTTCCTGTTTCAGAATTCAATGTGCCACGATATTGCCACAAAAATTTTGGGCGTTTTTAAAAGATATGAAAACTGCAGTAAAACAAAAAAGCCTGCGAATCTTAAGATTTGCAGGCTTTACCACGTTTTTTATGGGTTTTTGAAAAGATTGAAAAACTCTCGTTTTGGCTTCTTTTACCCTTTTGGCGGGGAGAGCAGGATTCGAACTTTATCGCTGAAGTCCTGTCTATACTGGGCTTTATAAACTGTCTTTGCCAAAGTGCACCGATTCTGCACCAAATTCATTTTTTTACTTTTTTCAATATTAAATCGTACGTATTAAATTAAAAGCGAACGAACTAATATGCAATAATATTATTCTTTTTTGATGTACAAATATATTATAAATATTTGATAATCAAATATAAATTTGTTCGCTCACGTCCATTTATCACTAGTGTTTGATTTGCTGTATAGTAAATTGGTTTATCATCTTAATAAACTTTTATTTATTAAAAGTTGCAATATTGTGCAAATTTGCATAATATTGCAAAATAAAATTAAGATATGGATTTGTCTATTAAAAAATTGATTACAGCTATAAGAAGCATTTTTTTCGTGTGCGGACTCACACTCTCCAGCTGGGCACCAATGGTACCCTTTGCAAAAAGCAGACTTTTACTTGATGAAGCGGGATTAGGAATTTTGTTGCTATTTTTAGGAACGGGCGCGCTTATTATGATGCCGGTTACAAGTTATTTAAGCCAGCGTTTTGGAAACAGAATAATTATACTTTTCGGAGTTCTGGTAATTGGAGCAGCGCTTCCGTTTCTTGCCGTTCTCAGCAATGTTTATCTAATGAGTTTTGCACTGCTATTGTTCGGATCTGGGATTGGAATGATAAATGTCGCTATGAATGCTTCAAGTGTTCAGCTGCAGCGAATTTCTGGGAGGCCAATTATGTCATCGCTGCATGGATTGTTCAGTGTCGGAGGTCTGTTCGGCTCACTTATAATTGGTTTTTTAATCAAAACAGGGCTGGAGCCGCTCATTGCCGCAATTATTGTATCAATATTAGTTCTTTTGACAGTTGGATTTAACTACAGCAAACTTTTGACTTTTTCACAGGAAAAAGAACTAAATCCTAAAAATATAGAAGAGCCAACGGGAAAATCATCAAGATTTTCATGGTTAAAATTGAATATTTTGTTTTTAGGCTCAATGGGTTTTATCGTATTCATGGTAGAAGGCGCAATGCTGGATTGGAGCGCTCTGTTCTTATTTGAAAACAAGGGAATTGAAGAAAGCTGGTCAGGCTTGGGATATGCAGTTTTTTCAATGGCAATGGCTGGAATGCGACTTTTCGGAGACAGAATCGTGGATAGGTTTGATTCCGCAAAAGTTGTAACTGCGGGCGCCATAATTGCAGGAAGCGGGATTATGATGGCAGTAGTCTGCAATGGGATTTTACTGCCCCTAATAGGATTCTTTTTGCTAGGTTGCGGAGCTGCCAATATCATTCCTGTTTTTTTTAGTGAGGCTGGCAAATTAACCAATATTAAAACGGCGACTGCAATCGCAGTTATTACCACTATGGGATATTCGGGCCAACTTCTCGGACCAGTGGGAGTTGGATTTATCGCCCATAGCTCTTCCCTTTCGGAAGCGCTTCAAGTTTGCGCGATCTTGCTTTTTGCCGTAGGAGCACTCTTCAGCTTTACCTATAGAGGCGGTAAGGAGACAGACAACAAAATAGTTACTGCAGACAAAGCAGAAAAAATAGTTAAGGAAGAATGTGAAATGGAGGTTTAAAAGGTCAATCTGCTTTTTGAAATCCGGAGGCATTCTGGAAAAGTTAATTTGTTTTTCCTTCACGTAAGGAGATGAGTTAAGTTAAGTTGGGGATTACCGCAGTGGAGACTGCGGTAATTTTATTTTATAGGATCATGAGTTTTTTGTTTCTGTAAGGATCTAATTTTTTATCTGTACTAGCCAGTTCGGTAATTAAAATAGAAATTTCTTCCATAGGACACACCCTGAAGGATTCAGTTTCATCTAGTTTATCTTTCAAGGTAAGTGCAACAGTTTTTTTAGCATTTTTATGCATTGCGCTTTTTATATCAGCATCCCCGATAAATACTGCAGTAACTCCATTTTTGCTGTCGATAACACATGTGCCCAACAGGTACAAGTCTGCAAAATATTTATTGATTTCTTCGCATGCTTTTGCGCCTTCGGTGGTTTGTGTTGACGGATTATACAATCCCCCAAGAACTATCAATTCAACATTTTTGTGATTTGATAAGACCGTAGGCAGCGCCAGGTTATTGGTGATAATCGTTAGTTTTATATCTATTGGTAATTTGGATGCAACAATGCAGTTGGTGGTTCCCCCGTCCATAAAAATGGTTTGGTTTTCCTGTATTAGCCGCTGGGCTTTAAGTGCGACTATTTCCTTTTTGTCTGCCTTAAACGACCTTCTGTCGGCAAAGGTCAATGGGTTCTTCGTTATTGAGATGGCTCCGCCGCGAACTTTGGATAAAAGACCGTTGTTGTGAAGAGCATCAATGTCCCGGCGAACGGTATCTTCAGATACATTCAGTGCTTCTGCCGTTTTATCATATTGAAGTTTTCCCTTTTTTGAAAGCAGATCCAGTATTTTTCCAAAACGTTCTTCTTTTATCATTTTCCGGAATTAAATTTTTAAATATTAAGTAAATTTATATCTTTTGTGGAGATCTTCAATGACTTCATAATGATAAATATTTGCATTGTTAATAGTTTCAATGGGAAAACTGCTTGAAGAGGCTATTGAAATACCGTTTTTCAGACTGGCTGAAATTTGTGCTGGTCTGTCTTTAATCAGTAGTGAGAGGGAAGGCGCAACAACATTTTTTTCGATTAAAGCCAGTAGGGAATCTCCGTAGTTTACTTCTGAAGTAATATGTGTGTTTGTTTCATCAAAATAGTAGTGCAGTCCTGTAAGGAATAGTTTTCTCTGTAATTGCTGATGATCTTGAGAGGTTAGAAGCGAAATTTTGCAGTTTGTCGTTTCAAGGAATTTTTTTACTCCAGGCAGGCTTTCCAATCCATGGAAAATCTCATTTTCGAATTTTTTGGCCAGATTGCTGCAGAAGTCGTCGTGGAAATCCGTTTTACATATCTTTTGAAGTATTAGTGCGGATTCTTCTATGGATCGGCCTCCAAAAATCTTAATGAGCTGGTCAAGATGTATTTCGATGCCTTGCTCTTCCAATACATCAAGCATAACCGAAATCAGTACAGTGTCGGTATTTACCAAGATGTTGTCACAGTCAAATATAATATGCCGGATTTTCCTTTGCCGTAAAAAATTCATGTATTATTTTTTAAAGTTGATTTTATTGTGTCAGTAGGCTGAATTATTTATAAAACATTTTGCAAAAATATGCAAATTTGCATATTTTTGCAAAATAAAACTTTGTAAAATAATTTATGAAAATAGAACATATTGGAATTTGGACGGATGATCCGGAAGCCGTGAGGGATTTTTACGTTAAATATTTCGGAGCTGAAAGCGGGTGTTTATACACAAATGAAAAAAAAGGATTTAAAGCCTATTTTTTAAGTTTTGTACAGGGAGGATGCAGGTTAGAGGTAATGAACAGGTTTGATATCAGTGAAGAACCGCAAAAAAGAGGTTTCAGTAAAGGCATAGCGCATTTTGCCATTTCTGTGGGAGGAAAAGACGCTGTGAATGAACTGACAGAAAGACTTCGAGCAGATAACTTTACAATTGAAAGCGAACCACGCACGACGGGAGATGGGTATTACGAAAGTGTCGTGCTTGATCCAGAGGGGAATTACGTAGAGATATCGGCCTAAATTTAGAAAAATACAAAATGGTGAAGGCTATAATATTTGATTTTGGAGGGGTTCTAATCGATTGGAATCCGTCCTATTTGTATAGAAAGGTTTTAAGCGAGGAAGAAATGAATTGGTTTCTTACCAACATCTGCAATGAAGAATGGAATAGGGAACAGGACAGAGGGAGAAAATTTTCTGATGGCATTGCTGAACTTAAAGAGAAGCATGCCAATTACGCTTCCTATATCGAAATGTACTACAACAGATGGGATGAGATGCTTAATGGGGAAGTTTCGGGAACAGCGAAGATTTTAGGTGAGCTCAAAAAAAGCTATAAAATCTATGGGCTGACAAACTGGTCGGCTGAAACCTTTCCCATTGCCTTCTCAAAGTTTGCATTCTTTCAACTGTTTGACGGAATCGTTGTTTCGGGGCAGGAAAAGCTTATCAAGCCTGAAGAGGATATTTTCAGGCTGCTTCTGAGCCGCTTTGATCTTAAAGCTGAGGAATGCATCTTTATAGATGACAGCAGGGAGAATGCTGCGGCTGCCGGAAGGCTTGGATTCGTAAGCATTCATTTTAAGGATTCGCAGCAGTTAAAAGAAGACCTTCTACAGTTTGGGATCATGTCATCTGATTGAAGTAAACCGTATAGAGTTATGAGCTGAAGTAAGCCGTCTTAATACGCTGGAATACATTATCTTTTATTCTCTTTCCTGAAATAAGGATAAAATGAATATCGGCATAAGGTGAAAGAATCGATAGGTGTCCTGACTGGCGTGAAATTTCAATGGGGCTTTCTACTGAATTGTCGATTGATGAAGCATTCCCATCTTTTACTATGTAGACCAGCACATTGTTCTTTTCGGGAGCATCAATGACGAATCTGGTGCCGAAATTGAGCTGGACGTCCAGGATAGTCAAGTCTTTTGAAGCTGAAATTTTAGATTTTATATTTCTGAATCTGCCTACAAGGACACGTACAATGCTGTCTTGGTCTCGGAAGACGGGTAAGCTGTTCGGTTCATAAAAGAAGCTGGTTTTGCCTGACAGTGTTTCTTTTGTAGTCAATTTTAAAAATATCTGAAGGCCATGAAGCAAAGACTCATTTTTTAAAGTTATGCCATTTTCTATCAAACTGTTCCCGCCAACATTGAGAAGGATGCCACCAGGCTTTAATATCTGCTGTGCGTGCTGGGATGAGCCATAGATAATTTCGCCTGCGCTGTCTTGGAAAATATAGGTAATTGAATTGCAGTCCATATGTTTTATGCTTGGGTAAAGCGGAGAATTAATATAGAAATGATCCAGCGATATAATCGGACCAATCTGTTGTTTTAAGACCGATGCAGTCACATTAGAAGATAAAAAACTGGTATATTTTTTTCTCATTTTTGACGCATTGATAACTGTAAGATGATTGTTTTTACGCATAGAAAGCTATTTGGCAAATTCTGTAATTAATAACAAGGGCAGGCCTTTTCAAAGACCTGCCTCAATTACTTAACTAACCAACCTCAATTATTTATTTAAATAGAAAAGATTAAAATTATGACCAAAACTTTAGACTGTCGACATCCAAGATTTGGCATTAAACTCGGGCTTTACAGGCTTATAATTTCACAGCTGCATTTCTCCAGTGTGATTTGAATAAATTAATAATATTCAAAGCCAGAATTTAATGTAAGCGGAACTGTTATTAATTGCTATAAAATACTAGATGTAAATTTAAATAGAGGCTAAAGAAGCTGCAATAGTTAAAAATAACCAAGAGATTATGAATGATAAGTTCACACAAAAAAATATAAATAAGCTCCTGTTAGGACAGAAATTCTCCTCCTTTGCTTTGGAAGACGAGCTGGAGAATCTTAAGAGCTCATTAAGGGAATTCGTAAAAATCGACAACTGCGTTGCTGTTCTTTCAGATTTTAAAGATGACAGAAGTTTTGTTTTCGCGGGAAGCTTTGCTTCTTTTTTCGGCATAAGCAACTTAGAGCAGAATATAGATTCTGCCTTTGAAGATTTCATTTTCGAGAAAATCCATCCCGCTGATCTGGAATTGAGGCATAAACTGGAAGTTCAGTATATAAACCTTCAGCTTTCTTTGCCAACTGCTAAAAGAATCGAATATAATACCGAATGCAGGATCCGTGTACAAAATCAAGAAAAGGAATATCAATATATTATGCACCAGATGCGATATCCCCGCAGTTTGCCTGACGGCACGATCTGGCTGGCAGTCTGCCTGTATTATCCAGCAATGAATCAGAGTCTGACTGGCGGTATAGACGGTGTTATCTATAATAATACTACAGGAAAGGTCGTTAATTTTGACAGTAGTGTAGAACCGGAACAGTCTTCAATATCAGCAAGAGAACTTGAAGTTCTGACGTTAATTTCGCAGGGGCTACTTAGTAAGAATATTGCCTTTCATCTTCAAATTTCTGTTAATACCGTCCACAGGCACAGACAGAATATCATCAGTAAAATGAAGGTCAGCAATGTGGCTGAAGCAGTAAGTAAGGCTAAATTAATGGGCATCTTAGCAAACCGATAATAGGAGCAATAGTCTAAAACTAGTAATGTTTCGAACTTGAGCCAACAAAATATTTTAATCCAGTATTATAAGTTCTTGCTAAAACCAAATGCATCGATTGTGCACCCGGCTTAACGCCCGTATCATAAGAATAGCTATTATTCAATTGGCTGCTGATTGTGAAACTCTTCTATCGTTAAGTTTCCAAGCGCAGAATGTCTTCTGCAGGTGTTGTAAAAGTTCTCTAGATAATCGGTTATTGATTTTTCCGCCTTCTCTTTAGTCTTGTATTTATTCTGGTATACCAGTTCTACCTTCAATGTTTTGAAGAAGCTTTCCGCTACCGCGTTATCATAGCAGTTTCCCTTACGGCTCATGCTTTGGGTAATTTTATTTGTGTCTAATAAAGCAGTAAACTCACGGCAGGCATATTGTTTTCCTTGGTCTGAGTGAAAGAGCAATTCCTGATTTTTTTGCAGGGGGCGATTTAGAAGGGCTTTTCTCAAAGAAGCTATGCTCGTATCTCTTGCCCTCATTGTTTCGCTGATGGACCAGCCGACCACTTTACGGTCAAAAAGGTCTATCACCACAGTGAGATACAGCCAGCCTTCCTCTGTTTCGATGTAGGTTATATCAGAAACCCAGATTTCATTTATTCTGTCTGCTTTAAAAATCTGTTCCAATCTATTTTCGAAGACTTTGCTGCTGCGGGTTGGGTTAGTAGTCTTTTTGTATTTTGATTTTGCAATGCTTCTGAGGTAATTTTCCTTCATAATCTGCCCGACAAATTTTCTAGAGACTTTTATGCCTATAGATTCTAATTCTTTGGCAATTCTCGGACTTCCATAACGGCACTGGCTCCAGTGGTAGATTCGTATAATTTCGTTTATGATGAAGGTTTTTCGCTTTGCCCTTGCGGTTGGCGTCCTTTTTCTCCATCGGAAGAAACTGCTTTTGTGGATCTGAAAAATCCGGCACATCTTCTCAACGGGAAATATTTTCGAGTTTTCTTTTATGAATTCATATTTCACCCGCCGCTCCTGGAGAAGACATTTTGAGCCTTTTTTAGGATGTCCCTTTCAATTTCCAGCTCTTTAATTTGTTTCCGAAGCTTCAGCAATTCATTTTGATGCGATATTTCAGCCGAAGTTTTCTTTATGGTAAATCTGCCTTCCTGATAAAGCTTCTTCCAGTGCTGCAGGGTGCTTGTGCTGATATTGAGCTCTCTTGCCACGTCGCTGACCCTACCGCAGTGGATGCTCATGGTGGCGGCCAGAATCTTGAAGCCTAAAGTAAAGGTTCTTCTTGTGTTTTTCATGACATATGATTTAGCAGGAATAAAGTTAGTAGCCAGTCAGAAACTTTAATCATTATATCCTTCTTTTTTTGAGGCTTAAATATGAGACTGCCTAAGTTTTTAGTCGCGAAAAAGGTATCAACTCCACTTTTCTGTGCGCCGGAAAGTGCACCGATTCTGCACCTTTAATTTTGTGGGGATTTATAAATATTGAAAACAGGCCTAAAACGAAAAAGACCCGCAAATCGTTGAATTTGCAGGTCTTCAGACATTTTTTGTGGCTTTTTGAAAAGATTGAAAACTTTAAATTTTCAGGCTTTTCGGCCTTTCCGTGGGGAGAGCAGGATTCGAACCTGCGAAGTTCACACAGCAGATTTACAGTCTGCCCTCGTTGGCCGCTTGAGTATCTCCCCGATCTCAGCTTGTTGTGCTTTGTTGTTCTTAGCGGTGGCAAAGATAGCAACGTTTTCTACATTTCCAAAGAAAAAAATGACTTAATTTTAAGTTATTTTAAAGTTATTTTTTAATTCGCTGGAAGTGAATAAAATAAAAAGATGCTAATTTGGATTTTTTTTCAATTTATTTTTAAAAGTAATACTTTTCTTATGTTGTATATGCGCTTTTGTCTTTCGATTTTAAGATATAATAAAGCTGTCAGGTCTTGCTTTTATTGACTTATTATATAAATATTAAAGAAATATTTGTTCTAAATTTCAAATATAAGGAAGGTTTGTAATGAATTTTTTCGACAGATTTTAATTTCTTTTGATAGGCTTTTATTTTCTAAATAAAGAAAATGGTACTAAAACAAAAAAATCTCCACTAGGGAGATTTTTTGATTTATTTTAAAATAGTGTATTATTTTGCTAACAACTCTACAATTTTAGCTTTCAATTCAGGACCTCTTAAATCTTGAGCAACCACTTTTCCTGATGCGTCAAGAATAAAAGTTGCAGGAATTGATTCTACATTATATTGTTTTGCAATTGGTTCATCCCAAAATTTTAGGTTAGAAACGTGCGTCCAAGTTAAACCATCTTTTGCAATCGCTTCTTTCCATTTTGAGGCGTCTTTATCTAAAGATACTCCAATAATATTTAAACCTTTTGAGTGAAGCTCTTTATAAATAGCTACAACATTTGGGTTTTCTTGTCTGCATGGACCACACCATGAAGCCCAGAAATCAACAATAGTTACTTTTCCTAAACTTTGTTTAAGTGAAACTACTTTTCCTTCTGGATTAGGCCCAGAAAAATCTGCTCTTCATTTTGGACTACCTACCGATGGAGCTGTAGCACCAACAGATGGTAATTTTGCTTGACCAAATCTAGTTTTTAATTCTTTTCCTGGAGCAGTATTTTTAAGAGACTCATCTAAAGAATTGAAAAGACTTTCCAATTTTTTCAAATCAGATGATGGATCATTTGATAAATTCTGAATAAGAACAAGTGTGATATATGATTTTGGATGAGTTTCAGCATAAGTTAAGAATTTCTTTTTGCTCTTTTCTCCAACTTCTTTTTGAATTTCCATGTATTGTTTCATCAAGCTATTAACAACTGCTGTATCTTGAGCTTGTTGAGCTTGTTGCATTTTTTGATTGTTCTTTTTCTGAAAATCAATTAATGTTTTTTGAGTTTTTGTCATATCGTCCATGAACGCTACATACTCATCGTTGTTGTAAGTTCCTGAAACTTTAGATTTTTGGATACTGTCTTTGTCAATTGCAACCTTAATTTCTCCACTTTCAAGAATTAATGGAACAGGACCATTAGCACCTTCTAAAATTAATGTATGAAAAGCTGGTTCTGTTACTTTTCCTTTTATTTCAAATTTTCCGTTTTCAACTTTTACTGTATCAAGAGCAACAGTCATTCTTGTAGCAGGATCTGCACCTTGTAAAATGATAGTTTTTCCATTTTCAATTCCTGTAGCTGTACCTGTAATAAGGTATTCTCCATCTTTAACTTTGCTGCAAGAAATGATAGCTGCAGAAGCTGTAAGTACAAAAAGTATTTTTTTCATTATAAAAAATTAATTAGTTAATTGATTTGTGCAACAAAAGTATCTAAAAATATAAAACATACAGAATTTTGTAACCTAAAATTTTGTTATAGTTTTTTTTGAGTTAAAGTACATGAAATCAATGTGTTTGTTGGCTTAAATTGACTAAAAGCTCTTAATTGTAAACTTAATTTGAACCTGCATATTCAAATTTTAAATTTCCAGACATAAAAAAAGCACTCATTTTATAGAGTGCTTTTTTGTAAAATATAGTGTTTTTTAAAACTATTCTTGGTTTGTTTTCTTTCTCCAAGTAAAAGAGTTTAAGATGTGTCTTTTAGCAAATCTTCCAGGAGAATCAGCATTTACCATTTTAACGTAAGTTGCTTTAGGAACACTAATGTATTCGTAAACACTTCCGTTAGAAAAGTCAATAATCAAACGACCTTCAACAAATTTATAATCTGTAATAGTACAAGTTGTAATTGTTTCAGTGTACTCAGGTAAGTTAAGTTTGATGGTATCAGGGTGAATACTTACTAAGAAATGGTAAGCTTCGATGATCGTTTTACTTTTTTCTTCTGCCTCTTTTAAACCAGCTTCGTTTCCAACAAATTTATCAGGATGAGATTCTTTCATCGCATTACGATAAATTGTCTTTAAATCTTTTAACTCTGCAGTTTTTTCTACGTTTAGTAACTTGCGGTATTCAACTATTTTTTTCATAAATAAAAGGTAACTACTTGTCTATTAGTTTGAAATTGATATTAATTAGTTCAAATCGACAAATTTTTTGCAAAGGTACACTTTTTTTTAACTTTTTAGTTTTGATGGAAAAAATATTCAGGAAAGTTGAGTTTATTAAAATGTTAACTTTAGATTCTGGGATGTTTTTTTAACCGCAAAGTTCGCAAAGATTTACGCAAAGCACGCTAAGTTTTTTTGAAAATCATTAAAATGAAAAGTTCGCTAAGCTTTGTCAATACTTAGCTTTGCGAACTTAATATTTAGATATGCTTAGAAGTCTAATTAAAAAATCTTAGCGTGATTTGCGTTAAAAATGAAGCTAATTAGTTTAACCGCAAAGGGCACAAAGATTTACGCAAAGAGCACAGAGTTTTTGAGAGTCATTAAAATGAAAAGTTCGCAAAGCTTTGTCAATACTTAGCTTTGCGAACTTAATATTTAGATATGCTTAGAAGTCTAATTAAAAAAATCTTAGCGTGCTTTGCGTTAAAAATGAAGCTAATTAGTTTAACCGCAAAGGGCACAAAGATTTACGCAAAGAGCGCAGAGTTTTTGAGAGTCATTAAAATGAAAAGTTCGCAAAGCTTTGTCAACACTTAGCTTTGCGAACTTAATATTTAGATATGCTTAGAATCCTAATTAAAAAATCTTCGCGTGCTTTGCGTTAAAAATGAAGCTAATTAGTTTAACCGCAAAGTTCGCAAAGAATTACGCAAAGGGCGCAAAGATTTTATTTTTTGAGAATCATTAAAAATGAAAAGTTCGCAAAGCTTTGTCAACACTTAGCTTTGCGAACTTAAATATTTATATATGCTTAGAATCCTAATTAAAAAATCTTAGCGTGCTTTGCGTTAAAAATGAAGCTAATTAGTTTAACCGCAAAGCACACAAAGATTTACGCAAAGAGCGCAGAGTTTTTTGAGGGGCATTAAAAATGAAAAGTTCGCTAAGCTTTGTCAATACATAGCTTTGTGAACTTAATATTTACACATACTTAGAATCCTAATTAAAAAATCTTAGCGTGCTTTGCGTTAAAAATGAAGCTAATTAGTTTAACCGCAAAGCACACAAAGATTTACGCAAAGGGCACAAAGATTTTATTTTTGAGGATCATTAAAAATGAAAAGTTCGCAAAGCTATGTGTAGACACAACTTTGCGAACTTAATATTTAAAACTTAATTTAGTTTTCAGTAGAAATATCTTAGCGTTCTTAGCGTAAATCTTTGCGCTCTTTGCGGTTAAAAATAAACTTTGCAGTTAAAAAAAGCTCCCAACAAAAAACTTGAAACAAGAATAACCTGAAACCTAAAACAAACAATTTATTCCGGTTTATGATTTGCTTTATCGAAGTTTCTTGATTTTTTCGGATATTGTTTGTAGCTCATATCACTTGGATTTTCAATAACAGACTTTATTGTAATCCAGTCACCAACTTTAAATTTAGCCTGAACCATTTTATAGTCTAAAAGATATTCTCCACAGAAATAATTATTATTTTCATCTTTTTCGATAATGCCAGTAAAAACTCCTTTTTGAGGCATTTTTTGTTCTAAATCTTTAGACATGATTTTTTGTTTTAAATTAAAGGAGCAAAGGTAAGCAATTAATGTTTTAGGGAGTTCACTGTAATCTGAGTATATTTGCACATGCAAAAAAACTTTAAACCACATCCTAATTCTTTTAAAAATACGTTTTGTGCTTTTAATGAAGTACTTCCAAATTCAATTCAAGGACTGAAAAAACAATTTGAAAGCAAAGCTGGAAGCACTTATTATTATACAGAAGAAGGAATGTATCGAGTTTCGAATCATTGGGGAAGATTGGCTAATAGCAAATGGCGCTTAATTGCTCGAAACCCCGAAACGGAATCAAAAACTAAAATTGGCTTTGCAAAATGGTCAGCGTTTTATCCAGATAATGCTGAAGAAAAACTGTATTACATAAAAGCTGATTTCGAAAATAATCTCGCGAATTATGAACACAAGAATAATCCTGAATATGACGGAAAATCGATTTTAAGAACAAGTTTTGAAACCACAAAGAGATTAAAACAAGTTCGGAATTTACAGCAATTGACTTCTTGGGCAAAATATTTCGATTATGATGATATTAATGATTTAAGAAAACAAATCATAAACGAACTGATTTTTACTGAAAAAACATTAGAACAAATTAAAAGGGAAATATAATGGGACGCAATAATGAAAGAAATATCAAAAAGCACAACGATAAATTGCATAAAGCCCAAGCAAAAGCGAAACAAGCTGAAGTTTCACGCAAAGAAAAGTTGAAGGAAATCATGAAAAAATTCAACGAAAGTAAAAACGAATAAAAATAGTTTCAAGTTTCAGGTTTAACGTTCCAAGTTGAACCTGAAACCTGAAACTTTGAATTTGAAACAAATTAAGACATGAATAGTAAATTCGAAGAATTAAAAGCAAACGTGCAAGAAATCATTGATTTGATTGCTGCGAAAAACGATAGAGAAGCAAACAACAAATTATTGGAAGTAAGTGAAACATTAGACGAAATGATTGATTTTGCTGAAGAAGACGAAGAAGTTCGAGAAATAACTCGTTATCAAGTTTTATTGAATCAGCTTCACGTTAAAATTAATGGAGAAGAACCAGTTGATGGAGAGTAAAAAATGCTTCTGCGACACAGGATTACTTTTTGAAAATTGCTGCGAATTATATTTGAATGACAATCAAAAAGCGCCTTCAGCATTAACTTTAATGCGATCAAGATATTCGGCGTATGCAACTCATAATGCCGATTATCTTATGGAAACGACTTATATTTCAGAAAGAAAATATTATTCGAAAACTGAAATTTTAAGATGGGCTGTTTCTAATAAATGGCAAAAATTAGAGATTTTAAGTTCTACAGAAAATACGGTCGAATTCAAAGCTTACTTTTTAGATTCAGATAATAAGTCGCAAGTACATTACGAATTTTCTACTTTTAAATTCGAAAATGGTGCTTGGTATTATTTGGACGGAAAGTTTGAATAATTATTATATCTAACACTGTTAGTCTTGATTTTTGGTTGAATATTTTAACTAAAAATTAATAAACAATTCGTTTTTCATAATTCTAAAAAGACGTAATTTTAGATTTATGAAAAACGAATTTAAAAAAGGCTTTTATTTTAAGACTTACGAAGCTCCTTTTCAGTCTCCGTTTGACAAACTTTTTACGATTTTTAAAGAGTTAATTACCCATACTTCGGGTGATTTTGATGAAGCTATCAGCTGGCTTCGGGAACTCGATGTCGAATATAAACTTACCGACGAAAATTATACTATTGATGATTTTATCGAAGATCTAAAAAAGAAAGGTTACATCAGAGATGAAGTAAAAGGTGATGGAAGTAATGGTTTTGGAATAACTGCAAAAACCGAAAGAGCAATCAGACAGCAAGCTTTAGATCAGATTTTTGGAAATTTGAAACGTTCTGGAAGCGGTAATCATAAAACAAAACATGCTGGAAATGGTGATGAACATACTGGAGAATTCCGTGAATTTAATTTTGGAGATAGTTTAGAAAGAATTTCATTAACCGAAAGTCTTCGAAACGCTCAAATAAATAACGGAGTAGAAAGTTTTATGCTAACCGAAAATGATTTGGTTGTCGAAGAAACGCAATACAAAGCTCAAATGAGTACCGTGCTCATGATTGACATCAGCCATAGTATGATTCTGTATGGCGAAGACCGAATTACACCTGCCAAAAAAGTGGCAATGGCGCTGGCAGAATTAATCACAACAAGATACCCAAAAGATACTCTCGATATTTTAGTTTTTGGAAATGATGCTTGGATGATTCCGATTAAAGATTTGCCTTATTTGCAAGTTGGACCTTATCATACCAATACGGTTGCTGGTCTGCAATTGGCGATGGATATTCTGCGCAGAAAGCGAAATACCAACAAACAAATTTTCATGATTACAGATGGAAAACCAAGTTGCGTTCGCGAACGTGATGGTTCCTACTACATGAATAGTAACGGTCTGGATGAATATATTGTCGATAAATGTTATACACAGGCACAACAAGCCAGAAAACTTCATATTCCAATCACGACTTTTATGATTGCCCGCGATCCTTACTTACAGCGTTTTGTAAATCAGTTTACCGAAGCCAATCAAGGAAAAGCGTTTTATACAGGAATAAAAGGTTTGGGAGAAATGATTTTTGAAGACTACGAAGCAAATAGGAAGAAAAGGATTAAATAAGGTGCTAAGGTTCTGAGGAACAAAGGTACTAAGGTTTCTAAACGCAATGCGAAGACACTATTTTTTACCTTTCAAAAAAATAAAAGAATAAAAATTTACATTTCAACACAATGGAAATAAATACTATAAAGACTTTAGGTCAATTAAAAGCCGCTGGATATAAAAGTACAAGCATAAAAGATGAATTGCGTAATAATCTTCGTGAGAAAATCAAATCAGGTAAACCTGTTTTTGAAGGTGTTCACGGATTTGAAAATACGGTAATTCCAGAATTAGAACGCGCCATTTTATCACGTCATAATATCAATTTACTAGGACTTCGTGGACAAGCAAAAACGCGTTTGGCTCGTAAAATGGTTGAATTATTAGATGAATATATTCCGTTTGTGGAGGGTTCAGAAATTAATGATGATCCATTAAATCCAATTTCTCGTTTTGCTAAGGATTTAATCTCAGAAAAAGGAGATGAAACTCCAATTTCTTGGTTGCATAGAAGTGAGCGTTTCTTCGAAAAACTAGCAACACCAGATGTAACGGTTGCCGATTTAATTGGAGATGTTGATCCAATTAAAGCAGCGAATTTAAAATTATCTTATGCAGACGATCGCGTAATTCATTTCGGAATGATTCCAAGAGCGAATCGCTGTATTTTTGTAATCAACGAATTACCTGATTTACAAGCCAGAATTCAAGTTGCTTTATTTAATATTTTGCAAGAAGGTGATATTCAAATTAGAGGTTTCAAATTGAGAATGCCTTTAGATATGCAGTTTGTTTTCACGGCAAATCCAGAAGATTACACCAATAGAGGAAGTATTGTAACGCCTTTAAAAGATAGAATTGGTTCACAGATTTTAACGCATTATCCAGAAAGTATCCAGATCGCGAGAACCATTACAGAACAAGAATCGAAATTGGATCAAAACCAAATGGATGTAGTTTATGTTCCGAGTTTGGCGAGAGATATTTTGGAGCAAATTAGTTTTGAAGCCCGAGAAAGCGAATACATTGACAATAAAAGTGGTGTGAGTGCGAGAATGAGTATTACAGCTTTCGAAAATTTGATTAGTACAGCCGAACGCCGTGCTTTGATTTCGGGTGTTGATAAAACGACATTGCGTTTATCAGACTTTGTGGGAATCATTCCTGCTATTACTGGAAAAGTTGAATTAGTTTATGAAGGAGAGCAGGAGGGAGCCGATGTTGTAGCTGAAAGTTTAATAGGTTCTGCTATTCGAACATTATTTCCAGAATATTTTCCAAAAATTGAAAAATTAGAAAAACCAGACGAAAAAACGCCATATTCTGATGTTGTTGAATGGTTTTTCGCGGAAAGCGGTTTCGAATTATTAGACGATGCTTCAGATAAGGATTATAAAAGTATTCTAGATGAAGTAACACCTTTAGATGATTTAATAAAAAAATACCAGCCTCAAACTGCAAAAGAAGATCTTTACTTTTTGA
>NZ_DASWYK010000005.1:0-39297 GCF_036405015.1 Flavobacterium sp. | reverse complement strand
AAAGCCGAAATCCCTAAAAAAGAAACCTCTAAAGTAAGACCAGAATTTAAAGCAGCTCCAAAAGATGCTGAGAAATACAGAGGTGATCAAAATCCTTCAAAGTCTGGTTCATCAACTGGAAAACCTAAAAAGAAATCATTCCCAAAAGGAAACGGAAAACCAGTTGTTGTAGAAAAAGTGGTTTTCAAAAACGGTAATAAGAAAAAGTCTTAAAGTTTAACCGCAAAGGACGCTAAGAATTACGCAAGGTTCGCAAAGATATTTTATAGCCACAGATTAAAAGATTAACGCAGATTTTTAAAATCCCTCTAATCTTTAATCTGTGGCTATATTTTATTTAAACATGCAGCTTTGCGAACTTTGCGTTTATATATTCACAATATTTAGCAAAAAAAACTTTGCGTGCTTTGCGGTTAAATTTTATTCTGATCAATTTCATCAAAAAAGGCATCTTTAAAAGTTGCTCCGATTGGTAGTTCTTTTCCATTTACAAAAACAGAAAAATTATCCGTTGATTCAATGTGTTGCAATGAAACCACATACGATTTATGAGTTTGAATAAAATTAGTTGAAGGAAGCGATTCAATTACATTTTTTAATGACGAATGTGTAATAATCTGTTGTTTTACTGTATGAATACAAACATAATTTTGGAGACTTTCAACATATAAAATATCATTCAGAAACACTTTTTGGAATTTATTTTTCCCGTCTGTTTTTATAAATAAAAAATCTGGAGCATTATTATTGCTGTTACTTGAAACTTCTATTTTTGGCTCAGAATTGAGTTTAGAAACTGCTTGGTAAAAACGCTCAAATGCAATTGGTTTTAAAAGATAATCGACGGCATTCAACTCAAATCCTTCTAAAGCAAAATCAGGATAAGCGGTTGTAAAAATGACTTTTATATCTTTGGAAATAATTTTAGAAATCTGCAAACCTGTCAATTGAGGCATTTGAATATCCAGAAAAATAACGTCTACAGTTTGCGTATTGAGAAATTCCAATGCTTTTAAGGAGTCATTAAAAACACCGACTTTTTCCAGAAAATTTACTTTTCCGATATAGTTCTCTAATATTCTCGTTGCAGGCGGTTCGTCATCTATAATTATGCATTTAAAGGCCATAGATTATTTCTTTAGTGGTATTTTCAAGTAAGTCTTAAAGGTATTATTTTCTTATGTTTTTTCAAGAATAAATTGATTCTTATATGTGTATTCTAATCTTTTAGTCAAGTTATCAAAACCAATTCCAGTTGAAGAATAATTTTCTCCTTCGATAAAATAATTAAAAGTTGAAATTTCTAAAAAATCGTTCTTTATTCGAATAGAAATAATAGCTTTTTCTTCTTCATTATTAAATTTTCCATGTTTAAAAACATTTTCAACAAAATGAACCAAAGCCGAAGAAATAATTTTTTCGTTGGAATAATTTCCTTCAACCGAAAAATCTAAAAACAGCTGATCTTCAAACCTTTTCTTCTGTAAATGAATATAATTTTGAATGAACTGAATTTCTTTTGAAAGTATCGCTTCTTCTTTGTCTGTTTCGGTAATTACATATCGAAGCAAATCAGAAAGCACCAAAACATCATCTGCCATTTTATCGTCTTTCAGAATCAATTGACTGTAAAACGAATTCAAAGTATTAAACAAAAAATGCGGGCTCACTTGCGCCTTCAGCATCTGGAATTCGGCTTTTTTATTCTCTAATAATAATTCCTGATTTTGATGTTGCGCAGTCTGAAATTGCCAGAACAAAAAAGTCAAAGCACTTAAAATTACAGCCGGTAATCCGTAGAAAAAATTGTCTTTTATGTAATAGCTAATTTCTCTTGCTTCTTCATAATAATTATGCATTCCAGTAATACTATACATTACAACTTCTTCCAAAAAGTATCGAATACCAGTGAAAAGTAATAAAGAAACCGGAATCGTCAGAATGTAAAAAAATAATTTCTTTTTATTTAAAAACCATTCACAAAAGAAGTAAAAATTAAGAATGTAAATAATAAATACGGCAAGCATATAAGACGGAGTAATTCCTAAATAAATTGCTTTTAGAATAATTTCTACTTTTCTATTATTTAGTCCAATATCCCAAAAAATATAGGTTAGAAATAGTAAAAAGAAAAGGATGATATGATAGTAAAATGGAATTTTTGATTTCATGTTTTTGATAATTAACTCAAAAATACAATTAAGCGTTAAATAGAAAATTATATTTATTTAAAAGATACTTTTTTAGGGATGAACCATCAAAAACGTTACACGAAATTATTACTTTATAAATTTCAGGCGTTTATAAAATGAAATCTTATGTTCATCAAAAACAAAAAATTGAGGTCAAAAGACGGAATACATTTGTCATGAATTTAAAAACAAATAATCATGCAAAAAATCATTTTACTACTAGCTCTTATTACATTTAACATGACATCTGCTCAAACTAAGAAAAAGCAGATTTTATTGGTTGGAACTTTTCATTATGCCAATCCTGGTCTTGATGTTGCTCAACTAAATAATTTCAACATCATGTCTGAAAAAAGCCAAAAAGAACTCGAAATTATGAGTGACAAAATCAAAAAATTTGGTCCAGATAAAATATTTGTAGAATGGGAATTTAAGAAACAAGCCGACTTAGACAAGTTTTACAATAAAAACACCGACAGTCTTTTTAAAGCTAACAAAAGCGAAATAACACAATTGGCACTTCGCACGGCTAAAAAACTGAATCATAAAAAATTATACGGAATGAATCTTTACACTTCTTTTCCCTATGACAGTTTAATGAAGTCAATGGAAAAAGCAAACCAAAAAGATTTAATGGAGAAAAATAAGTTGACAACGGAGAATTTTGAAAAACAACATAACGAAAAAATTAGAAAAAGCACTTTACAAGAAATGATGCTGTATTACAATACAAAACAAGCCGAAAATGAAAACCTTCAATGGTATTTGGAAGTTGCCAATAGAGCTGGAAATCCAGATGATTTTACTGGACCATCTTTAGTTTCAAATTGGTACAAAAGAAACCTATACATGTACTCATTAATTCAGAAATTAACAGATAGTACAGATAATAAAATAATGGTTTTAGTTGGCGCTGGTCATGCTTCAATTATTAGAGAATTTATAATGCACGATCCAACATTTGAAATTGTGGAATTATCAACTGTCTTGAAATAATTGGTTTTTAACCGCAAAGCACACAAAGGTTTACGCAAAGTTCGCAAAGTTATTTTTACATAGCTTTGCGAACTTTGCGTTTATATTCACAATACTTGGCAAAAAAACCTTGCGTGCTTTGCGGTTAAAAAAAAAAATCCACTCCGCAAAACGGAATGGATTTCTATATAATTTGATTTCTTATTTAATTAAGAAAGAGCAGCTTTAACTTGGTCAGCAGCTTCTTGGAATTGAACTGCAGATAAGATTGGCATACCAGAGTTGTCAATTAATTCTTTTGCAATTTCAGCATTTGTTCCTTGCAAACGAACGATAATTGGTACATTGATAGCGTCTCCCATGTTTTTGTAAGCATCAACAACACCTTGAGCAACACGGTCACAACGAACGATACCTCCGAAGATGTTAATTAAGATAGCTTTTACGTTTGGATCTTTCAAGATAATTCTGAAAGCTGTTTCAACACGCTTAGCATCAGCAGTTCCTCCTACGTCAAGGAAGTTAGCAGGCTCAAAACCAGCGTATTTAATTAAGTCCATAGTTGCCATAGCAAGACCAGCTCCGTTTACCATACATCCTACAGTACCGTCAAGGTCAACATAGTTAAGACCAACTTCTTTAGCTTCAACTTCGATTGGATTCTCCTCACGGATATCTCTCATTTCAGCATATTTAGGTTGTCTGTATAAAGCGTTATCGTCGATATTTACTTTAGCATCTACAGCTAAGATTTTGTTATCAGAAGTTTTTAATACAGGGTTGATTTCAAACATAGAAGCATCAGAACCAATGTAAGCATTGTAAAGTGCGTCGATGAATTTCACCATTTCTTTGAAAGCATTTCCAGAAAGTCCTAAGTTAAAAGCAATTCTTCTAGCTTGGAAACCTTGTAAACCTACAGAAGGATCGATTTCTTCAGTAAAGATTAAGTGTGGAGTGTGCTCAGCAACTTCTTCGATATCCATTCCACCTTCAGTAGAATACATAATCATGTTGCGTCCTGTACCTCTATTCAATAAAACAGAAACATAAAACTCAGAAGTTTCGCCTTCTCCAGGATAGTAAACATCTTCAGCTACTAATATTTTGTTTACTTTTTTACCTTCTGGCGGAGTCTGAGGTGTAATCAATTGCATTCCGATGATTTGTTCTGCTAACTCCTCAACTTGTTGTAAGTTTTTTGCCAGCTTAACTCCACCACCTTTTCCACGACCACCTGCGTGAATTTGTGCTTTTATTACATGCCATCCTGTACCAGTTTCGGCAGTTAATTGTTTTGCAGCAGCCACAGCTTCAACCGCATTGTTAGCCACAATTCCGCGTTGTACGCGTACTCCGTAACTCGCTAAAATTTCTTTTCCTTGATATTCGTGTATGTTCATAATATAGAATTTGTCTGGTTCTGAATTTATTTCAGAATAAAAGTGCGACAAAAGTAACAAATAACAACTTAATAGGAAAATCTTTTTCAATTAAATAAATGTTACCTATAGGTATAAAGCGTTGAATTTTTAGCAACGCAAACAAATCGTTAACGAAACAATTTGTTAATGTTAACACAAAACCGCTAAAACGTTTGATATTTAACAAAAATTTCACTGGATTCAATAGCTAAGCGACGATTTTTCTTAATATATTTTATCATCAATTATGATTTTAATAATTCGCAATGCTTTCTTTAATAATATTATTATTTAAGAACCCTTTTTCTAATATTACAACAAAAATGAAAGCGAATATATAATTTCAATACATTATGTTTAACGAAATCTGTATTTTTGTAAAAAAAATATCAAGAATGAGAGTTAAAGAACAAGGGCTTTATCTGCCTGAATTTGAACACGACAATTGTGGTGCAGGATTTATTTGTAATTTGAATGGTATTAAGTCAAATGATATTATTCACAAAGCATTAGACATCTTAATTAAATTGGAACATCGTGGTGCCGTTAGTTCTGATGGAAGAACTGGTGACGGGGCCGGAATTTTATTCGACATTCCTCATGATTTTTTTAAGAAAGTTTGTGACTTTGAAATCCCAGAAGCGCGTGAGTATGCAGTAGGAATGGTTTTTTTACCAAAAAGCAAAAACCAGGTTTCTTTTTGTATTAATGCATTTGAGGCAACAATTAAAGATCAGAACTTAAAAGTTTTAGGTTGGAGAGATGTGCCAGTTGACGTTGAAAATTTAGGTGAAATCGCCGCAGAAAAAGAACCAACAGTTAAACAAGTTTTCGTTTCTAAGAACGGTCAGGATTTAACTGAAAATGAATTTAATGCAAAACTTTTTGCAGCTAGAAAAATTGCTGAACATGCCGTAAGAGGATCTAAAACTTCTGAAAGCCACATGTTTTATTTTACTAGTTTATCGACCACTACTATAATATATAAAGGTCTATTGATGCCAGAAGACATCAGCCGTTATTATATAGATTTGAAAGATCCAGACTTGGTGACTCGTCTTGCACTTGTACACCAACGTTTCTCTACAAATACATTCCCTTCTTGGGACTTAGCTCAACCGTTTAGATACATGTGTCATAATGGTGAGATCAACACACTTCGTGGAAACGTAAGCCGTATGCGTGCTCGTGAAGAGCTTATGCAAAGCAAAGTTTTTGGCGATGATATCAAAAAATTATTCCCAATTATCTTAGAAGGAAAATCAGATTCTGCTTCTATGGATATGGTGGTTGAACTTTTATTAATGACTGGCCGTTCTCTTCCAGAGGCAATGATGATGGTAGTTCCTGAAGCTTGGGAAAAACACCAAACAATGTCTCCAGAGAAAAGAGCTTTCTATGAGTATAATGCTTGTATCATGGAGCCTTGGGATGGTCCTGCTTCTATTCCGTTTACTGATGGTAACGTAATTGGAGCTTTACTTGACAGAAATGGTCTTCGTCCTTCTCGTTACACTTTAACAAAAAGTGGATTCGTAATTATGTCATCTGAAATTGGTGTATTAGATATCGATCCAGAAGATGTAATTCAGCACGGACGTTTAGAGCCAGGAAAAATGTTCTTGGTTGATATGAATGAAGGTCGTATCATCGAAGACGAGGAAGTCAAGAAAGCGATAGTTACAAAACGTCCGTACCAACAATGGGTGGAGGAAAACTTATTGCCACTTGCAAAAGTTCCTTACACGAACAACCCTACTCCTGTTGAAAAATTAGATTTCTTAACAAGACAGCGTTTGTTTGGTTATACTATTGAAGATTTAAAAACAATCATCAACCCAATGGGTAGCGACGGAGCTGAAGCAATCAGTTCTATGGGTAACGATACGCCTTTGGCCGTTTTATCTGATCAGCCACAATTGTTGTACAACTACTTCAAACAATTGTTTGCTCAGGTTACAAACCCACCGTTGGATGGTATTCGTGAAGAAATCATTACGGATATCAGTTTAGCAATTGGAGGAGATTTCAATATTTTCGAAATCGAATCGAAACAATGTAAAAAATTAAAAATCCAAAATCCAGTTGTTTCTAACGAGGATTTGGATAAAATCAGAAATATCGATCACCCAGATTTCAAATCGGCTACTATTTCTACTTTATATAAAATAGAAAAAGGAGTTAACGGTTTAGAAAGAGCGCTTGAAAAATGTGTTCAGGCAACTTTTAAAGCCGTTGAAGAAGGATGCAACATCATCATCTTATCTGATAGAGGTGTAAGCGAAGAATTAGCTCCAATTCCGATGTTATTGGCTTGTTCTTACATTCACCACTCATTAAACATTTTACAAGTTCGTTCTAAGTTCGGAATCATCATCGAATCTGCTGAACCACGCGAACCGCATCATTTTGCCTTATTGTTCGGATATGGCGCAAGTGCGATCAACCCTTACATGGTAAACGAAATCATTCACGATCAGGTTGAAAAAGGTTTCATTACAAAAGTAAAAGCTGATTACGCTGTTGTAAACTACAACAAAGCGATCGCGAAAGGAATCGTAAAAATCATGAACAAAATTGGTATCTCTACTTTACATTCGTACAGAGCCGCTCAAATTTTCGAGATTTTAGGATTAAACAAAACATTTACATCTAAATATTTCCCTTACACGCCTTCTAGAATCGAAGGAATTGGTTTAATGGAGGTTGAAAAAGAAGTGAAAAAACGTTTCCAAAAAGCTTTCCCAAATTCAAAAATTGCAAACTTGCTTTCTCTTGAAATTGGAGGTATTTACAGATGGAGACGTGGTGGTGAAAAACACATGTTTAACCCAACTACGATTTCTAAATTACAACAAGCAGTTCGTTTAAACAGCCCGGAAAGCTATAAAGAATATGCTAATGCTGTAAACGAGCAAAGCTCAAACTTAATGACCATTAGAGGTTTATTTGAATTCAACAATTTAGATCCAATTTCTATTGATGAAGTAGAGCCTTGGACAGAAATCGTTAAGAAATTCAAAACTGGAGCAATGTCTTATGGGTCTATCTCTAGAGAAGCGCATGAGAACTTAGCTATTGCGATGAACAGAATTGGAGGAAAAAGTAACTCTGGAGAAGGTGGAGAAGATCCAAAACGTTTCCAGAAAGAAATTAACGGAGATTCTAGAAACTCTGCAATCAAACAAGTTGCTTCAGGACGTTTTGGTGTTTCGATCAACTATTTGACAAACGCTAAAGAAATCCAAATCAAAATGGCTCAGGGAGCAAAACCTGGAGAAGGTGGACAGTTACCTGGAGAAAAAGTAGTGCCTTGGATTGCTGAAACTAGAAACTCTACGCCTTATGTAGGTTTGATTTCACCTCCGCCTCACCACGATATCTACTCTATTGAGGATTTATCTCAGTTGATTTATGATTTGAAAAATGCAAACCGTGAAGCTCGTATCAACGTAAAACTAGTTTCTGAAGTTGGAGTTGGAACAATCGCTGCCGGTGTTGCAAAAGCAAAAGCTGACGTTATCTTAATCTCTGGTTATGATGGAGGAACGGGTGCTGCACCATTAACTTCATTACAACACACAGGTATTCCATGGGAACTTGGTTTAGCTGAGGCACAACAAACACTTATCTTGAACGACTTAAGAAGCCGTGTAGTTTTAGAATGTGACGGACAGTTGAAAACAGGACGTGACGTTGCAATCGCAGCTTTATTAGGTGCTGAAGAATTCGGATTTGCTACTGCTCCGCTTGTAGCTTCTGGATGTATCATGATGAGAGCTTGTCACTTAAATACTTGTCCAGTTGGTATTGCAACTCAAGATCCTGAATTGAGAAAAAATTTCAAAGGAACTCCAGAGCACGTAATCAACTTCATGTATTTTATTGCTGAAGAGTTAAGAGAAATCATGGCTCAGTTAGGTTTCAGAACTTTAAAAGAAATGGTAGGTCAGTCTCAAAAATTAAACGTAGACAAAGCGATCAAACATTATAAAGCTAATGGTTTAGACTTATCGACTATTCTATACAAACCGGAAAAAGCGAAAACGGTTCCAAATCATAATACAACTACTCAGGATCACGCTCTTGAAAACGTATTGGATTTTGATATCATCAAAGAAGCTATTCCATCTATTTATAGAAAAGAGAAAACGAGAGTTACTTTCAAAATCAAAAATACAGACCGTTCTGTAGGTGCAATTTTGAGTAACGAAATCTCAAAAATTTATGGCGCACAAGGATTACCAGATGACACTATTTTAGTTGATTTTGAAGGTTCTGCCGGACAAAGTTTTGGTGCATTTGCAACAAACGGATTGTCATTTAAAATTCACGGAAACTGTAATGATTACTTAGGAAAAGGTCTTTCTGGAGGAAAACTAATTGTAAAAGTACCTCCTACTGCGACTTTTAAACCTGAAGATAACATCATTATCGGGAACGTTGCCCTTTACGGAGCTATTACCGGAGAGGCTTATATTAATGGTATCGCAGGAGAGCGTTTCTGTGTGAGAAATTCTGGAGCAACAGCAGTTGTAGAAGGAATTGGAGATCACGGATGCGAGTACATGACAGGTGGTACAGTTGTAGTTTTAGGAAAAACTGGAAGAAACTTCGCTGCTGGTATGAGCGGTGGTGTAGCTTACATTTACGATCCAAACAAGAAATTCGATTCAACAGTATGTAACATGGAAATGGTTGCATTCGATCCATTGGAAGAAGAGGACGTTACTAAACTAAGAAAACTGATCAGAAACCATTCATTGTACACAAGCAGTCCATTAGCTAAGAGAATTTTAGCAGACTGGGAAAATGAACAACAGCACTTCGTAAAAGTAATGCCAACTGATTACAAAAAAGCATTAAAACGAATTGCAGAAGAAAAACAAATAGAAGAATTAATAGCGGGATAAATGATTTTAGATTTTAGAATTCAGATTTTAGATTAAACTTAACCTCAAAGCTTTGCGAACTTAAAAACGTTCCAAAAAGCGAAATAAAGAACCTTGCATTCTTTGCGGTTAAAAAAAATTGGAATTTGGAATTTAAAAATTGGAATTTAATCATTTACATTTAATAAAAATGTCATGGGTAAAATAGGCGGATTTAAAGAATATAATAGAGCCGACGAAAGTAATTTAGCAGTTGCAGAACGCGTTTCGAACTACAACGAATTTACTATTCCGGTACCAAAAGATAAATTAAAAGAACAAGGATCAAGATGTATGGATTGTGGTATTCCTTTTTGCCACAGTGGATGTCCGTTAGGAAATTTAATTCCTGACTTCAACGACATGGTGCATCAGGAAGAATGGCAGAGTGCATTGGAAATTTTGCAATCTACAAACAACTTCCCAGAATTTACAGGTCGTTTATGCCCTGCTCCATGTGAGAAATCATGTGTATTAGGAATCATCAAAGATCCGGTTTCTATCGAAAACATCGAGAAAAGCATCATCGAAAGAGGTTTTGCTGAAGGATGGATCAAACCTCAGCCACCAAAAACTAGAACTGGAAAAACGGTTGCCGTTATTGGTTCAGGTCCTGCTGGTCTTGCAGCGGCTCAACAATTAAACAGAGCGGGTCACACGGTTACTGTTTTTGAAAGAGACAACGCAATTGGAGGTTTATTACGTTACGGAATTCCGAATTTCAAATTAGAAAAAGGAATTATCGACCGTCGTGTAGTAGTTCTTGAAGCAGAAGGAATCACTTTCAAAACCAATGTAAATGTTGGTGTAAACTTCAGTGTTGAAGAATTAAACCAATTCGATTCTATCGTTTTATGCGGAGGAGCAACTGAAAGAAGAAGCTTGCCAACCAAAGGAATAGAAAGCAAAGGTGTTGTTCAAGCAATGGATTTCTTGACTCAACAAACTAAAGTTTTATTTGGAGAATCAATTCCTGACCAAGTTAAAGCTACTGGTAAAGATGTAATCGTTATTGGTGGTGGAGATACTGGTTCTGACTGTATTGGAACTTCTAACAGACACGGAGCGAAATCGGTAACTAACTTTGAGATTTTACCAAAACCTCCAGTTGGAAGAAGCGAAACAACTCCATGGCCTTTCTGGCCGTTACAGTTGAAAACTTCTTCTTCTCACGAAGAAGGTTGCGACAGAAACTGGTTGATCAATACAAAAGAATTCATCTCTAACGAAAAAGGCGAATTAACTGGATTGAAAACGGTTGAAGTTCAATGGAAAATGACTCCGGGTCAAAGACCAGAATTAATCGAAAAAGAAGGTTCTGAGAAAATCTGGCCTTGCGACTTAGCGTTATTAGCTCTTGGATTTACAGGTCCAGAGAAAACATTAAGCGAGCAGCTAGGTATCGAAACTGATATGAGAAGCAACTATAAAGCGCACAACTATCAGACAAACGTTCCTCACATTTTCACTGCTGGTGATATGAGAAGAGGACAATCATTAATTGTATGGGCTATTTCAGAAGGTCGCGAAGCAGCAAGAGAAGTAGATTTATTCCTAATGGGATCTACAAACTTGCCTACTAAAGGAAAAGGAGATCTTCCTAGCTTGTAATTTTTAAGATTCTGAGACGCTAAGTTGCTAAGGTTTTCTTACATACTGCATCTATGAACTAAAAATTAAAACTATAAAAACACAACACATACTATTTGACAAACCCCTGAATTTCCATTCAGGGGTTTTGTATTTTATGCCACAGATTTCACAGATTAAATGGATTTTTTATTTGCCACGACTCGAGCGATAGCCAACAGACGAAGCAATAACACTAATTACCCTAATTTATTTATTCAATCAATTTCAAATATAGCCCACGGTTTCAACCGTGGGGACGCAATGCAAATTCTCAACGATACGCAACAATACGTTTCCCACGGTTGAAACCGTGGGCTATGTTTTACAATGATTGCGAAAGAATTGTTTAAAATTATTTATGACTCCCAATATAAATTAGAGAAATTCGTGAATTCCTTCGCCTGTTGGCTATCGCTCAGGTTGCGGCGGAAAAAAATAATCTATTTAATCTGTGTAATCTGTGGCAAAAAATCAATTCAGCAGTATTTTTGAATTAGAAAAATTCGTGAATTCGTGGCGAAAAAAAAATCAATTAGTGGCAAAAAAACTTAGTATCTTAGCACCTCAGAACCTTAAAACTCTTTAAAAGAGTTATAAAATTCCAAAAACAACAACTTCTTGTTTAAAAACAAACAATTTGTTATAATTTGTTATTTTTCTGCAATTAATTTGCAGTTACTCAAAAGAGTAATAACTTTGTCTAAAATAAGTTTAAAAATGCAAGCAAAAGATTTACTGCAGTTAGCAGACCAATTTGGAAGTCCATTGTATGTTTACGATGCTGAAAAAATCCAATCTCAGTACAACAGATTAACTAAAGCTTTCTCTAAGGTGGAGAACTTAAGAGTTAATTACGCCATGAAGGCATTGTCTAACGTTGCGATTCTACAGTTATTAAAGAACATGGGGTCTGGCTTAGATACTGTATCAATTCAGGAAGTTCAGTTAGGACTTCACGCTGGCTATGATCCTGACAAAATTTTCTTTACACCAAACGGAGTTTCTTTAGAAGAAATCGAAGAAGTTGCCGCAATGGGTGTACAAATCAATATCGACAATTTATCTATTTTAGAGCAATTCGGAACAAAACATCCTCATATTCCAGTATGTATTCGTATCAATCCGCACGTAATGGCGGGTGGAAATGCAAATATTTCTGTTGGACATATTGATAGTAAATTCGGAATCTCTGTTCACCAAATTCCGCATATTTTGCGAATTGTGGAGAACACAAAAATGAGCATTGTGGGTATTCACATGCACACAGGATCTGATATTTTAGATATCGAAGTATTCTTGTATGCTGCTGAAATTCTGTTTGATACAGCTAAACATTTCAAAGATTTACAATTCTTAGATTTCGGAAGCGGATTCAAAGTGCCTTACAAAAAAGACGATATCGAAACAGACATCGAAGAATTAGGTAAAAAATTATCTAAAAGATTCAACGCTTTCTGTACAGAATACGGAAGAGATTTAACGTTGATTTTCGAACCAGGAAAATTCTTGGTGAGCGAAGCAGGTCATTTCTTAGTAAAAGTAAACGTAGTAAAACAAACAACATCAACAGTATTTGCTGGAGTTGACAGTGGTTTCAACCACTTGATTCGTCCGATGTTATACGGATCATCACACCATATTGAAAACATCTCAAACCCAAAAGGAAAAGAGCGTTTTTACTCTGTTGTAGGATACATTTGCGAAACCGATACTTTTGCAAACAACCGTAGAATTCCAGAAATTACAGAAGGTGACATTTTAGCTTTCAGAAACGCTGGAGCATACTGTTTCTCAATGTCTTCAAACTACAACTCAAGATACAAACCAGCCGAAGTTCTTTGGAAAGACGGAAAAGGAATCTTGATTCGTGCGCACGAAACTTTCGAAGATTTACTTAAAAATCAAATTCCGTTGCCAGAAGAAATTGCTGCAACAGTTTAAAAATAGAAAAAAAGAGAATATCTACGAAGTCCCGTTTCTTTATTGAGGCGGGATTTTTTTTGAAATAACTAGTTGAAAATAGACATGATTTTTATTAATTGAATTAAAATATAATTGAGCTATATTAGCTGAGCTTATAACAAAAAACTAAATTAAAATTAAAACCCACTATGTTAAATATTAATGAACTATATACAATAATCGCAGATAAATTAACAATTTCTAATATTAGTCCATATGTCAATATTTTATCTGGTATCGGTACATTCATTTCAAGTATAATTGCACTATTTGCCTTAAAAGAAGTCATAAATCAACGAAGAGCAATGTATAAACCAAAACTTTATTTGAATGAATTTACACTTTCTGTTAAAGCTAATCCGTTTTTAGGTGATTTAGATTTTTACAATTTTCACCTTCATAATCTTTATGAACCAGAAAATAAAGATAATGACCATAAATTTTCTATAATGGCTCAATTTTTCTTTGAAAATATTGGTTATGGTGTTGCTAGTAAAATTAATTATAAATGGACTTTTGACCACATAAAAGCAATAAAAAAAATATGCTCTATAGATTCTGATTTTAATTACAAAATTGATACAAATAACAAAAACATTACAATTACAAAAAAAGATAGCCTTCATGATTCTTATGATTTTGGAAATCTGAATGAAATAAAAAAAATTGATTTTATAAAAACCGAAAGTTTAAAAAAAAAACACAAAACCCTCCTCAATTCCAATAATAATTACAGGATTACATATGGATTATGTTATGATTAAGAATAAAATATTCACAGAAAATTCTCCATGGTTTGATGAAGAAAATTTTAATGATTTCCCTCCCCTTACTTTAGAAGTATCCTATGAAGATCTGGTTGGTAAAAGATATAAGACAATTTACAATTTTAAACTAAAATGTTCAAATTCCTTTTACCAACAGAATTTTAACTCTATTAACACAAAAGAAGAGTTTGCTTTTCTAAGTTTTTCCATTGAATAATTAAAAGACGTATTCATAATCATTTATCCATCTAATGAAAAGAGCAGCTTACGGATTACGAAGACAAAGAAATTCACATGCATTTTTTAGATTAATCTATTACAAACTATAAAACCAAGAGAGTGTCAAAAAGAAAAAAAAGAAATTTCGATACTGAAAATTTTCGTTTATTCTATCAAATTCAGTACGACAGAATAGAACAATTAGAGACAAAACGAGAAAATTTTTGCAATTATATTATAACTATTAGCTCAGCCATAATTGTACTGACTTTTACCAAAGAAGTAAATTTAACATTACTTAATAAAACTTTTTTACTTGTGTTTATAATTCTAACAAATATATTGGTAATCATTTTTATAGACAAAACACGTCTTTGGGTTAAAATGCACCAAAAAAGGATTAAGGAAGGATGTAAAAGACATGCAAAAGAACTTAATAATATAAATAATTATGTTGGAAAAGCAGAAAGTGATAATGATTTTTTCAGAAGAAGTAGAATATACTCTTATGTGCATAGTTTAATTATTTTATTTTCATTTTTACTTTTAATATCAGAAAATCATTTGTTTGTTAACAGTCAATAAACCTAAAAAAACTTAAAGAATGAAAGAAAAACTACCAATAAAGCATTTTTACAAAAATCCAATTTATATATTTTTAATATCTATTATGTTAATTGCTGGCTATTTAATTGCACTATATTATCTTAAAAAATACTTCCTAAACAACAACGATAAAAGCGGATTTAGACTTAGTGAATATGCTGATTATATTGGAGGAATACTTAATCCTTTATTCACTTTATTATCGACATTTTCCATTATATTACTTACTTATATTATTTCAATAAATGAAAACAATAAAGTAGATGAAACAATTATCACGCAAAAGAGAATAACATTAAATGAAATGCGTCATGAAACTTTAAAAGCCTTAACTGAAAAATTAAACCTTTTTATATATCAACTTGACAAAGTTCCAATTTACAATGTAAGAGAAGGTAGTTTCACTCAAAAAGTTATAACAAGTAAATTGGAAAGGGATGAAGAAAAAAAACTAAATGAAAAAGTTTCTACCTTATTAATAATAAGTTACGAATTAGAAAATTTCAGACAACTAAATTATTTATTTTTAAACCTTTTTAATGATGAAGAATTCCTTTCAGTTTATAATTCATTAATGAAATTAATGACCCAGTTAATCACACAACAATCTTCAATCAAAATGATAACTACTAATAATTTAGAAAGTTACATTGAATTGCAAAATGAACTTGTCAATAAAATAGGGAATTATATAATTTCTGAATTTTAGATGTTCTTAGTAATTTCCAAAAACCAAAAGATCAATTCCTGTCTGAAAAAACATATATTTGTTATTCGAAAAATAACAAACAGTATTTCATTCAAAAAAATTACCTTTGAAATATGAGCACAACAACAAAACCAAGACATATCGGTAGAAATATCAGCCGAATTAGGGAACTTCGAGGTATGAAGCAGGAAGCGCTTGCACAGGCAATTGGTACAAACCAACAGGCTATTTCTGGTATTGAAGGAAGTGAAACCATTGACGAAGCAAAACTGGCTAATATTGCAGAAGCACTTGGAGTTACGGTAGAAGCCATTAAAAGTTTTTCGGAAGAAAATGTATTTAATTATTTTAATACTTTTAATGAATCTGTTACAGGAAGCTTTATCACAAATAATTCTTGCAATTTCAATCCACTTGACAAAGTTGTTGAACTTTACGAACGTTTGGTTCAGGCTGAAAAAGACAAAGTGGAGTATTTAGAAAAATTACTAAAAGGGAAATAATTCCTCAATATTATAAATTTTATGAAAGCACAAATATCATCTTATTTTGTGCTTTTTTTGTGCACAACCAAAATTCAAATCCAAATTTTAAACCTATGAAATTAAATCTACTCACATTCTTTTTTGTCTTATCAGCAAGTTTTATTTATTCTCAAAAAACAATCAAAATAATTTTAGACCCAAAAATAAAAGCGTTGGCTCTTGAAAATATAAATACAACAAACAACGGATCACAATATGCGATAGATTCGATTTATGGAACAGTTTATAGAGGAAAAAATATGGTCGAAGACACTATATTTTATGATCATCTAAAAAATGATTTTACAAAAAAAGATTTTATGTGTAATCATTATTACGAAAATGACACACTTATTATTAAAGGTGGTTTTGGCAGTAGATTTCAGGTATATGGCTTTGTTGCAAAAGTTTATCCAAATAAAACTGCTCAAGTAAAATTACGTAAGTATTGGGGGTATCCATCTTATTTTACAAGCAGAGATCAAGTAGATGCGAAAAGTGAAATATTAGTGGACACAAGGACTTCAAAACTTGTTCTTAATAGACTCCCTAATAACAAATCTGATCGCAAACATATTTATGGCTGTGTTGATTTTTTAAGCGAAGATTTTTTTGTTGAAATGAAAGACAAAAAAACAGGAGAACTTTACAAAGAAAAAAACACAATGGAATACAAGATTTACTTTGATAGCCGATATCTAAAAGATGATGAATAATTTTAAGAGCCTCCATGCTCTTTTCTTAACAACTTTAACCCCAAAATTTCATGAAACTCACAATCCCCCTATCAACCCTACTCCTACTATTCACAACAAATCTATTCAGCCAAACCATCGCTGATTTAAAACTAAAACCAAAAGAAATTCCTAAAAATTATGCTGTAAGCGACGGAAATATTTGCATTACACCACAGGCTTGCACTTTCTATAATGACATTCAAACCTATAGCAATATTGTTGGAACTGTAAAAAGTAAAGCCATTCAGAGTTTCAGAAGCAAAGGAGACAGTGGTTCTATCATGTATTTTGAATTTGAACACGTTTTTAAAGGTGATCGATTCCTGCAAGGTTTATTATGGGGAAAAGCCGGAGAACCAACAGACGAACATCCAGAAGAATATATTGCAAAAGGAAAATTTCTAGTCATTTGGAGTTTAAAATCTGAAAGTCCGTTAAAAGAAAAGTCTGAAACTAAAGTAGAATCGCTTTTAGAATAAAATCCTCATCAAAGCTTCATTTTTAATTCGTAATTTTGAAAATTATAAAAAAATCAAAATGAAACCTCAAATACGAATCTTACTTTATTCCATACTCTTCTTTTTATATTTAACTGCAACTCAGTTTTTCCTATCGCTTGGGCAAATATTAAAAACAGATCCTTACATCACTCTTGGTTGCGGGTTTGCTGTTTTTAATCTGATATATGCTTTTTTCGCTTTAAAATGGAAGCCGCTTTTAAATATAATTTGTGCGGTTGGAATTGCCGCTTTATCTTTATTTCTGGCTTTGCAATTTACCAATCTTCATTATTTTATAGATTACGATCCGTATCAGGTTAAAACGGCCATTTTTGCTAATGCCGTTTTGTCTATTATTTTTTGGGAGATTGTGTATCAAGTGAAGATTAGAAAACAATAAAAAAAATCAATTGCCTCCAGCTTTAGTTAGAGGTTTATATAGAAAGTCTAGAATAGGCTTTAACCAAATGAGTAAATTTTGGTTAAAGCCTCTTTCTTTTTATTCATTTAAAAAAATAGAGAAAATCTAAAAAAACACACTCTAGCACACTCAGTCCTACAATTTAAAAGACGGAATTTCGTACATAATTTTCTATATTAGCATTTTAAATTTTATCCAAGCCAAAAATGCCTAATATGAAAATTAGAACTTTAATCCTTTTATCAGTACTTACTATTTCTTGTAAAAAAGAAACAAAAACGGAAATCGAAACTCCACAAACTATAGCAAAAGACAGTGCATCTATTTCTCCAAAAGAAGAACCTGAAACTCAAAAATCTGATACAATTGTGCTTTCGACAAAACACAAAACCAACAAAATTACATGCGATCTTGACGGAGATAATTTAGACGAAACCGTAGAAATATTCAGAAGTACCAAAAACAAAAAAAGCGGACTGAAAATTACTTATGGAAATGGAAAAAGAACAGATTTTCTAGGTTTTGGAAATGATATTCTAAAACAAGGTTTTGATGAAATTGACTGGGTTGGCATTTTTGAAAAAGCTCCTAAACATGAAGTTTACTTTAATAATGTAAATGATGATGGCGAAATTATTGGTGAAGAACAAGTTGCAGAAGAAGACAAAATAAAATTGCCAAACGACGGAATTTTTATTCACGCTGATGAAAGCTGTGGCGGCGGTGTTATTTATCTAAAAAATGGTAAATACGAATGGATTCAGCAGGAATAAAGAGATTATGATTTAACCTAAAGTATTCTGAATATGAAAAGTACATCTGAAATTGCAAATCGTTTTAGAGAAGTCATTTTAAACGGAACCTGGATTGCAAATACCAATTTTAAAGATCAGCTTGAAAATCTGGATTGGAAAATGGCAGTTAGTCCGGTTCAGAATTTAAATACTATTGCTGCTTTGGCGCAACATATTCATTATTATATCGACGGAATAAATACTGTTTTTAAAGGCGGAAATCTCGATATAAAAGATAAATTTAGTTTTGACTTTCCTCCTGTTCAATCACAGGAAGAATGGAATATTTTTCTAAATAAATTCTGGAATGCTGCCGAAGAATTTGCTTCGTTAGTAGAACAAATTCCTGATGAAAAACTCGATGAAAGTTTTGTCGATATCAAGTACGGTTCATATAAAAGAAATATTGAAGCGATGATAGAACATAGTTATTATCATTTAGGCCAAATCGTTTTGATCAAAAAATTACTGACCAATTAGAACTTCTTTTTCCAAAAATCACAAACTTACAAACACATTGATTCTACAATTAAAAATGAAGAAACTACTTTTACTTTTGCCTTTATTCTTATTGTTTATTAACTGTAAGAAAAACGAGCCAATACAGAAAAAAGAAATTAGTAATACTGCTAGTGACACCACAAATATAGCTGACGTTAAAAATGATAGTATCGCTTTATTAGAACTCACTAAAAAGCTTTACGAATGGGAAGAAGAAAAAAGTACTGGAAGCGACTTCAGTCCTATCGAAGATCAAAATACAGACAGTATTTATAGCGGAATCGATATGAAACTTCATAAAGCCCGACTTAAAGAACTCGAAAACACTCATTTATTTTCAAAAGACTTTATTGCGAATTACAATAAAATTGCCCTAAAAATTGATGCTGATTTTAAAAATGGAAATTTAAAATGGAATGTTGGTGAACTGCCTCCATTTGGTACTGGTGCAAGTCCGTGGTGTAATTGCCAAGATACTCCTGATAATTTTTTAAATAAAATCTGGATCATGCATCTTTCAATAGAAAACAATAAAGCATTCTACAACTGGAGCTGGGGCGATGGAATTGTTTATAATATCAAAGCTGTAAAAGAGAATAATGAATGGAAAATATCCTATCTAGAAGGTTTTGATTACGAAAGCTTCGTTAACAGCTTTCAGAAAACAAACGATTTTACTGGAAAATGGAAAAACGATATGGTTTCACTTAGTATTGGTGATACTTCGCTGGCCTTCGAATATCATGGACAATGCGTTTACTTTTACCCAATTCGTAAAATAAGCAATACTGAATTTGAAATGATTTGGGCTAGAGAAATGGACTGCAAATTTGATAACGGAACAGATGAAACTTTTGGATTAAAAGAGATTCCGCAAATTGGCAAACCATTTTCTAAAATGACCCTTAAAAACAATACTCTACATGTTCAGTACTATTACAAAAAATGGGTAGAAAAATATAGTGAACAAACAGATGGTGTTTTTACAACAGAATATACAAAGTATAGAGAAGAATATTAATTACCAAACCCAACAAGCGCATGAAAACAAAATTTTTAATCTTAATAGCTATTCTTTATTTAGCCAGCTGTAAAGATTCGAATAAAATTGAAAGAGAAGGCGAACCAACAATATATGGAGTAAAAAGTGAAGATGAAGAAATGAACGCCGCTATTTTACAAGCGAATGAAACCTTAGACGATTTCAAAAAAGGACTATTGGATCCTACTGCTGATAGCCACGCCTTAAAAGTTAAATTCTCAAATGAAAAAGGCATCGAACATATGTGGATTGGCGATATTGTCTACAAGGATGGTCAATATTCTGGCATTCTAAACAACGAACCCGAATACGTTACAGAGTATAAATCGGGAGATAAAATAGAGGTTGATGCTTCTAAAATTAGCGACTGGATGTATCTCGTAAATGGGAAATTACATGGTGGTTACACGCTTCGCGTTTTACGCAACCGAATGACTGATGAAGAAAGAAAACAACTGGATGAAGAAAGCGAAATGCAATTTGATTAATCTCTAAAATACTTTATGAAAAATATACTACTCTTACTGTTATGCATTACGCTGTTTTCAAACTGTAAAACAGATAAAAAAGAAGCAATCAAAACTAATATTTCTACTAAAGAATCTTCAAAAGAAAAACCTTTTGTATTGAACGTTGAAAAAATCGATTCAACACAATTTCCAGAATCAATAAAATATGAGGGTTTTATAAAAAATGCCGTTCGATGGAAAGACAAATCGGGTGACAATATTGTCATTACTACAGAAACCGGTTATCATATTAATAAAAAATTCGAACACGATTCTGATGGATCTGATGCTGAATTATTTGCTTATCATTATATTATTTCGGGAAATGAAGCAAAACAAACTTGGAGAGTTTACGATTTTATTGCTGACTGTCCTGTTGATATTGTGGCTTCGTTTGTAAAAAACACTTTTCAGATAACCGATTTAAACCAAAACGGAATTGCTGAGACATGGCTTATGTACAAAACCGTTTGCCATGGAGATGTAAGTCCATGTAATATGAAAATTATTATGTACGAAGGAAATCAAAAATATGCTGTTCGTGGCGAAAGTAAAGTTGCTGTTGGAATTGATGATAATGGTAAAAAACAATTTATTGGAGGCGAATATAAACTAGATGCGAACTTTAAAAAAGCTCCAAAAGTCTTTCAGGAATTTGCTCAAAAATTATGGAAAGATAATTTGATTGAAAACTGGGAAAATTAAACATCATTCCATTTAGTTTACATTGATTTAAGTTTTATACAATCATAATTAAAACTTTTACCCCTTCTAATTTAGCCGTGACAGAGCCGATACTTTCAGAAAAACCAACAAACAAGATATTAATTTCCAACAACTTACAAATAAATTTAGAAAGAAATTATGTAACACATCTACATAAAAAAAGGTGCATCTTTGATGCGCCTTTCTTGTTTACGATCTTATTAAATTAAAAAAAATGCTATTTATTTATTGCGCAACCAAAAAGTTGCATATATTTGCAACTGATTAGTTGCGTAATTTATTAAATAAATGAAACGAGATATTTTTCAGGCTATTGCCGATCCGACCCGTAGAGCGATTTTAGTTTTAATCTCTTCGACAGCATTAACTCCTAATGCAATTGCCGACCAGTTTAAAACTACAAGACAAGCTGTCTCTAAACACATTAAAATACTAAATGAATGTGATTTACTAGAAGAAAAAAAACTGGGCAGAGAAATTTATTATCAGCTCAAAATTGACAAAATGAAAGAAATAGATCATTGGCTGGAACAGTTTAAAAAGATTTGGGAACAACGTTTTAATCAATTGGATCAAGTATTAATGAATTTAAAATCTAAAGAAAATGAAATCTGATCTTTTAATGAATTTTGCTGTAGACAAGGAAAATAAAACAGTAAGTATAAAACGCGAATTCAATGCGTCATTATCCCATGTATGGTCTGCCTGGACAGAACCCGAAATTCTAGATTTATGGTGGGCACCGGCTCCTCTTCAATCAAAAACAAAATTTATGGAATTTAGAGAGGGCGGAAAAAGATTGTACGCAATGGTAGGCCTTGATGGAGTAGAACGTTGGAGCTTTTTTGAGTATAGTTCTATTTCTCCTAAAACAAATTTTAAGCATTCTGCTACTTTTTGTGATGCGGAAGGAAATGCAAATTCAGAATTTGGAAGCTCATATTGGGATATTACTTTTTCTGAAAAAGAGGATTTAACAGTTGTTGATATCCATATAAAACGGGACAGTTTTGAAGAACTACAAAAAATAATAGAAATGGGCTTTAAAGAAGGATTTACCTCTGCATTGAAAGGTTTGGATAAAATCTTAGCAGAAAAATAAAACCGTTTCAAACCAAATAACTATTTACAAATTAAAATCTAAAGAAAATGAAATCGAATCTATTAATGAATTTTACGGTAAATAAGGAAAACAATACGGTAAATGTAAAACGAGAATTCAGTGCTTCATTATCAAATGTCTGGTCTGCCTGGACTGAAGCCGAAATTCTCGATCAGTGGTGGGCACCGGCTCCGTGGAAATCAAAAACAAAAAGCATGGAATTTGCAGTAGGCGGACGACGATTATACGCTATGGTTGGACCCGAAGGTGAAGAACATTGGGCATTGGCAGATTATACTTCGATAAATCCGAAAACAAATGTCAAATGGTTGGATGCTTTTTGCGACAGCGAAGGAAATTTAAATGACGAATTTCCGCGTTCAGATTGGGATGTTACTTTTTCAGAAAATGGTGATAGGACTTTTGTTGAAGTTGCCATCAAACACGAAAAACTATCTGATCTGGAAATGATTATTCAAATGGGCTTTAAAGAAGGTTTTACCATTGCAATGGAAGGTTTGGACAAAATTTTTGATGCAAAAGCAAAATAATAACTTCTGATTAAATTCTAGAAATCCTGTCTCAAACTGAGCAGGATTTTTTTGTTTTTAAGAAGAAACCTACACTCCTATTTTTCAATACTGTAATCTCAGAATATTTTTGAGTTTTTATTGATTTTTAGACTACTTTTAAAAAAAAATTAAAACAACCCAAAAACCACAACCAACTAAAGACCAATACCATAATCATGAAAAAGCTATTTTTCATTTCTTTTATTTTATTATCTTTTTTCAGCTATAGTCAGGAAAATTGTAATAATGGTATTGATGATGATGGCGATGGAAAAATTGATTTAAACGATGAAGACTGCAAATGCTCTCTTTCGCCAACAACTAGTTTAGTCAATAATCATGATTTTGAGATTAAAAATGATTGTCCCGACGGTTTCGCTCAATTCGGAAAAGTCCAAGGCTGGTTTCTACCCAGTACGGCAACTTCAGATTATATTAATACTTGCAATTTTATTCCTGTTTCTGCTGTAGATGCGGGCGTTTATCCTTTCCCGGCGAGAAATGGAAATGGAGTTGCTGGAATCTTAATCTCTCAAGATTACAAAGAATTTATTGCCAGTTGTACCAATACGACTTTAAAAGCGGGTACAAAATATCAGGTAAACTTTGATATTGCTGCTTCTACCTCTGGGAGAGATCCATTTGGGAGTCTTCCTTTGGGACAAGTCTGTAATCTTGGACGTTTAAATGGCGGAATTGTAGACATAACTATTTACGGTAGAGCTAATTGTGTTAAAACAATTCCACCGAACAGTAACAATATGCCTCCTGATTGGATTCCGTTAGGTAAAGCGACTTATTTACCTTCCAAAAATTGGGGACAGCTAACGATAGAATTTACTCCTCCTTTTGATATGAATGCTATCATGTTAGGATCTCCAAAGGAACTTTCTGATACCTATGTTGATGAATATGACTATCATTCCTGTTTTCCCTACTTTTATCTGGATAATGTCGTTTTAAACAAATCGTCAGATTTAGGCCTCAGCATTACTTCTACTGGAAGTTATTGCGAAAATAACTTGATTTTAAATGCTCAGATAGATCCAAGTTTAGGTTCTGGTTATACATTTCAATGGTACCAAAATGGTATTGCTATTGTTGGAGAAACAAACAATACATTATCGATTACTTTTGCTCCGGCCAGCATTGGCAATTATCAAGTAAAAATTACCAATTCAGGCAGTTGCAAAATAAGTCCGCTTTTTAATGTGAGCGAAATTATCGATGTTCCAGAATATTCTATTGATCAGAGTCCGTGTTTCCCTGGAATTACAACTCTAACTATAACCACTCCTGCTGATGAATATAGTTTTGATGGAGGTATTGTATATTCCACAAATCCCACTAAAAGTGGTTTAACGGCATTGGAAAATCCGATTTATATATCCATTAAAAAAAATGGCTGTTATTCAAGTCTTAGAAATGTAATTCTAGAATATCCTCCTTTAGAAACCGTTATGAATCCTCCAAAAGTAACTGTTGTACAGCCTACATGCGGTCAAAATAATGGATCTTTAACTGTAACGACACCAGCCTTAGAATATAGTTTTGACGATGGAGTCACGTGGAGTACAAATCCTGAATTAAATAATCTGCCTCCAAACCCTCATCATGATTATAAAATCAAAGTAAAATCACTACTGGGTTGTATTTCTACTTCTTACTATGCTGTAATGTATCCTTTTTTATTGCCTTCCCCAAATGTAACCCAAACCAATGCGAGCTGCGGAATTGGCGGTACGATATCATTCACTCCTACTCCATCATACGAATACAGCATTGACAATGGTGCAACTTGGTCAGCAAATCCGAATTTCACCAATGTAAAAGCGGATTCTTATGTTGTTATGACTAGAAATGAATTAGGCTGTGAATCTCAAAAACGAAATATTTATATAGGAACCGATTTTAAACAAAAACCTAAAGTTACTTCTACAAATGCTACTTGTGGAAAACTCGGCAGTATTACCGTCACAACAATCGCCTCAAAATACAGTTTTGATGGAGGAATGTCATGGACAACAAACAACACCCTTAACGACCTGACTTGGGGATGGTACACAGTAATGGTTCAAGATGACTTTGGTTGCATCTCTTTGCCAGAATCAGTTTATATTCAGGATTATATTCTTGATATTGATATAAAATATACAGTCGAAAATGCTAACTGTTATAATAATGGAAGCATTAAATTCACAACTACCGCTTCAGAATTTAGTATTGATAACGGAAGAACATGGTCATCAGATCCTTTATTTTCCAATCTTCCTGCAGGAGACTATTTCTTAAAAGTGCGAAACAGGATTAATTGTGAATCTGCTGTAAAATATGTCCCTGTACGAGACCTTTCAAATAGTACTCCTGATTATAAGATTACAAATGCCGGTTGTAATTCTTTTGGAAGTATTACCATAACATCATCAGCTGATTATTACAGTTTTGATAATGGCGCAACATGGTCTGAGAATAATTCTATTTCTAATTTAAGCGGCAATTTAACCTTTACTTTACTGGTCAAAAATGGTACAAGTTGTTTTTCAAAACCTGCTACAATCAATTTTAATTCTACGATTTTAGCGAATCCTACAGTTAATAATCATGCCGTTTCTGTTTGTGACGAATTCAATGACAATGTCGAAAAAGCAAATTTATCTTCTTATGAAAGTGACATTATTACTAACTGTTCTAATTATACGTTTCATTATTTTTCATCACGCTCAGATGCCGAAAATCTAAATTTGGTCAATGAAATTATACATTACAACAACTTCGAAGTTTCCGATAATACCGTAATTTTTGCAACTGTTGTTTCTCCCGAAAATTGTCATAGTGTAGCCGAAATTAAATTTTCATTGTTAAAATCACCAACATTTAATTTAATTCCTGATTCTGTTGTATTATGCGAAAACGAAACCGTTTTGGTTACTGCCGGTACTAATTTTGACAGCTATCTTTGGTCTACAGGAGCAAACACCAATTCCATTATTATTAATCAGCCAGGTAATTATTTCGTAACAGTAACATCCAAATATGGGGCACAAACATGCACTTCAACCAAAAATTTTCAGGTAGTTTTATCTAATCGTGCTGCAATACAAAAAATTACCACGCAGGATTTTACCGAAAACGACAACACAATTGAAATAAATGTATCTGGTAAAGGCGTTTATGAGTATTCTATTGATGGTATTTATTACCAAAATGATCCTGTTTTTAGAAACCTATCCAGCGGTATTTATACTGTTTATGTTCGAGATAAAAACAATTGCGGAATCACAACCGACGAAGTGTTTTTATTAATGTATCCTAAATTTTTTACTCCAAACGGAGATGGTTTTAATGACACATGGAATATCCATTTTTCTTCTCTAGAACCGGAACTTGATGTAAGCATATTTGACCGCTACGGACAACTTATAAAAAAACTGAATCATTCCAATTCTTGGGACGGAACACTAAATGGACAAAATCTGCCTGCTGATGATTATTGGTTTGTTGTAAAAAGAAAAACCGGCAAAGAATTTAAAAGTCATTTTAGTTTGAAAAGATAAAAACGAACTCTTCTAAAAACTTTATAATAAAGGAATTTTGGAATGAAAATCGAGTAGCAAATAATTAGTTCAACAAGGGAAATCCTTTACAAATTGCAGGATTTTTTTGTATTTTTGATTTGCAAATTTGATTTTCGACTTCCAATATTTTGTAAACCAAAAACATAACAAAATGACAAAATTGTTTCTTCTACTTTTTGCATTCACTACGGTAACTGTTTTTTCTCAAAATAGATATGAACTTTCAGACGAAGGAAAAGACAAACTTTATTTATCAGATTCAATTGCAAATCTTGCCAAAGCCGGAAAAATTACAGATCATCCGATAGTTGTAGTTGACGGAATTCCGCATCGTTATCAGGACTTAGAAAAAGAAAAACTTGCGCTTTCTAAAATTGAAATCGCAAAAATAATTCCGCTTCAAAAGCAAACAGGCATTAGTATTTATGGCAATTATGGAGAAGATGGCGTTTTGATCGTTACCACAAATAGAAATAGCTACCACAAACCTTCACAAGAAATAAAACACGAATAATTACAACGCATACCCAAAATTAATGAACAAATTTTTTACTCTGGCTTTTGTACTTTTATTTTCAAGCTTAGTATTCAGCCAAAAAAGCAGAACTAAAACGACAGAAATATCAAAACCTTTTGTTTTAGGTGTTATTGATGAAATTCAATCCAAAGAATTAAACGAAAAAAGAACTTTAAACATTTATCTTCCTGAAGGTTATAATCCTGCCGAAGCTACAAAATATCCTGTTATTTACTTACTTGACGGTTCTGCCGATGAGGATTTTATACATATTTCTGGTTTGGTTCAGTTTAACAGTTTTGAATGGATTAATCAGGTTCCAAAATCAATTGTGGTTGGTATTGCAACTGTAGACAGAAAAAGAGATTTTACATTTCCAACAACGATTGAAAATGATAAAACCCGTTTTCCAACAACAGGCCATTCTGATCAATTTATTGCATTTATCGAAAAAGAATTACAACCTTTTATTGAAAAAAAATACAAAACAACCGAATCAAAAATGATTATTGGCCAATCTTTAGGCGGATTGTTAGGAACAGAAATTTTGCTTAAAAAACCTTCTCTTTTTAATAAATATGTTATTGTAAGCCCTAGTTTATGGTGGAACAACGGATCTTTACTCGATTTAGATGCCGAAGTACTAAAAGAGAATTATAAACCGCAAACTGAAATCTACATCGCTGTTGGAAAAGAAGGTTTAACTCCAACCGAAATTCCAAGAGTTATGGAAGTCGATGCTAATGTATTGGCTGATAAACTAAAAGAATCTAAAAGCAAAAATGTAAAAATTTATTTCGATTATTTCCCTGAAGAAAATCACGGATCGATTCTGCATACTGCTGTTTCTAATTCTTTCAAATTCTTTTATCCTCAAATTAAATAATAAGAATGAAAATTATTGACGAAAATAAACTGGACAATCCTGTCTGGTATTCTTTATTAGAAAGTCATGAAGAACTGGCTTTCAATTATGATGGAACGAAGTTTTACAATCCAGATTACTGTCCGTTTGGCGGATTTATTGAAGTTGAAAGTACTTTAAACGCTGCAAATCAATACGCGCTTTTCTGTGAAAATTTCTTTCTTGTTGGAGAAAAACCTAAAATTGCCGATTCTCTCCAAATTACCAAAGAGTTAGTTTGTCTTCAAATGATCATTCGCGAAAAAATTCAAATAACTCCAGAAAATGAAATCGTCAAATTGACTGAGGAACATAGTAAAGAATTGTTCGATTTAGTCAATTTGGTACAGCCTGGATATTTTAAACCTCAAACATTTTTATTAGGGGATTATTTTGGAATTTTCCTAAATGGAAAATTAATTGCCATTGCAGGCGAACGAATGAAAATGAATCATTTCACAGAAGTCAGCGCCATCATAACACATCCTGATCATACCGGAAAAGGTTACGCCAAACAGCTGATTGCACATGTTGTAAATAAAATCTTTAACGAAGAAAAAATCCCTTTTTTGCATGTTGTAGAAAACAATATTGGTGCTATAAAACTATACGAAAAGTTGGGTTTTACTACCAGAAGGAAAATGAGTTTTTGGAATATCACTAAAAGCTAATAATACTTGTTTATATCTGCTAATTGATATCATTTTCGATTAGCAGATATAAATTAAAAAAGAAAAATCATCCCAACCATCCTTCCCTATCCAGACTTCTATACTGAATAGCTTCAGCAATATGAGATGAAATAATATTTTCCGAATGATCTAAATCGGCTATTGTTCTCGAAACTTTCAAAATTCGATCGTAAGCTCTCGCAGAAAGATTTAATTTTTCCATTGCTGTTTTTAGTAATTCTTTTGAGGCTTCATCTAAAACACAAAATTCTCTAATCAATTTACTGCTCATTTGCGCGTTATAATGAACGTTTTCTACAGCTTCAAATCGTTTGGTTTGTAATTCTCTTGCTGCAGTTACACGTTTACGAATTTCTACACTGCTTTCGGCTTTTCTGTCATCAGCCAATTTCTCGAAAGGAACAGGAGTTACTTCTATATGAATATCAATTCGGTCTAATAGAGGTCCAGAAATTTTACTCATGTACCGTTGCATATCGTGTGGCGAGGTTGTATTAGGCGAACTCGGATCATTAAAAAAACCACTCGGACTCGGATTCATGCTGGCCACCAACATAAAAGAGGAAGGATATGTAATGGTAAATTTAGCTCGCGAAATGGTCACTTCACGATCTTCTAAAGGCTGGCGCATTACTTCTAAAACGTCTCTTTTAAACTCTGGTAATTCATCTAAAAACAAAACACCGTTATGCGCCATCGAGATTTCTCCTGGTTGTGGGTAACTTCCTCCACCGACAAGCGCTACATTCGAAATTGTATGATGCGGGCTCCTAAAAGGCCTTTGATTCATTAAACCAACTTCTTTCAACTTTCCTGCAACACTATGAATTTTAGTAGTTTCCAATGCTTCGCGAAGCGTCATCGGAGGCAGAATACTTGGAACTCTTTTCGCCAACATGGTTTTCCCTGCACCTGGCGGACCAATCAAAATATAAATATGTTAAAGTAATACCACTGTAATAATAATTAAGTATCAATTAATTACAAAGGAAATAAATCATTCGAATTAACTGGATGGAACAAATAAATAAGCTCCGAACTGATAATTGATACCTGACGATTAATATGTATAGAATTATCAATATATTTGATGATGTAAGTAATTAAAAAAAAAACAAAATGAAACAATTTTTTTCGCTTTTATCATTAATTCTTTGTTTAACTTCAAATGCACAAAAGTTTGAGGATAATTATTTAGGTAAAGATTATTTACTCTATAAGGGAGCTTCTTTTAAACTTAAAGACGATGCATCTGTTTATGGATTTAGTCATGCATTCTACTCAGATTTGAAATATTGTCAATCATCTTATGACAAAAATGTGATTTATCCCTCAAAAGAATTTTATTTTAATACCGCAAAAGATTCATTACTAAACCGTGTATTCATTGTTCAAAACATAGTAGATAAAAACGGTAACACTTTGGATAATTCCTTATATGAAAAGCCTATTTTTGTTTTGAAAGATTCTCTTTCAAAACAAATAATTTTTTATAAATATAATGTTAAATCTGAACATGATTTTTGTTTCAACACTAGTAAAATAACTTATGATGAAAGTGTTTTTTGTGCTAAACTTGAAAGAGAAGTTGACGATTTTACAGATGAAATAAAAATATCTTCTCCATTAATGATAAGTGGAAGTCTATCACCAATTATGATTTATAAATATTTAAAAAAAGGAAAACCACCATTGTACTATTTAAGTTTAAAAACTTCTGGAAGTACTTTAACTGTGAATGGAAAAGGAGTAATTGTGCTATTTGATGACGGAACAAAATGGCTTAAACCACAAAACAAAGTCGATATTGATGCTACTAGTAACGGATATATGTACTCTTCATTCATACCACTTAGCACTACGGATTTGGCAACATTCACAACAAAGAAAATTAAAAAAATTAGGCTCTACATTTATGATGGAAGTGTAGTTCCAAGTGATGCTGACAAATTTACACTATTTGTGAAGTGCTTAAAAACTGCAAACTAATATCAGTTATCTAGTTTAACATTTTTGTCTATTGGCTTAATGGTAACTTAAGTTCTCTTTTGCTATTTCTGTATGATAACTATTTATAAGAGCATAGTCAACACATCTATTAAAATGTAGTTCTACATGTTCCTTTAATAGATGGTTGGTTATATGTCGTGTCATTACGATTTGGTTTAATCTTGATATCTTGGGTCAATGATACGACCAGATGTTTTGCTATTATGATGAGTTTTAAATGTTTGATGTTGTATCTCTTCTTCTGTTGCGATGCAATTATTATCAATAAACCATTGTTTTACTTTTTTTAATGTATCATTACGTTGGTTTTGTGTTCCACCTGCCATTTTGTTTAAAATGATTGTTTCACACTTATTAATACTAATTTTAGTTGATACTGGTTCCGTGTATACTTGTGATATTAAATTTGTAATTTTTTCATCAGTTACATCTTTAACTTTTATTTTACCCAATTCTATCTCATTAAGTAAATTTATAAACTCTTTTTCAAAAATATCTTGTGGGATACTTGGAAAATGTTTCATTATTACATCATTCATTTGTTCGGCTATTTGCACTGCTATTTTATCTATATCGATTGACTCCACTAAAATTAGCTCTGATGTGCTTTTGATGCTTAAATCATTTGTAAGTGATTCCGTTGATAATTCATTATGAATTGTATCTTGGTTATTTAGATTGCCATACTCACTAATAATATATTGCCAATTGTTGAAGCCTATATTTTCATGTTTAACGTAGCCTTCTATTGTTAACCTTTCGATTGCATTACTTATTCTTTTTCGACCACAATCAAACCTTTTCATATAGGTTGCTTGATTAAAGGTGAAATGTGTATCACTATCAGATAAAATACTAAATAATAATATTTTGTCAAAATCCTTCAATTTTTTGTTATGTAAGATTGAGTTAGGGATTATTGTAAAAGTCCCTGCTTTTTTTTCGCTTATGCGAATAACTTTTTTGTTTTGCATTGTTTCATGTATTTGTGCTTTATTATTATTGTTTGTACTTAAACGGTGCACAAACCAAGGGTAGGGGTCGACACCTATTATTCCCTTGGATACCGCATGGTCTAACCATGATGAATTATATACAACTATACTTAATAATTATCAACAAGTACAGGTGAAACACTAAATAAAAACATCGCTAAAAGTTCAAAAAACATCGCTATAGGTTTTTGTTGGATAATTATTTGCTTAATGGGTTTTTTTGGACACATCGTTGAAGTCAGTTTGTAGCGAAACTAAGTAAATTCAGTGATGGGTGTTTTTTGACACATGAGCAAATTGATACATTTAACTATAAGAGTTATTGCTAAACTAAAATAGCAATAAGACTTAGATAATAATACATGTTGGAAAGCTAAGGCTTTCCAATGTATTTAAGAATATGTTCGTTTACACGAATTGACAAGTATTACACTTCAACTTAACGATTAAAGTACCTCAACGCAACGAATAATTTTGCTTATTCAAGCAAAAGGAATAAATTAAAGGTGAAACTATACTTCAACGCAAAGAATGTTTCAGCTAATGCTAAATTCTACTTCAACGTAAAGGAATGTCATCTTACCTCAACTGATTGAATAAATGACCCTCCCCCCAGTTGCGCACCCCCCCCTCCCTTGTTAATTTTTAATTTATCTTTTTGGCTTGTTACCCGCTAGCCAATAAGTGTACATGGAGGGGGGGGGTATTAACACTCGGATATGTTCGTTGATTTTTTTTTTGGGATTTTTTCCGTCAAAAAGAAATGACATGTACTTTATTTTTTTTCTTTATGTACCTACACGCTCCAGTATTTGTTCTCCTGGTCAATCAGATAAAAGTCGGATAATGATATTAAACTAGTTGTTTAACATCGATATGTTCTCATGTTAACTGAGTAGTTTTAATTTAGATTAATAGCTACTATTGTATGCATTTAGGGTCTGCTTAAAAATACAGCTAAGTATGAGCTCAAACATCGCTTTATTTTAATATTTTTGTATGCATTATAAGTGTACTTTATTTGCATACTAGGTATTGATTTATTATCTTTGATTTGTTCAAATAGATAAGTTAAAATGAAAGCAAGATACATAAGAGTAAGTTCGGCATCTCAAAATACAATTAGGCAAACAACTAATGCGAACAAAGATGAAAATGTATTCATCGATGTTATTAGTGGTGCTATTCCTTTCAATGAAAGACCACTGGCTTTAGAGTTAATCAAGGCTATAGAAAACGGTTCAGTATCCTATGTTAGCGTTGAAGCGATTGACCGATTGGGTCGTAACACTTTTGACATTCAAAGTACAATTGAATACTTCAATAAGATGAAGGTGATACTTAAGGTTGACAATCTGGGAATTGAAAGTCTAGTTAACGGTAAACCAAACTTAACATTTAAGATGATTAGCGATGTACTTGCAAATGTTAGTCAAATGGAAAGAGAGGCAAGCAAGGAGCGTCAGGCTCAAGGAATTAAAATTGCCGTGGCACAAGGTAAGTTTAAAGGACGTGTTAAAGGTTCATGTGCAAGTGATGATGAAGTACTAAGCAAATATAAAAACGTTGTTAAGACTATTAATCTGCATCCTGACTTAAGTTACAGAAAAATTGCAAGCATTAGCGGTGTTAGTTTAGCAACGGTTCAAAAGGTAAATAGAATACTAAGAAAATAGTCATTCATACTTTGCCTAAATCGAAAGTTGCATCCTTTATTACTAAGTTATTCTCTTGGTAATTTTATTAGGTTGTTTTCTAATCCGTAATCAATATCCATTATGAAGTTTTCTACATCTCTTAAATCACAATTTTGATATGTAACTTCTTCATGTTTAGTGCTAGGGAATATTGTCAATTTCTGCTCTAATAGCTTTATAAAATTACGATGAGAATAATCAGCAGTATCGAAAACAATTAAATAAATGTGTTCTAAATCGTGTTCTGGATACTTTTCTATTGAAATTCCGTAACGGAGTTTAGATTTTACATCATAATATGGAATAAAAGTTTCGTCGACATTTTTATTTTTCTTTTTTTTTAGTAAAACCTTACCTCTAGCAAATGGAAACCTACTTACTCTTTTGTGATTGTACTTTGAACTAACCAAGAATAGTGAATGAATTATTTTTGTTCCTTTATACAAAATGAGTTTTACTCGTTCATTTTTTTGCGAACTGAATTCATATTCTCCAATATACAAATCAAATAAATCAGACATTGGGTGACGATTATCTTCAATTAAATTTCCGTTTGAAAACACTTTATCAGCTATCTTTAAATAATCTATTGGAGCAACGTCCATCGGGAATTTACTTTGATTCTGAAAAGCTAAAGCGCCATCTTCATTTTGTATCAGATATTTTTTGATTGACCAAAAATCATGTCTTTCTCTAATATGTCTTTCACCTGTGTCTTCGTTTCCCTTAATTAAGATTAAATCATGTATGTCTGATATACCCACTACCTCTTTGAAAGAATGTTCTTCTGTAGGTAAAAGACGAATGCCGTAGTATTTAAATACAGGACTATTTTTTCTATTACTTAGAATTTCCGCAATATCTTTTTGTGTTAATAACTTTTCAACTGATTGCTTTTTTTTGTAGCATTTTGCTCTGATAAAACGTTTCAATAGTCCGTATAAAAGCATATTATAATTGAATTATTTGTTAATTGAAAATATTCTATCTAATTCATCTTTGGTTGCCTCTGGATTCAAATACTTGAATAAGTTTCTAGCTGATATTGTTTCTTTTTTACCTTTATGTTTAAAATTGATTACACTTGTAATTGCCTCACCCTTTGCGCCTATAAGTGCCGTTTTATCTGCGTTTAAGCTATATTTTAATTTGCCATCAATTTCAATTTGCTTAGCTAATTCTGCTTTTTCAGAAACACTTAAAGTTGGTTGTTTAATAGGTTTTTCAATATCATATTCAACACCATATGTTTTCTTAAAATCAGCTATGTAACTAGCAATATCAGACCTCAGCTTCTTACTTTCATCATCATGTTTTTTTTGAAGAGTATTATATTCGCCTTGTATTTTTAATCTCAATTCATGTCTTGCATCATCGACTTGTGAATCAAATTTTATTTTCTCAATTTGCTTTTCTAATTCAATTGCATTTTGCCTTCTTAGTTCAGCAATTTGTTCATCAGTTGTTAATATTTTCTTTGCCATGTGTAAATGATTATAATATTGAATTTTAAGTTTGCTAATGTAATGTATTTTTTGATTAGATGTTCATTTTTTTTAACTGATGCCAATCGTTATACTTATTATATCTTGGTATAAGGTGTTGGTGTATTATTTCAATTTGGTCATTTACTGTTAACCCAATATCAGATTTTTTTGCACCTCGATTTGTCCAAATTGCAAATTTTGGTTGTCGTGTTACGACCTTATTTATTATCAAATGTCTCACCTCAACAACCTTACCATACTTTGTTGAAAAATCATCAATCGTTGATGATAAGAATGACGACATGCCATCTTTTATTGTTAATTCCAAAATAGTATATTTTACATTATGCTCTATTATGTCAATTGAATCAATAAAAAAGTTGATATATTTTTTAATGAGTTCTTTTGAATTTTCAATTTCTATTATATTATCATTTATCACCGTTTCGATGTCGGTCTGCTTTGCATTTAATAAGACCTTATCAATTTCAATCCTTGCTTTTTCTTTTTCAATTTTGTCAAGTTCGGTTTCTAGTTTTTCAATCTTAACACCAGTTGATTTAATCAATTCCATCTTACTGCTTGTTCGTAATTTGGATACACTTTCAAGTACCGCAAGATTTTCATCGATGTTGTTTTTGATTTCTTGTTCTCTTTCATTTAAGTTAATCAAATGATTTGAGATTAATTCAAGTTGTTCATCAGGATTGATTTCAGATATTTTTTTTGATAGTGCTGGTAAATCGGTTTTAATCAATGACCATACTGCACTATCCACCAAATTCATTGGTAGTGATTTGTTTTTGCTTGCACATGCAACTGTGTCACCTCTACTTGTGCATCGATAACTGTTTTTGTTCATACCTTGTGCATTTCTATAGTTAGCCTGTAGGCTTCGACCACAACTAGGACACTTAATTAGCTTTGAAAGTATCGATGTATGTTTGGTATCTTTATCAGCGTTGGTGGTATTGATTAATAGCTTTGTTTGAACCTTATCAAATGTATCGTTATCTAGTATAACAGGGTACTTAATAATTGAATTAGAAACTTTATATTCAGGTTCGCCAGCAACAATACCAAACTTAGTATTTTTATATTTGTTGTTGGTTGTTTTTAATCCTGTATAAGCTTCTTCTTTGAGTAGTTTATTTACGTTACGCTTAGAGTGAGTGTATTTGTGATAACCCAACTTGACACACTCCATGCTGATAGCTTTGATTGATGGATTTTTAGCGTTGTTTAAACCGTTTAAGTACCAATTGTATATTTGCCTCACAATGTTTGCTTGTTCATCATTTATAATAAGTGTGTTCTTTTTGTTTTCAAGTCGCATCCTATCATACCCAAATAAGAGCTTACCACCAATGCTTAATCCAACCGCTTTAAGTTCTCGACGTTCACGTTTGAATCTTTCAATCTTTGTTTTAACTTCACTTTCTGCAAACATACCGTACAAGGTGAATATCATTTCACTTTGTTGTTGCACATGTCCGTGTTCATCAAGTAGTTTAAAATTAATATCTTTTATGTGTATCTGAATCTGTTTATTTATGCAATGCTCTTTGAGTTGGTGTAGTATGCTTTGTCGTCTTGCAAGCCTTGAAATTTCGGTTACAATGATTGTGTTGTATTCGGGATTTTGTTCAATGTATTTGAACATATCGTTTGTACCAACCTTTGCGTTTAAATCAGCAAATGCGGTTTCTTTTGTTTCGATAACGTGAAACTTTGTGTATCCAAGTGATTCACCATACTTTTGTAAGTCGTATATTTGGGATTGGTAGTCTTGAACCAGCGTTGATACCCTCACTAGAATTATAGCTTGTTTTTCCATTATCCAAAGATATAAAAATGTGGTATTCGTGTACTATATTATTATAATATTATGACCACCTGCTGCTGCGATTTCCATACATCGTTTAATACTTTCTTGTCCGCGTACGTCTGAAAAATCAAATTCTGGAAAGTCTAAGGTTTTATAAAACTCTGCTCTTGTATCAATAACTGTTGGTTCTAATGTTCCTTTTCCTGCGAAAAAATTAATGATTTCTTTTAAATTTTCTACACCATAAACATCTAAACCTGATACAATTGCCGCTTCTTTCACATTTTGAATTGGAAGAAAAAATCCTTTGTACCCCTCTTCTTTTGCTTTAATCGCAATCGGTAAAGCACCTCGAATTGGCTGTAAACTTCCATCAAGCGAAAGTTCTCCCATAATAATATAACGTTCAATTTCGGGAGCTTTTATCTGATCTGAACCTACTAAAATTCCCATTGCCAATGTCAAATCATACGAAGAACCTTCTTTCCGAAGGTCTGCCGGCGCCATATTTATAGTTATTTTCTTCCCTGGCAGGTTGTAACCATTATTTTTAAGTGCAGCTGCAATTCGATAACTGCTTTCTTTTATGGCATTATCTGGAAGCCCAACCAAATGATAACCAATTCCTTTGTCCATGTGCACTTCGATTGTAATTGTTGTGGCTTCAACACCAAAAACAGCACTTCCGTAAACTTTTACTAACATAAATAAATTCTTATAAAAAAGTAAAAGTATTTAATTAAAATATACAAAATTATTATTTTTGTAAATATTTTACTACTTACATTATTATAGATAACTTTAAGAGATTAATTCTTAAATCGAGCCCATCCTTAGACTAAACTTTGTTAGTATGAATGAAATTCAAAAATTAAAAAAAATAATAGCAAAAAAAGCAACAAAATTTATTACTGGCGGATTCAAACCAGAAAATTCTTTAACAGAAAGTTGGATTGGAAGAGTTTATTTATACAATGAAAATGAAGAAATTCCATTTGATAATAACGGAAAACTAATGCTTCCATTATTTCAGCTTTGTTTAGATAAACTTCCTTATGTTCCCAAAACTCTAGAAGAAAGCAAAATAATAACCATTTTTATTTCTGAAGATTTTCCAATGGGTTTAAATAAAAATGGTAATAATTGGGTTTTACGTGAATACGAAAATACAAATCAAATAATAGTTAAAGATTTAAAAAATAATAACTCATTTATAAAACCATTTCCATTATCTTATAAATTAATTGAAGAAGATTTTCCTGTTTGGGAAGATCAAAATATATCCAATGAAATTGCAGATAAAATAAGTAAACTAGGAAATCCAGAAGAAATTACTCCTTATTACAATTTTCTAAAAAATGATTATGGTCATAAAATTGGTGGTTATGCAAGCTATTGTCAATCTGGAATTTATTATGGAGAAGATTTTGAATTTATTTTTCAGATTTCTTCCGATGAAAAAGCCAACTTAAATATTATAGATAATGGCAATTTATATTTCGCAAAAAACAGAAAAACTAAAGAATGGCTTTATTATATTGATTTCTACTAATATAAAATAATATTTATGTTCTTAAATCTAATTAAAAAAAATTTAATCCAATTTGCATTTTAATCTCCTCCACAATCCTACTCAAATCCAAACAATTTTGATGTGACCAAAGTTTACTTTCAATTTGATTATTCAAAATACAATTTTGGCATTCTATAATCTCATGAGAATATCCTATTCCGAGAGTTGGCAAGGTTACAACAGCTTCTTTTTCTTCATTTTTAAAAAGGGTATAACCATCGGCAACATACCAAGGCGCGTTTAATTCTATCCGTCCTTTTGTTCCGGAAACAACCGCTTTCATTTCAGATTCTGAAACTATTGAAGCATGTAAAACCGATTGACCAGATTCGTATTGCAAAATCATAGAAGTCTGCAAATCAATATCATTTTTATGTTTGATTGCTTTTGCTAAAATCTCTTTTGGCTTACCCAATATTATATAAGAAAGAAATAAAGGATAAACACCAATATCAAATAATGCTCCTCCTCCAAGTTCTTTGTCAAAAAGTCTTTTGTTTTCGGTTTCACTTCCGTGAAAGGCAAAATCGGCATTGATATAATTTACATCACCAATTACGCCACTATTTATTTTCTCCAAAACATCTTGGACAGATGGAATAAATCGTGTCCAAAAAGCTTCCATAAAAAATTTATTATACTTTTTTGAAGCTTCAATGATTCTCTGTGCATCTTTATAAGAAAGAGCCATTGGTTTTTCGCAAAGAACATGTTTCCCTTTTTCTAAAGCTTTTATAGACAATTCTACATGGGAATTATGCGGAGTTGCAATGTAGACAATTTCAACTTCGGGATCTTCAAAAAGTGAATCATAAGAATCATATGCCTTTAAGGCATTGTATTTTTCTGCAAATTCATTCGCTTTTTCAATATCTCTAGAAGCCACTGCATTTAGTTGCGCATTTTCAACCAATAGTAAATCTGATGCAAACTTAGCTGCAATATTTCCTAGGCCTACAATTCCCCATTTAATTCTTTTGCTTTCCATTCTTTAAATTTTACTCATCAAATCTGTTAAAAAGATTAAAAAATATCTTTTACAACATTCAAGAGACGTTTTTTCAACAACAAATATCTATTATCCTACAAAAAATAGCAATCAATTACCCCAAAAATTATCAAAACAAGTCTAAAGTGAAAAAAAAATGTTGTCAAATTGTAAATTTTAAGTTTG
>NZ_DASWYK010000004.1:0-5085 GCF_036405015.1 Flavobacterium sp. | reverse complement strand
ACATATTTACAATGGCAATAATTTTTTTTACCGACGAGATATTCCTAATGGAATATTTTTGATGTCTGAATATATAAGAATAACAAAGCCCTGATTATTCAAGGCTTTGTTATTCATTCCGTAGGAATGTTTCGTCGGTAGTAGAACGAAATTAGTATCGCAGTTATACGTTCCGTAGGAACGTCTGATTATTTAATAATATTCTATTTTGGCAAATCAAATGTGCCTACAGGACATAATATATCATGACAATATTTTTTCTACTGACGAGATATTCCTACGGAATATTTTTGATGAATTATAACTGAAATATTTTATCCATTAAAATCCATTTTTGTCCTGGTTTTGCCCAAGGAAGCGCCTGTTGGAATTTCCACATTAAAGTTTCCCATTCCTGAACTTTTTCGTTTGCAGCGTCGGCTTTGTCTTTTTTCTCAAAAGAGAAATTTTCATTACCTTCAATAATCATAAAAAGTCTATTTCCTGTGCAGTAAATATCTAGAACCTCGATTCCAGCATCTTGAATGCTTTTTTTGATTTCAGGCCAAACGTTTTCATGCAGTTCTTTGTATTCTGCAATTAAGTCAGCATCGTCTTTTAAGTCTAAAGCCAGACAGAATTTTTGTGTTGCCATAATCTAAAATTTATCCTTGGTAAGCTACAGCAGTTTGTTTGCTTGTACCTAAACCTTCAATTCCTAATTCGATTACGTCGCCCGCTTTAATGTAAATTGGATCTGGTTTGATTCCAAGACCAACTCCTGGAGGCGTTCCTGTACTGATAACGTCGCCAGGAAGCAATGTCATAAACTGACTTAAATAATGTACCAAAAATGGAATTTTGAAAATCAAGTTTGAAGTATTACTGTTTTGGAATGTTTTTCCGTTAACCGTCAACCACATTTTTAAATTGTTTACATCGCCAACTTCGTCTGGAGTTGCCATAATTGGTCCAAGAGGAGCGAAGGTATCAGAACCTTTTCCTTTTGCCCATTGTCCACCACGCTCGATTTGGAAAGCTCTTTCGCTATAATCATTCAAAAGACAATATCCCGCGATGTAGTTTGGTGCATCTTCTTCAGAAACATAACTTGCTTTTTTACCCACAACAAATGCCAATTCTACTTCCCAGTCTGTTTTTTCACTGTTTTTTGGAATGATCAAATTGTCATTTGGTCCACATAAAGAAGTAGTAGATTTAAAGAAAATGATTGGTTCTTCTGGAATTGCAGCGCCAGTTTCTTCGCAGTGATCTACATAGTTTAATCCGATGCAGATGATTTTTGAAGGACGCGCAACTGGCGAACCTAAACGAACTGAATCGCTCACTTCTGGAAGTGCAGGATTATTTTTTAAAGCTTCTTCTAATTTTTTTAATCCGTAATTTTCAAAAAAACCTTCGTTGTAATCTGTTACAATAGACGAAACATCATATTTTTTATCATTTAGAAGAATTCCTGGTTTTTCTTTTCCTTCTTCGCCAAATCTAATAAGTTTCATAATTTTTTATTTTTTAATATTTTTTTCCGCCACGAATTCACGAATTTTTGCAAATCAGTTCGTGAAATTCGCAGTAATTTTGACGCAAATTTCACAGATTTTTTTAATCATTATAATTCGTGAATTCGTGGCTATTTTTTTTTCGCACAGATTTGAACTCTTTAATCTGTGGCTATCTCTTTTCTTAGTTGTTCAATTTAATAAAACCTCCATCAATTGGATAATCAGAACCGGTGATGAAAGAAGACTCGTCGCTGCATAAGAATAAAGCTAAAGTTGCGATTTCATCCGGTTTTCCCATACGGCCGATTGGCTGCGATTGAGATAATTTTTCGAAGATTTCTTCTTCTTTCCCTGGATAATTTTTAGAAATAAATCCGTCTACGAAAGGCGTGTGAACACGTGCAGGAGAAATAGAATTGCATCTGATTTTATCATTCAAATAATCTTTTGCAACCGATAAAGTCATCGCCATAACCGCTCCTTTTGCAGTAGAATAAGCAAAACGATCCGGAATTCCAACCCAGCAAGCAATAGAAGCCAAGTTCAAGATTACACCTCCGCCAGAACCTCTTAAAGCAGGAATCGAAGCGTGAAGACAGTTGTAAACACCTTTTACATTTACATTCATAATTCTGTCAAAATCAGATTCAGAAGTCGTATCAACTTTTCCAACGTGAGCAATTCCAGCGTTGTTTACCAAAATATTGATATTTCCGATTTTCTGGAAAGTTGCATTTACTTGTTCGTGGTTTGAAACGTCGCAAGCGTGAGCAAAAACACTTCCTCCAGCCGATTTGATTTCTTCAACCGTTTCTTTTGCGCTTTCTTCAGTTAATTCTAAAATATGAACTTCAGCTCCTTGTTTAGCAAATAAAACAGAAATCGCTCTTCCAATTCCGCTTCCACCGCCTGTGATAATTGCTTTTTTATTTTGTAATGAAAACATTTGATATAAATTTTTATAGTTATTTTTTAATTGAGTCGTTTACAAAGATACGCCACGTTTCCATGGAATAAAATCATCTTGGTTTAATTGAACCGCTTTTGGAATAATTTCGCCACTTGCCGCTTTGATACAATATTCTAAAATTTCCTCGCCCATTTCTTCAATAGATTTTTCACCACTAATGATTGGCCCGCAGTCAATATCGATAATATCTTTCATTCTCGTTGCCAAAACAGAATTTGTAGCCACTTTAATTACAGGACAAACTGGATTTCCAGTTGGAGTTCCTAAACCTGTTGTAAACAAAATTAAAGTTGCTCCAGAAGCCGCTTTTCCAGTTGTTGCTTCCACGTCATTTCCGGGTGTACAAACCAAACTTAAACCTGGTTTTGTAACCAATTCGGTATAGTCTAAAACATCAACTACAGGAGAAGTACCGCCTTTTTTGGCCGCTCCCGCACTTTTGATGGCATCGGTAATTAAACCGTCTTTGATATTTCCTGGAGAAGGATTCATATGGAAACCTGAACCAACTTTATGAGCCAGTTCATCGTACGATTCCATTAAATTGATGAATTTCTTAGCATTATCTTCTGTAATACATCTGTCGATTAAGTTTTGCTCAGCCCCACATAATTCTGGGAATTCTGCCAAAAGAATTTTTCCACCTAAAGCAACCACTAAATCGGAAGTATAACCCACAGCAGGATTTGCAGAAACACCGCTGAAACCGTCGCTTCCTCCACATTTTACTCCAATACATAAATCGCTTAACGGGGCATCTGTTCTTTCGTATTTGTTAATTTCGATTAAACCTTCAAAAGTCTTTTTGATGGCATTTGTAATCAAAACTTCTTCGCTTTCTGTCTGCTGTTGTTCAAAAATAAACAGCGGTTTATCAAACTCTGGATTTTGTCTTTTTACATCATTCACAAAATCCTGAACTTGTAAATGCTGGCATCCCAAACTCAAAAGCGTGATTCCTCCAACGTTCGGATGGTTGGCATAAGAAGCCAATAAAGCGCTTAAAGTAGAAGCATCTTGACGCGTTCCACCGCAACCGCCTTGGTGATTTAAGAATTTAATTCCGTCCACATTTTCAAAAACACGTTTGTTTTTTGGCGTCGGATTCAATTCAATATTAATATCGTTAATATCATTTCCGTTCAAATAACCTTCTAGTAATTCGTGCGTAAATTGATTGTATTTGTCTGTTACCGCATAACCCAATTGCTTGTGTAGAGCTTCTTTGATAACATCAAGATTTCTGTTTTCACAAAAAACAGTCGGAACAAAAAGCCAGTAATTTGCTGTTCCAACGCGTCCGTCTTTTCTTTTGTATCCTTTAAAAGTTCGGTTTGCAAACTTAGAAACATCAGGCGCATTCCACTCGTAAGAAGCGTTTCTGTAAGCGTAAGGATCTGCAGCGTGTTTTAAGTTTTCGGTCGTCATCAAGCTTCCTTTCACAATATCATTTTGCACTTTTCCAACCAAAACACCGTACATATTTACTTCTTCTCCCTGCTTCATATCTTGCATGTAGAATTTGTGTTTGGCTTTGATGAGGTCTTGTAAAACGTAAGTTTCGTTTTCAAAAAGAATGGTTTCTCCTTTTGGTAAGTCGGTTAAAGCTACAAGAACATTATCGTCCGGATGTAGTTTTACCACTAGTTTTTTAGTCGTATTCTCCAGCATTGTTTTTTGTTTTTTTCTTTTTTGTGTTGTCGTTAAGCGCTTTGTTTTCAATAAAATTTGGGCAGTTAACGAAAAATAAAATTAGTTTTTTAAGTCTTTTGTTATTAGTCCAATATTATCCGTGTCTAATCTTTAATTATCTTTGCAATATGAAATTGGAGCAAACTAAAATAGCATCTTATCTCAACACAAAAGTTTCGGTACTAAATCGTATCGAACCGTTTTTTCAGGCGCCGTTTCATTCGCATCCAGAATTGGAATTGGTGTATGTGAAAGAGAGTTTTGGCAAACGAATTATCGGAAATTCGGTCATGCCGTTTGAACCTGGTGATATGGTTTTTTTAGGTTCTGATATTCCACATGTGTGGCTGAATGACGAAAAATATTATCAAGGAATTGAAGATTTAAAAGCCAATTCGATAGTCGTATATTTTCATAAAGACATTTTCGGACCGACTTTTTATGAATTAAAAGAAACTCAGAAAATCAACGAACTTTTTGTTCAAGCGGGAAAAGGAATTTCAATCATCGGAAAAACGAATAAACAGGTTGCGAAAAAACTCGAAAAATTAGTTGCTAAAAAAGACTTCGAAGTGATTGTTGGGCTTTTTGAAATTTTATCGATTCTTTCTGATAGTCAAGACAAGATTTATATTAATGACGAAATTTATTCTTTAATGCAGAAAGATTCGAAAGTGGATCGTCTTTCGGAAGTTTTTCAATATGTGAACAAAAATTACAAAAAGAATATTTCTTTAGAAGAAATTGCCGCTGTCGCGAATATGACTCGGACTTCTTTCTGTAGAATGTTTAGAGTAAAAACAAAAAAGAATTTTGTGGATTATCTGCACGAAATCAGGATTTCGAATGCTTGTAAATTGCTATTAGAAACAGATAAAAGTATGTCTGAAATCGCGTATGATTGTGGGTATAAAACGGCAT
>NZ_DASWYK010000003.1:0-23986 GCF_036405015.1 Flavobacterium sp. | reverse complement strand
TATTCTGAAACTCAACAGACTTGAAACGATTGAGAACACAAACATTAAACAACCTAATTATTATGTTAAAAACATTTTTAAATCTTAAAGGAGTTGAAGTATTAAGTGTAAAGGAATTAAAACACACTGTTGGCGGTGTTGAAAGATGTACGATCCCTTGGACGCCATATGATTATAGTGGTCCATGTATAATGCTACCGCCTGTAGAACCAGTAGAGCCAATTTGCACGATTACAATTGATGGTGTAGTGTGTGAATAAAAAATATTTTAAACCGTTTCATAACTATTGAAACGGTTTATTTTTAAGTTATAGCCCATTCCATTTCAAATTTTTCATCCCAAATTTTATTAAACGCCCAAATACTCTATATTTGTATTTCAAAAAATAAAAACGAATACCTTAATATGAAATTACTAGAAGGAAAAGTTGCAATTATTACTGGTGCAAGCCGTGGAATCGGAAAAGGAATTGCTGAAGTTTTTGCTAAACATGGAGCAAACGTTGCTTTTACATACAGTTCATCTGCAGCTTCTGCAGAAGCTTTAGAAGCAGAACTAAATAGTTTAGGAGTTAAAGCAAAAGGTTATCAATCTAATGCGGCAGATTTTAACGAAGCTCAGACTTTTGTAGATGCTGTTTTAGCAGATTTTGGAACAGTTGATATCTTAATCAACAATGCCGGAATTACGAAAGACAATTTGTTAATGCGTATGTCTGAAGCAGATTTTGACCAAGTAATAGATGTAAACTTGAAATCGGTTTTTAATATGACAAAAGCGATTCAGAAAACATTTTTAAAACAGAGAGCAGGATCAATCATTAATATCAGCTCTGTTGTTGGAGTTTCAGGAAATGCTGGTCAAACCAACTACGCAGCTTCAAAAGCAGGTGCAATTGGATTTACAAAATCTGTTGCTCTTGAGTTAGGTTCTCGTAACATTCGTTGCAACGCAATCGCTCCAGGTTTTATCGAAACTGAAATGACTGCAAAATTATCTGAAGATGTAGTTAAAGGATGGAGAGAAGGTATTCCGTTGAAACGCGGAGGAACTACAGAAGACGTTGCAAACGCTTGTCTTTTCTTAGCTTCAGACATGAGTGCTTACATTACAGGACAAGTTCTTAATGTTTGCGGAGGAATGCTTACTTAATAGTTTTCAGTGTTCAGATCTTAGTATTCAGTTTTTATCTGACGCTGAACACTAAATTAAATATCTGATCACTTATTACTGATTACTGAACACTAAATAAATATGACTTCAAACACGATTCTTTTATTATTGCTTTCTTTAGTAATTGCTGGTGGTTTGTCGTATTTTCAATATTTTTTCAAAGCCAAAAGTAAATCCAATGTGATTATACTTTTGGCTTTTTTACGTTTTCTTGCCATTTTCGGATTATTGGTTTTATTGATCAATCCCATCATTTCTAAGAATTCGCTGGAAGTTACCAAAACACCTTTGGCTGTTGTGGTTGATAATTCAAGTTCGATTACAGCGCTAAAATCGGATAAAAAAGTAGTTGAATTATATCAAAAACTGGTTTCAAATCCTGCTTTAAAAGAAAAATTCGAAATTCAATCGTATCAATTTGACAACGATTTTAAAACTTCAGATCAATTTGATTTTAAAGGGAATCAAACCAATTTGGATGAAGTTGCCAAAAACCTAAAAAGCATCAACAAAAATCTGATTTTTCCAACAGTTATCATTACTGACGGAAATCAAACTACAGGAAACGACTATGTTTATAGATTCGATCCTGTCAATAAAGTTTATCCTTTGGTTGTGGGAGATACAACTACTTTTTTTGATTTGAAAATTAATCAGTTAAACGTAAATAAATACGCTTTTCATAAAAATAAATTTCCTGTAGAAGTGTTTCTGCAATACGCAGGAGATAAAACCGCAAATGCAGAATTTACCATTTCTCAAGGAAATACTATTGTTGCAAAAGAAAAACTTTCATTTTCTCCTTCTAAGAAAACAGCTTCTTTAAATTTACTTCTTCCTGCAGATAAAGTGGGATTACAAGTATATAAAGCAAGTATTCAATCTTCAGCAAAAGAAAAAAACAGTTATAATAATATTAAAAATTTTGCAGTCGAAATCATAGATCAAAAGTCGACTATTGCCATTGTTTCAGCTATAAATCATCCAGATATTGCGGCTCTAAAACGTTCGATTGAAGTTAATGCGCAACGTAAAGTAATATTAGTTAAACCAAATCAGATTAATGATTTACAAGATATTTCTGTTTTGATTTTATATCAACCAACAACTGCTTTTAAATCGATTTTTGATAATAACAAATTAAAAGGTACAAATACTTTTATCATAACTGGAAACAACACCGATTTCAATTTTTTAAATCAACAACAGAACAATTTGATTTTTAAAATGAGTAATCAACGTGAAGATTTTTTAAGTGAATTTCAATCAGCTTTTAATTTATTTGCGATTGATAATATCGGTTTCGAAAATTTCCCACCTTTACAAAATCCATTCGGAAATATTACAACTAATGGAAATGTATCCGTTTTACTTTCTTCAAAAATCAGAAACGTTTCTACAAATGCTCCTTTATTAGCTTTTGCCGAAAATCAAGGAAAAAGAACTGCTTTTCTTTTAGGAGAAAACAGCTGGAAATGGCGTTTGCAAAGTCATGTTGACAATCAGTCTTTTGAAAAGTATGATGTTTTCATAGATAAAATTATTCAATATTTAGCCTCACCATCTTCAAAAAAATCTTTGGTTGTAACACACGAAAGCTTTTATAATTCTGGAGAAGAAATCATCATCAACGCGCAATATTTCAATAAAAATTATGAGTTTGATGAAAAAGCAAGACTTACTATCACGGTTGTAAATGCAGCTACAAAACAAACTAAGAATTATGATTTACTGAAAGGAAGCAATTCTTTCTCTGCAAATCTAGAAGGACTTCCAGCAGGAAAATATAATTTTACAGTAAAAGAATTGAATTCTAATACTTCGTACGCGAGTCATTTTGAAATTTTGGATTTTGATATCGAAAAACAATTCGTAAACCCAGATGTGTTGAAATTAAATCAATTAGCGCAACAAACAGGAGGAAAGGCTTTCTTCGAAGATCAAGCCGATCAATTAATAAATACACTTTTAGAAAACAAAGAATACAAATCAATCGAAAAAAATATTTCCAGTAAAACACCAATTATCGACTGGGTTTGGTTATTGATTTTGATAGCTGCTTTATTAACAACAGAATGGTTTGTTAGAAAGTACAATGGATTGTTGTGATGAAATATAATCGAATTCCTTCTGGCATTTTGTAATCTCGAGGTTATAAATTAAAAGTCTAAAATTATGAAAGTTAAATTCTTTTTTATTGTATCGATTTTGATGGTGATTTTTTGTTTTTTTTCATTTTCAGAGACAAATAATACCAACGAAAGCAATCCTTTGGGAAACACGATTCAGCAACGTTTCCAATTGCCTCAGGGATTCGTGAGAGAAGAGGAGTCTAAAACTTCGTTTGATTTTTTTTTACGAAATCTTCCATTAAAACCATTAGGATCAAATGTTTTGTATTTTGACGGAACTATAAAACCAAATCGAAACGTTTATGATGCGGTTGTGGATTTACCCATTGGAAAACAGGATTTACATCAATGTGCTGATGCCGTGATGCGTTTACGAGCAGATTATTTTTATAGCCAAAAACAATACGATAAAATACATTTTAATTTCACAAATGGTTTTCGAGTTGATTTTAGTAAATGGGCTGCAGGTTACAGAATTGCAGTCAAAGGCAACAAAACTAGTTGGGTTAAAACTGCAAAACCATCTGACAGTTATGAAACTTATTGGAAATACTTAGAGACGGTTTTTATGTATGCAGGAACGGCTTCGTTAGAAAAAGAACTGAAACCAATTAATGTTTCAGACATAAAAATAGGAGATGTTTTTATAAAAGGAGGCTTTCCAGGTCACGCTGCTATTGTAGTTGATATGGCTGTGAATCCAAAAAACAATCAAAAAATTATGCTTTTGGCGCAAAGTTATATGCCAGCACAGGAAATTCAAATATTGAAAAATCCAAACAATAATTCATTGAGTCCTTGGTACGCTGTTGATTTTGGAACTTCTCTGAAAACCCCTGAATGGACTTTTACTATATCACAATTAAAACGTTTTTAAATGAGACGATTCTTTTTTTTAGTCTTTATATTTCAAAATGCTTTTTCTCAAGAAATCCCATTGAATGTTCAAAAATTAATTAAAGCATATCCAGCTCAAATTGTTGGTTATAAGGATAATAAAATTATTTTTAAGGATAAATCAAGTTTAATTTATGATGATTTTAAAAATAAAACGAATCAAGAATTATTAGATAATCCTGATATTGAAGATCAATTTAAGTTTGTTTATAATAAAGCAGATAAGAATTTAATGCCAAAGGAAGATGCAGGAAGAATTCGAAATGAAGCTTTTTTTAAGAAAATTTACGGAAATTCAAAAGCAGAAGTTGAATCAAAAATGACTGAAATTATTTGGTGTCCGAAATTAGTCAATCAGAAAATAAAAGTTACAACCATAAATGGCATTGATAAAATAGTAAAAAAACTTTCAGCAGAATTAGATAATAATCCAGAGTTTAAAAAATACATTAATGCTATTGGAGGCACATTTAGTTGGAGGAAAATTTCAGGAACAAACCGATTGAGTATGCATAGTTATGGAATGACAATAGATATTAATGTCAAAAATTCTAATTATTGGCAATGGGATTGTAAATGTAAAAATGAAGAAGCTACTCTTTCGTATAGAAATCAAATTCCCCTTAAATTAGTTTCAATTTTTGAAAAATATGGCTTTATTTGGGGAGGAAATTGGAAACATTATGACACAATGCATTTTGAGTATCGACCTGAACTTTTGTTGTAAATTTTAAAATTATTTTATCGCAAAAAAATACTACGGAAGAAGGTGTATTAGAATTAAAAATTTATTATTATGGATTTCAGGCTTAAAGTATTTTACACCGTTGCACTCCGACTTAATTTTACTAAAGCGGCAACAGAATTGTATATTACACAGCCAGCAGTTTCTAAACACATTCAAGAATTAGAAGAAACTTATAAAACCAAGCTTTTCGAAAGAAACGGTTCTAAAATCGCCTTAACTCCAGCGGGAAAAATACTTCTAAAATATACTAAAAGTATTTTCGATATCTATCGCGAAATAGACTTCGAAATGAGTTCTTTTAATAATGAACGTCAAGGTTTACTGCGTTTAGGATCTAGTACAACCATTTCTCAATATATAATTTCTCCGGTTTTAGCTAGCTTTCATCAAAAGCAAAAAGACATTAAAGTTAATTTACTGAATGGAAATACGGAACAAATTGAAAACGCTTTAATTAATAAAGAAATCGAAATCGGAATTGTAGAAGGACAATCTAAAAATCAATCCATAAAATACATTCCGTTTTTAAAAGATGAATTGGTTTTGGTTTGTAATAATACAAATCCATTAGCAAAAAGGAATGAAATTTCGGTAAACGATTTAAAATCAATGAAATTCATAACCCGTGAACGTGGATCTGGAACACTTGAAGTTATAGAATTTGCCTTGAAACAAGCAGGTTTGAAATTTAATGATTTACAAATTGAGATGCAGTTAGGAAGTACAGAAAGCATTAAATCTTATTTGTTAAATTCAGATTGTTTTGCTTTCATGTCGATTCATGCTGTAAGCAAAGAATTGAAAAACAAAGAATTGATTGTTTTAGATGTCGAAAAATTATCCATAGAAAGATATTTTTATGTCATAACATTACAAGGGAAATCTGATTCCTTGTCAGAATTATTTATTCAAAATTTAGCTTCTCATTATAACTTGAAGTTATAGTCGATTGTAAATTACGATTGGTGTTTTCAAGATAAACGATAGAACTTTGCAGGGTAAATATCAATACCCATTATTTTGAAAACAAAACAACAAGCAACAACTCAACTATTTGAAATTAGTCATTCATTACAACAATTACTTTTTATTGCAGTAATCTTGTTGTGTTTATTTTCGATTATTTCGCCTCCAATTGCACTTTTATTGGGAGTTATTATAGTGAATGTTTTCGGAAATCCATTTGTAGAATTCAATCACAAAGCAATTACATTTCTTTTACAATTTTCTGTTGTGGGTTTAGGATTTGGAATGAATGCTTACAGTGCTGTTTCCGTAGGTAAAGAAGGTTTTGTTCTGACTATACTTTCAATTTTTAGCACATTGTTTTTTGGTTTTCTTTTAGGGAAATGGCTTCAGACCGAAAGAAAAACATCACATTTAATTTCTTGCGGAACAGCTATTTGTGGAGGAAGCGCCATTGCAGCAATTGCTCCAGTTATCAAGTCTAATGAGAATCAAACTTCTGTTGCTTTGGGCGTAATTTTTATATTGAATTCGATAGCTTTATTTATTTTTCCTTTCATTGGACATCAATTAGATTTGTCCCAGAAAGATTTTGGATTGTGGTGTGCCATTGCTATTCACGATACAAGTTCTGTCGTTGGAGCAGCGAATAAATATGGTGCTGAAGCTTTACAAGTAGCCACAACCGTAAAACTGGCAAGAGCTTTATGGATTATTCCAATATCATTGATTACGGCTTTTGTCTTTAAAAATAAGAATTCTAAAATCAAAATCCCATACTTTATTGGCTTGTTTATTGTTGCTATGCTTCTAAATACTTTTGTTTCGTCAGTAAATCTTTTCGCACCACACATTGTTGGTATTGCAAAAATCGGATTAACGATTACTTTGTTTTTAATTGGCGCGACTTTAAATTTTACGACTTTAAAAACAGTAGGAGTAAAGCCTTTGTTACAGGGTGTTTTTCTTTGGATTTTTATCGCTGTTTTAGCTTTGGTAGCAATCCTTTATTTTAACTAATTATTTTACATTAGAAAATTTTACTGTTGGTTTGTCTACCATTTTATAGAATTTTCCTTTAAAACTAAAACGTCTTTCAATCTCAAAATCAAACTTGGTTTTAGTTTTGGCCATTTCAGCTATTTCTTGAGGAAGAGTTGCTTCAAATTCATCTTCAGCTTTTGCTTCTTTATTAAAAGTACCGTTTGTTTTAATGATGATATCTCTAAAATGCTTTTTAGTGGTATCATCAACAACTTTATAAGAACCCGACCAGTTAATACTAGCAACATTGGTTAAATGATAAGCAGGAACTTCCATAATAATCTGGTATTTTCCATCAAATCCAGCTACAAGATAAAGATAACCTTCATAAGGACCGCCTGCGCCACCATTAATGTGAGATAGAGTAAAAGCAAATTGATCTTCTCCAATTTCGACAATCTTTGGAGTAGGGCATTGTGCAAAAGCCCCGAAAGCAGCAACAGCAGGTTGGAAAGATTTCATTTCCCAAATCTTTCCGTTTTTCGCAAATTTAGCCAGCCCTAATAAACCACCAGAAAAACGACCAGTTTGCAATCCATCTTCATCATGTACAGAATGATTAAAAGCAATTATTTTAAACTTATTTTCTTTAGAATCAGAATAATCAATGTTTGCTAATAGTCTCGTAGCGACACCATTAGTATAAGGAAACATTTGATCACCTTCTACGCCATTTACATCTGGAAAAGGAGCGGGTTTGCAAGTTTTACAAGTCCAGCTTACAAAAGTGTTTTTATCTGGAAGATGGTATAATTTTCCAGGAAACAATTTCTGCATTATTCTTTCCTCGTTAAAAGGATCTGAAAATCTAAGTGTTCTTTTTGAATTTAATATAGTATCACTAACATTTTTCGGTTTTATGTCGATATCCTGAGCAAAGCAAATTGTCGACAAAAAGAAGATTATGTTTAGGAAAATAAAGCGCATGTTTATAAGGTTTAGTCCATTAACAAACTTACAAAAGAAAATATTCTTTATATGAAATTATGTTACTTATATAGTTTAAAAACCGTAAAAAATTAAATTTAGATAAAGTTAGAAGGTTATACTTTGAATTATCCATAAATAAGGTACATTTGCTCCCTCAAATAAAAAAACAAAAATGAAAAACTTCAAATCGAACCCAAGGTTAATAGCAATTGGTGCTTTAATTATTGGTTTTTTTACTTTATCCTGGGGAATTGTTGGTCACGAAAGAATTAATAAAGCAGCTGTAATGGCTTTGCCTTATCCGCTTCAGACTTTCTTTTACAACCACATTGATTTTATTACTCAAGAAGCTTCAGTGCCAGATATCCGCAAATATGCTTTAAGTTATAAGGATGAAGGCCCGAGGCATTATTTTGATATGGAAAACTTTGGTCCCGCTGATAGTTATCCACAAAGTTTAGAAGAAGCTAAGAAAAAGTATGATGCCAAATTCTTAAGCGATAATGGAATCTTACCTTGGTATATTGAAGATATGATGGTCAAATTAACCAAAGCTTTTAAAGATAAAAATAGAGCTGAGATCTTGTTTTTGGCAGCAGATTTAGGTCATTATATTGGTGATGCACACATGCCGTTACATACTTCTGCAAATCATGACGGACAATTGACTGATCAAAAAGGAATTCATTCTCTTTGGGAGAGTAGACTTCCTGAGTTATTTGCTAAAAATTATAAATTAAATGTTCCTTATGCGCATCATTATGACGATGTTCATAAAGCAATTTGGGATATGATTAATGATACACACAGTTTAGCGCAGCCTTTGTTGGATATCGATAAAAAACTTAGAACAGCTACTCCTGAAAACCAAGTTTTTAAAATGGATGCTGATGGAAAGATTTTAAAAAGCAAATACAATACAGCTGTTTTCTCTGATGAATATGCTAAAAAACTGCATGAACAGCTAAATGGTATGGTTGAAAGTCAAATGAGAAAAGCAATTACAGCAACAGCAAGTTTCTGGTATACGGCATGGGTAAATGCAGGAAAACCAGATTTAAGTGATTTAGATTCTCCAGAGGTTACAAAAAGAAACGCTAAAGCTTTGAAAGAAGATTGGGATCTTTTCCAAAAAGGAGATTTATTCGGAATGAGAAATCAGAATGATTAATTTAAAGTTTAAGTTTTCAAATTGAACCGAAACTAAAAAAAGCCTCAAATTCTTTTAAGGAATTTGAGGCTTTTTTGCTTCAATAAATTTTAATATTCTGTAGGAGTATCTCTTCGATGGAAATAAAATTTGGCACCATGATTATACGCTCCGTAGAAATGTTTGATTAATTCACTTTATTGAACCTTTGCGTACATCTTGTTATTCTTTGTTGTTAAACTTAAGTTATTGAGCTGATATTCTTTTTTCTTTAAAACGTAAGATGCAGACTGATAATAAGCAATAGTTTTATCTACTAAGCTGGTGTTTTCAGATTTCAATGGAATTTGGTCGTAATAAATCTGAAATTCAGGAGCTAAACCATTCTTTTCATTAAGTTTTAACTGGAACTGTTTGATTTGTTGTTTTGGAGATAAAATAGTTAGAACATTGTCTGTAATTAAACCTAAATCCTGATAAGTTGCAATTAAAGCTCTCGGCTGATAATCTGGTTTAAAAACATCCTGACCGAAAAATTTACTTTCATAATCAAAATTCAATAAACCAAAAACAGTTGGCATAAGGTCAATTTGAGACATTAACTTTGTATATTTTTCAGGTTTTATATCTGAAGAATAAATTAAAGCCGGAATTCTATATTTGTCTAATGGAAGTTCTGTTTTTCCGGCACTTGAAGCACAATGATCAGCTACAATTACAAAAACAGTATTGTTAAACCAAGGTTGTTTTTTAGCCTGATTAAAAAATTGTTTTAGTGCGTAATCAGTATATTTTACGCCACCGTCACGAGATTTAATATTTCCAGGAATATCAATTTTATTATTCGGATAAGTAAAAGGTCTATGATTGCTTACTGTCATAATATGATTGAAGAAAGGCTTGTTTTGCTTTGCTTCAGTATTCATAATCTTAATTGCTTTATTGTACATGTCTTCGTCACAAACTCCCCATACATTCGAAAAAGTAATTTCATTTTCAGAAAAGTTTGATTTGTCCACAATCTGATACCCATTTCCAGAATAAAAATCCTGCATGTTATCAAAAAAAGCATCTCCGCCATACATGAACTTTACATTGTATCCTTTTTTGCGAAAAACAGATCCAGTCGAAAACTTGTTTTTATTGTCCTCTCTTTTTACAACACTTTCACCAGCAGTTGGAGGTAAGCATAAAGTAACTGCTTCAAGACCGCGAACAGTTCTGTTTCCGGCAGCATAAAGATTGGTAAATAAAAGACTTTTTTGAGCTAAACTGTCAATAAAAGGTGTGATGTTTTGCTTATTCCCATACATTTTCATGAAATCTGCGCTTAGACTTTCAACAGTAATTAAGACAACGTTTTTATGTTTTTCTACAGAATCATTTTTAACGTCTTGTATGGTGTTTTTTCCTGAAATTGCAGGTAACTGTTGTTTTAACAACGCAAAAGCTTTTTGATCTGGGATAGTTTTATAGAACTTAAAATAATCTAATTTGTTATTCTGAAAAGCCAGATAGAATTTATAGATTCCGTTTGATTGTAATTCGTTGACAAAGATGTTTTTAGAAGTTTCTGTTTTTGCCAAACCAGGAATAGCAAATAATGAGGAAACGAATAAAGTGCAGTAAACTGCTGAAATTTTTAGTTTTTCAGAAACAGTCGGAATTTCGTCGATATATTTTCGGGAGTTTTTTACAATAAAATAAGTAATGATTGCTGTAATGATAAATAGTGCAGAAAATATTGGAATTACTGGATAAGACTGCATGATGTTACCTATAACTTCATTGGTATAAATAAGATAGTTTACAGCGATAAAATTATATTTTACACCAAATTCATTCCAAAAGAAAAATTCACTAATTCCATTTTGAAGAATCAATAAAACATATAAAAAGATTACAAAAGTAAAAAGCCAAAATCTGATTTTGTCACGATTTTTTGGAAGAAAAAGAAAAAGAGAAAAGAGTACTGTTTTTATCGAAACAAAGATTAAAACAATCTTTGGTAAAGCTCCACCATATTCGTCAAAAATGCTTTTACCAGATGCTGTGTAAATTAATAAAGCTATAAAACCTGCAAGAATGAAATATCCATAAGGCTTATTGTATTTTGAATTCGAAATAAAAATAAGGTACAGCCACAAAAAAGAAGCTGCCAATACAAATACAAAAAAGTCTGAAGCAATTCCTAACACAAAGATTTTTAAGTCTTCAGAAAAAGTAAAAGAACTTTGTGTAATAGGATGAAATAGTAGGACTATTCTCAGTATGAAGCTTACAATAAAGTACAATAGGGCTAGATTGTAGAAAGGCGAAAGTTTTTTATAAAAAGTCATACAGTATTTTTTTACAAAATTAATTATGATTCATTAACGCCAGATTAAGTTCGACTTTTACCTTACTTAACGTTAACTTAATATTCGCTTAAGATATAAAATATTCTAACACGTACGTAATTTCTTTCATTTTAAAGTGTTAAATTATTTATCTTTGAATTATAAAAATGAATGGCAAATCTTAAATTAGACACGATAAATGCATATTTTAATAGTTGAAGACGAGTTAGGAATTGTTCAGTTTCTTAAACAAGGTTTACAAGAAGAAGGCTATCAGGTAACTACTGCAAGTGATGGTTCCAAAGGTTTTGAGCTGGTTCAGAGTCAGAAATTTGATTTGATTCTTTTAGATTGGATGATTCCAAAAATTAATGGACTTGATCTTTGTAAAGCCATAAGGATTAAAGATCAACAAACTCCAATAATTTTCTTAACTGCAAAAGATACTGTTCAGGAAACCATTGAAGGTTTAAAAGCAGGAGCAAATGATTATATCAAAAAACCTTTCAGTTTTGAGGAATTAGTAGAACGTATAAAAGTTCACTTTAGAAACAAAAAACAAACAGAAACACTTACGCTTGGTACTATTACAATGGATCTGTCTAAACATATTGTTTTAAAAGATACAGAAGAAATAGCGCTTACACAGCGTGAGTTTGAATTGCTTGCGTATTTGATTCAGCACAAAGGTAAAGTTTGTACACGAAACCAGATTTTAAGAGATGTTTGGGAAATAAACTTTGAATATGATACAGGTGTGATAGACGTTTTCATGAATGCTATTCGTAAAAAACTGAATCTCAAAATTGAAGAAGATTATATAAAAACTATTCGCGGCATTGGGTATATCGCCAATGATTAAAAATGACATCATTATCTTTTAAAAATAGAATTGCCTTAAACTATATTGTAGGAACTGGACTTTTAGTTTTAGCCGTTTTTTCTGCTATTTATTTCATTGTAAAACTCACAGTTTATAATCATATTGATGAAAATCTAAACATAGAAGTTCAAGATCATTTAAAGGAATTGAAAATTGAAAATGGTGTTGTTATTTTCATGGATGCTGAAGAATGGGAGGAAAGAGAACATAATTCTGTCGATGTAAATCCTGTTTTTGTTCAGTTTTTGGATTTGAACAAGAAAATAATTGAAAAGTCTCCCAATTTGAAAAATGAAAAGTTAGTTTTTCATGAAAGTAGAGACTATTTTCAGCTTTTTGATACCCAGTTATTGGGAAATAAAATTCGCCAGATTCAAGTGCCATTAGATTTGAAATCAAAAAGAATTGGCTATCTGATTATTGCGATGTCACTTTCAGATTCGTCTAAAGTTTTAGATAATCTGATGGATACTTTGATGATTACTTTTCCTATCATTCTTTTTATTTTGTTTTTCCTTGCCCGGTTTTTTGCAGGCAGAAGTATAAAACCAATAAATGATATTATTCAGACTTCAAAAATTATTACAAAAGATAATCTTACGGCAAGAATTCCTCTTCCTAAAACAAGAGATGAATTGTTTACGCTTTCTAAAACAATCAATAATTTATTAAATAGAATTGAAGATGCGATTGAGCGTGAAAAACAGTTTACTTCAGATGCTTCTCATGAACTAAGGACTCCTTTAACAGTTATTAAAGGAACACTTGAGGTATTGATACGTAAACCTAGAGATAGTAAGGAGTATGAAGAAAAAATTAATTATTGCATTAATGAAGTAGATCATTTGAATTCGCTGGTAGACCAATTGTTAATGATGGCTCGTTTTGAGAATCAAAAACAGAATATTCATAGAGAAACAGTTTATTTAAATGCTGTTATTTTAGATGTTCTGACCTTGAATTCGGAGAAAATAAAAACGGGAAAATTAAATGTAGTTTTAGAAACTCCTGATGATTTTTATACCTATTCGGATACTTTTTTGGTAGTTACAATTCTCCGTAATATTATTTCTAATGCGGTAAAATATTCAAAAACGGCAAGCGAAATTAAAATTTCTTTATCAAGAGAAAAGGATAAAATTAACTGCACTATTTCAGATCAAGGAATTGGAATTGCTAAGAAAGATCTTGAGTCTATTTTAAATCCGTTTTTTAGATCAGATTCTTTGAATCACTCTGAAATAAAAGGAACTGGACTTGGGTTGTTTATTGTAAAAAGAATGACTGATTTGCTTCAGATTAAATTTAAAATTGAAAGCGAAATGGGAAAAGGAACCAAAGTGTTGCTGGTTTTTGACGACTTTAATAATGCGTTAAAGTAATTTTGAAATTATTAAGTATGAGACGATGTAAAATGTTTTTTAACAATAAACTATCGTTAAGTTAAAATAAAAATTGCTTTTTAAATATTTTATCTAGTATATTTGCAACCGAATCAAAGAATTATAAAACAAACCAAACAATGATTTCAAATCAATTACATCATCATCATTTACATTATTGCTCTCAAGCGATGTGTTAATGGTATGTGTGTAAATCATCATATTTTAAAACCCGTTTGAGTACATCAAACGGGTTTTTTTATACCAATTCTTTGTACTCAAACTATTAATCCAACAAACAACTAAAAAAAATGAGTACTTTAAAAATTGCAATTCAAAAATCGGGTCGTTTAAACGAAGACAGTATCCAAATTCTAAAAGACTGTGGTATTTCAATCAACAACGGAATAGATCAGTTAAAAGCAGAAGCTTCCAATTTTCCTCTTGAAGTTTTATATCTTAGAAATTCAGATATTCCTCAATATCTAATTGATGGAGTAGTAGATTTAGCAATCGTTGGCGACAATCTTTTGGTAGAAAAAGGTAAAGGAATTGAAGTAGTTCAAAAACTTGGTTTTTCTAAATGTAAAGTTTCAGTAGCCGTTCCTAAAACCTTCGAATACAATTCTATCCAAGATTTAGCAAACCTTAGAATTGCAACGTCTTATCCAAACACAGTTAACGAATATTTTGATAAATTTGGTTTGAAAGTAGACATTCACCAAATTTCAGGTTCTGTAGAAATCGCTCCAAATATCGGACTTGCAGATGCAATTGTAGATATCGTTTCAAGCGGAAGCACACTTTTCAAAAACAACTTAAAAGAAGTTGAAGTAATCTTAAAAAGTGAAGCAGTTTTAGCAGTTTCTCCAAAAGTTTCTCCAGAAATTCAAAAACACATTGATACTTTAAAATTCAGAATTCAAGCCGTTTTAAGAGCTAGAAATTCGAAATATATCTTGATGAACGTTCCAAACGACAAAATCGAAGCCGTTGGAAAAATTCTTCCAGTTTTAAGAAGTTTAACAGTTCTTCCGTTGGCACAAGAAGGTTGGAGCAGTGTTCACTCTGTAATCGATAAAGATACTTTCTGGGACGTAATTGATCAATTAAAAGAAGTAGGAGCAGAAGGAATTTTGGTTTGCCCAATCGAGAAAATGGTACTATAGTTAAAAGAAATTCCAATTATAAAATTCCAAATTCCAATCCTAATCTTTGCGAACTTAGCGTTTTTATTGGCAAAGAGAATAAATAAAACCTTGCGCCTTTGCTGTAAAAAAAAAATAGACAAAGAATTGGAATTTGGTATTTAAAGCTTTGGAATTTAATATTGAAAATATTATGAATAAAATAGACAATCCAAAACCAGAAATCTGGTCAGATATATTAAAAAGACCGACTCAAGCTATTGATGATATTGAGGTTACGGTAAAAGAAATCTTTAGAGAAGTACAGAAAAAAGGCGATGAAGCGGTTGCGAAATATACTTCAATATTTGATGGAATTTCTCAAGATAATTACGAAGTTTCAAAAGAAGAAATTGAAGAAGCTATTCAATTGATTCCAAATGAATTAAAAGAAGCAATTCAATTGGCTAAAGATAATGTTTACAAATTTCACAAAGCACAGAAAACGGATCGTGTTGAAGTAGAAACAATCGCAGGAGTAAACTGTTGGCAGGAAAAACGACCAATTCAAAAGATCGGATTGTATATTCCAGGCGGAACAGCGCCTTTGTTTTCGACTGTTTTGATGTTGGCAGTTCCAGCAGAAATCGCTGGTTCTAAAGAAATTGTATTGTGTTCTCCACCAGATAAAAAAGGAAAAATAAATCCAGCAATTTTATATGCTGCTAATTTATGTGGAGTGACTAAAATTCTAAAAGTTGGCGGAATTCAAGCAATTGCAGGAATGACTTTCGGAACACAATCCATTCCTAAAGTTTATAAAATTTTCGGTCCAGGAAATCAATTTGTAACGGTTGCTAAACAATTAGCAACACAATTTGGAGTTGCAATTGATATGCCCGCTGGACCTTCAGAATTGTTAATTGTTGCAGATGATACTGCGGTTCCTGCTTTTGTAGCTTCAGATTTATTGTCTCAGGCAGAACACGGAACTGACAGTCAGGTAATTTTGGTTTCAACTTCAAAAAAACTAATTGAAGAGGTGGAAAAAGAAGTACAAGCTCAATTAGAAGTTCTTCCAAGAAAAGCAATTGCAGAAAAAGCAATCGAAAATTCGAAATTGATTTATGTAGAGAATGATCAGACTGCTTTGGATTTAATCAACGAATATGGTCCTGAGCACTTTATAATTTGTTCTCAATACGATGATTTCTATTGTAACGGAATCGTAAATGCCGGTTCTGTTTTCATCGGAAATTATACTCCAGAAAGTGCCGGAGATTACGCTTCTGGAACAAATCATACTTTACCAACAAATGGTTATGCTAAGAATTATAGCGGAGTAAATCTGGATAGCTTTATGAAATCGATGACATTCCAAAAGATTTCAGAAAAAGGAATTCAAAACATCGGAAAAGCTATAGAAAGAATGGCTGAAGCCGAAGGATTGCAAGCGCATAAAAATGCTGTGACGTTGAGATTAAAGAGTTTGGAATAGAGAATATAGATTATAGAAAATAGAATATAGATAAAAGAAACAAGAAAATGAGTAAGACGAAAAGTCTATTCTCTTTACTCTATTTTCTATATTCTAAAAAAAATAAAACAAATGAGTACCTTCGATATAAATACAATAACACGTGAAAACGTAAAATCTTTAAAGCCATATTCGTCTGCAAGAGATGAGTTTGAAGATTTTGATACAGCCGAGATGATTTTTTTGGATGCGAATGAAAATCCATTTCAAAATGGCGTAAATCGTTATCCAGATCCACAGCAAAATTCGGTTAAAGCGATTTTGGCTAAAAACAATTTGACTAAACAAAGTCAGATTTTATTAGGAAACGGAAGCGATGAAGTTCTAGATTTACTTTTCAGAGCTTTCTGTGAGCCAAATAAAGACAATATTATTTCACTACCACCAACTTATGGAATGTATGGCGTTTTAGCGAATATCAATGCGGTAGAAAATAGAGAAATCCTTTTAACAACTGATTTTCAACCACAAGTAGAAAAAATCCTTGAAGCTGTTGACGAGAATACCAAAATCATTTTTTTATGTTCGCCAAATAATCCAACAGGAAATTCATTTTCAGATGAAAGTGTAGTGAAATTGCTTCAAAACTTCAATGGTTTGGTTGTGATTGACGAAGCTTACATTGATTTTTCAGAGAAAGAAAGTTGGCTGACAGAAATTGATGCATATCCAAATCTAGTGATTACACAAACACTTTCTAAAGCATATGGTTTAGCAGGAATTCGTTTAGGAATTTGTTACGCTTCTGAAGTTGTAATTTCAATTTTGAATAAAATTAAACCGCCTTATAATGTTAACGAATTAACACAACAAAGAGCGATCGAGCGTTTAAAAGATTCAAATAAAATTAAACAAGAAATAGCTTCAATTGTTGAACAAAGAGAAGAATTGCTTAAAGTTTTGCTTGAAGTGAGTTTTGTGGAAAAAGTATATCCGACAGAAGCTAATTTTATCTTAGCTAAAGTAGATGATGCCAACAAAAGATATAATCAATTAATTGAAAAAGGAATTGTAATTCGTAATAGAACAACACAACCTTTATGCGAAAATTGTCTTCGTTTTACAATCGGAACAAAAGAAGAAAATGCAGTTGTAATTAGAGAATTGAAATCATTAAGCTAAAAATATATTAGCCACGAATTCACGAATTTTATTTAATTTTTGATAATTAGTGCAATTAGCACATATTCTGTCAAGGATTTTAAGTTTGAATAAATATAATTCGAGAATTCGTGGCAGAAAAAATAAAAAAACATGAAGAAAGTACTTTTTATTGATCGTGACGGAACGATTGTTTTAGAACCTGAAAATTACCAATTAGACAGCTTAGATAAATTAGAGTTTTATCCAAAAGCGTTTCAATATTTAGCAAAAATCGCTTCTGAATTGGATTACGAATTAGCAATGGTAACCAATCAAGACGGATTAGGAACAGATAGTTTTCCAGAAGATACGTTTTGGCCAACGCAAAATTTCATTTTAAAAGCATTTGAAAACGAAGGTGTTGTTTTTGATGAAATCTTCGTCGACAGAACTTTTCCAGAAGAAAATGCACCAACACGTAAACCAAGAACTGGAATGTTGACTAAATATTTAAACAATCCTGAATACGATTTGGCTAATTCTTTTGTTTTAGGAGATCGTTTGACTGATGTTGAATTGGCAAAAAATCTTGGTGCAAAAGCCATTTTTATGAATAATACCGATGGAATTGGAAGTAATGAAATTTCATCCAAACGTGAAGAGCTAAATGAAACAATAGTTTTACAGTCAATGGATTGGAAAACGATTTATGAGTTTTTGAAATTAGAAGCGCGTTCTGCCTCGATTACGAGAAAAACAAACGAAACTGATATTTACATCAATTTAAATCTTGACGGAACTGGAAAAAGCAAAATCGATACCGGAATTGCGTTTTTTGATCACATGTTAGATCAAATCTCACGTCACGGTCAAATGGACTTAGAAATTACTGTAAAAGGCGATTTAGAAGTAGATGAACATCATACAATCGAAGATACGGCAATTGCTCTTGGTGAAGTTTTCGCGAAAGCGTTAGGAAACAAACTAGGAATCGAGCGTTACGGATTCTGCTTGCCAATGGATGATTGTTTAGCGCAAGCGGCAATTGACTTTGGAGGAAGAAACTGGCTAATCTGGGAAACGGAATTCAAACGTGAAATGGTAGGTAAAATGCCAACAGAAATGTTTTATCATTTCTTCAAGTCATTCACAGACGGAGCAAAAGCGAACTTAAATATCAAAGCAGAAGGAATCAACGAACATCACAAAATAGAAGCAATTTTTAAAGCTTTCGCGAAAGCAATAAAAGTGGCCGTAAAAAGAGATACTGAAAAAATGATTCTTCCAAGTACTAAAGGTATGTTGTAAAAAGTTTAACCGCGAAGCACACAAGTTTTTTTGCGTTCTTAGCGTAAATCTTTGCGAACCTTGCGGTTAAGTAAAATAGTATTAATGATTTTATATTGAAGAGAAATCTAAAAATCTAAAATCTAAAATCTAAAATAATTTTGAAAATAGTAATTATAAATTACGGAGCAGGAAATATTCAGAGCATTATGTTTGCTATTGAAAGATTGGGTTTTAAAGCGGTTTTGAGTAATAATCCTGAGGAAATTAAATCGGCGGATAAAGTGATTTTTCCTGGCGTGGGCGAAGCGAGTTCCGCAATGACAAAACTTCGAGAAAGCGGTTTGGATAGTTTGATTCCGCAATTGAAACAGCCTGTATTGGGAATTTGCCTTGGAATGCAGTTGATGTGCAACAAAACCGAAGAAGGAAATACAGCAGGTTTAGGGATTTTTGATGTTGATGTTTTGAAATTTTCAAACAATGTAAAAGTGCCTCAAATGGGATGGAATCAGATTTATGAATTAAAAACTGATTTGTTTGAAGGGATTTCTGAAAATGAGTTCATGTATTTGGTTCATAGTTTTTACGCGCCAAATTGCGATGAAGCCATTGCCATAACTAATTACGACGTTGAATATGCATCAGCTTTGCAAAAAGATAATTTTTACGGAACTCAGTTTCACCCAGAAAAAAGTGGTGATGTTGGAGAAAAGATTTTAGGAAACTTTTTAAGGTTAAATTCTAAAAATTAAATCCCAAATTCCAATTCAATAACAATATCAAAAAATCAATTTCAATTTTAGAAAAATCTAAAATCTAAAATCAGAAATCTAAAATTATAAAAATGAGAATAATACCAGCCATAGATATCATTGAAGGAAAATGCGTTCGTTTGTCCAAAGGTGATTATGATACGAAGATAATTTACAATGAAAATCCACTTGAAGTGGCGAAATCATTTGAAGCGCACGGAATCGAATACTTGCATTTAGTAGATCTTGACGGTGCAAAATCAAGCAAAATTGTCAATTATAAGATATTAGAGCAAATTGCAACGCAAACAAGCTTAAAAATTGATTTCGGTGGCGGATTAAAATCAGATGATGATTTGAGGATTGCCTTTGAAAGTGGTGCAAATCAAATTACTGGCGGAAGTATCGCAGTAAAAAACAGAGCCATTTTCGAAAAATGGATTTCTGAATATGGTTCAGAAAAAATCATTTTGGGAGCAGACGCGAAAGATGAAAAGATTGCCGTTTCAGGTTGGTTAGAAGAATCAAATGAAGATTTGGTACCGTTTATTCAGGATTATCAATTAAAAGGAATTCAGTATGTTATTTGTACCGATATTGCAAAAGACGGAATGCTTCAAGGACCAAGTTTTGATTTATACAGCAAAATTTTAGCTGAAGCGAAGGGAGTAAAATTAATCGCTTCAGGAGGAATTTCAACTTTCGACGAATTACCAAAATTAGCCGAATTAGGTTGTGAAGGAACTATAATCGGAAAAGCGATTTACGAAGGAAGAATTACACTTAAGCAACTTGAAAATTATATTTTAAATAAATAGATTACTTCGCAAAGAGACGCAAAGCAAAACACAAAGATTCGCAAAAAAAATCTTTGTGCAGCTCTGAGAAATCTTTGTGAATCTCTGTGAAACAACTAAAAGAATGTTAGCAAAAAGAATTATACCTTGCTTAGATATAAAAAACGGAAGAACCGTAAAAGGCGTTAATTTTGTTGATTTACGCGATGCTGGTGATCCTGTAGAGTTGGCGGAAATTTATTCGGCTGAAGGCGCGGACGAACTGGTTTTTCTAGATATTTCAGCAACAGAAGAAAGACGTAAAACGCTTGTGAATATGGTACTAAGTGTGGCGGAAAAAATCAATATTCCGTTTACGGTTGGAGGCGGAATTTCGTCTGTAGAAGATGTTGATATTCTGCTGAATAACGGAGCAGATAAAGTTTCAATCAATTCATCGGCAGTTAAAAATCCACAATTGATTAATGATTTGGCTCAGAAATTTGGAAGTCAGTGCGTTGTCGTTGCAATCGATGCCAAACAAATTGACGGACAATGGATTGTGCATCTTGTAGGCGGAAAAGTACCAACAGAATTAAATTTATTCGATTGGGCTGTTGAAGTCGCGGAACGTGGGGCTGGAGAAATTTTATTCACTTCGATGGATAATGACGGAACTAAAAATGGTTTTGCAAACGAAGCTTTGGCTAAACTTTCGGAATTAGTAAATATTCCAATTATTGCTTCGGGAGGCGCTGGAAACATTCAGCATTTTGTAGATTCGTTTAAAGAAGGAAAAGCTGATGCCGCTTTGGCAGCAAGTGTTTTTCACTTTAAAGAAATCGAGATTAAAGCTTTGAAACAAGAGTTGAGAAATAACGGGATTGAAGTAAGGTTGTAAAATTTTCAATATCAATTACAATATCAAAAATCAATATAAGTTCAGTAATCTAAAATCTAAAATCTAAAATCTGAACTCTAAAATCTAAAATAGACATGGAAATCGATATCAAAAGCGCACACGGATTAATTCCGGCTATCATTCAGGATTCTGAAACAAAAAATGTTTTGATGCTGGGTTATATGAATGAAGAATCGCTTCAAAAAACAATAGAAACACAAAAAGTGACTTTCTTCAGCCGTTCCAAACAAAGACTTTGGACGAAAGGCGAGGAGAGTGGTAACTTTTTAAACTTAGTAAGCATTAAAAATGATTGCGATGGCGACACGCTTTTGATTCAGGCAAAACCTGTCGGACCAACATGTCACACTGGTGCAGATACTTGTTGGCAAGAACCAAATGACGCAAATTATGGTTTTATTTCTCAATTGGAAAATACAATCAAAACCAGAAGAGAAAACGCTGATTCTGAGAAAAGTTATGTAGCTTCTTTATTTGAAAAAGGAATCAATAAAATTGCTCAAAAAGTAGGTGAAGAAGCTGTAGAAGTAGTTATCGAAGCAAAAGATGCTAATGACGATTTGTTTCTTAGCGAAAGCGCTGATTTGCTTTTTCATTATTTGATTTTGTTACAAGCAAAAGGTTATCAATTAAACGACGTTGTTGACGTTTTAAAGAAACGACAAAAGTAGTTTTTTGTTTCAAGTTTCAGGTTTCAAGTTCTGTTGAGCAACTTGAAACCTGAAACTTGAAACAATTTTATTCCACAAATTCAAAAACAGCAAATTCTTCAGGTTGGTGAAAACCGAATTTAGAACTTTTATAAGGTTGTAAAGCAAGATATTCAATAGTTTTACCGTAATCAATTCTAAAGGCATTTGCTTTCCATTTTGTACCAATTTTTGGTTTTAGGAAACCTCCATTTTTTATTTTTTCAAAACTTAAAAAAGGAATTTTAATTTCAACTGTATAGCCTTCGGGATTTATTTTGCTTACTGTTTCCATCCCAATAATATTAAAATCTATTGCTGTTTTCCAGCCTCCACATTTTGGTGAAATACATTTTAGAAGTAAATCATAATTAGTTGAAAATGCATTTACCCCAATTTCAACATAATTTTGCCCGTCTCCATCTGGATCAATAAAAATTTCAACCAAATCATCTGTATAAAAAATTTGAGCGTCTTTTTTTTGAGGTTTTCCAACTATATTAGAATCAGTACAATTGTATGCAATGTATAGATTTTTATCATCCCATAAAAAAGATACAAATGTATTTTGAATTGCTTTTTCTCCCGAATTATGAATAACAAATGGTCCTAAGAACGGTGTTTCCCAATCGGTTAAATCACCATCGATTTGGATTGTGTTTTTGGTTTTGTGAATAGAAACTATTTGTGAACTTACAATTGTAGAAAACATCACAAACCAAAAAGAAACTACAATATTAAATTTCATACAATGGAGTCTAGGATTTTAAAACCACTAAAATAGAGAAGAATAATGAATTTGAACGGTATTTTTTTATTCCATTAAATAATAAAATTCGAAAAAAATTGATCTGAATGTTTACATTTGTTAAAGATTAACGGGTTTAATTACTTATTTATTTCAAACTTATAAATAATGAAAAAATACTTTTGTGGCGTATTTACCGCCTTTTTATTTGGTTTTACTGCCAATGCTCAAGGACTTTTGAATAAGTCAGAAACTGTTTTTACACATCAAGATACTTTGCGTGGAAGTATTACAAAAGAAAGAGCTTGGTGGGATTTAAAATACTATCATTTAGATGTTAAAGTAAATCCTGCAGAAAAATTTATTTCTGGATCAAATACAGTTCGTTATACTGTTTTGACAGAAAATAACAGAATGCAAATCGATTTGCAAGAGCCAATGAATATCACAAAAGTGACTCAAAACGGAAAAGAATTAAAGTTTGAAAGAAATGGAAATGCTTTCTTTATTACTTTAAATGAAAAGCAAAAAGTTGGTGATACTAAGGAAATTGTGATTTCATTTGGAGGGAAACCTAAAGAAGCGGTTAAAGCACCTTGGGATGGAGGATTTTCTTGGAAAAAAGATAAAAACGGAAAAGATTTTATTGCTACATCATGTCAAGGTTTAGGCGCAAGTGTTTGGTGGCCGTGTAAAGATCATATGTATGATGAAGTAGAAAACATGTTAATCAGTGTAAATGTTCCGGGAGATTTAACAGAGGTTTCTAACGGAAGATTAAAAAGCGTTAAAAAAGAAAAAGATGGTACTAAAACTTTTAATTGGTATGTTTCAAACCCAATCAATAACTATGGAGTAAATATTAATATTGGGGATTATGTAAATTTCTCTGAGAAATTTCAAGGTGAGAAAGGTCAGTTAGATTGCGATTATTATGTTTTGAGAGACAATTTGGCTTTAGCAAAAGAACATTTTAAAGATGCTCCGAAAATGTTGAAAGCTTTTGAAAGTTGGTTTGGACCATATCCGTTTTATGAAGATAGTTATAAATTGGTTGAAGTTCCTTACTTAGGAATGGAACACCAAAGTTCTGTAACTTACGGGAATCAATATAAAAAAGGTTATTTAGGAAACGATTTGAGTGGTACCGGCTGGGGATTAAAATTCGACTTCATCATTATTCATGAATCTGGTCACGAATGGTTTGCAAATAACATTACGTATAAAGATATTGCTGATATGTGGATTCACGAAAGTTTTACAAACTATTCAGAAAGTCTTTTTATTGAATTTTATTATGGAAAAGAAGCTGCAGGAGAATATGTAATCGGATGCAGAAAAAATATTGCAAACGATAAACCAATTATAGGGCATTATGACGTAAATAATGAAGGTTCTGGAGATATGTATCCGAAAG
>NZ_DASWYK010000002.1:0-21566 GCF_036405015.1 Flavobacterium sp. | reverse complement strand
TACTTTTGGGCAAATGTTTTGTGATTTTTATAATATTGATTTAAGAGACAGAATCGTGCAGATAAAATGTCCAGCTTTAATTTTATTAGAATCTTATTTTATAAATTTAAAACCAACTATTGAAGATCAGTATAAGAATTTAAAAACGGCTAATTTTCAATATGCTACAAATGGTTTGCATTTTATTATGTACGATGATACGGCTTGGTATCTAGAGCAATTAAGTACTTTTTTAAAATAATAAAAATGGAATTTGAACAAATCTACAAAACGTATTGGGATCGAATTTTCAGGCTTTGCATGGGTTTCGTAAACGATTATGATGCTGCACAAGATTTGACACAGGAAACTTTTATAATTGTCTGGCAGAAATTGGAAACCTTTAGAAACGAGTCGGCTATTGGAACTTGGATTTTTAGAATTGCTTCCAATAATTGTCTAAGGCAGATTGAAAAGCAGAAACGATTTCCAAAATCGGAACTTCCTGTTCATCTTTCAGAAGAAAAACATTATTCAATAGAACCACAGATTCAGTTTTTGTATCAATGTATTGCTGAATTGCCTGAAACAGATCGTATCATTATTTCACTGGAATTAGAAGAAGTAAAGCAAGCTGAAATTGCCAAAATCGTAGGTCTTTCAGAAGCAAATGTAAGGGTGAAAATTCACAGAATAAAAGAAAAACTGACTCAAAAATTTAAAGAAAATGAACAACGATAACAATATAGATTTTAAAGATTTATGGAAAAAACAAACCATAAATCAGCCCGATATGAAAGATTTATTAGAAAGGGTCAATAAATTTAAAAAAGCAGCTTTACGCAGTTTGTGGATTGTCAATATTCTACTTTTGGCAACAAGCGCATTTATCATTTTTATCTGGATGTATTATCAACCTCAATTTATTTCGACCAAAATCGGAATTATGGTAACGATTCTGGCGATGATGCTTTATGTGTTTGTGTATAACAAATTGTTAGGCGAATATAAAAATATCGATTCAACACAAACGAATCAGGAATATTTACACAAACTGATTGTCATTAAAAAGAAACAGCAATTTTTACAAACCAAAATGATGAGTTTTTATTTTGTATTTCTAACAATCGGAATTTGTCTGTACATGTATGAATACGCAAGCAGAATGAGTGTTTTAGGAGCAAGTTTAGCGTATGGAATAACTTTGCTTTGGATGTTTTTTAATTGGTTTTACATCCGTCCGAAGCAAATTAAAAAACAGCAGGAAAAAATAAATAGTCTAATTGTAAAATTCGAAGAAATCAACAATCAGTTCGAGTCATAAAAAAAAGAAGCTTCGTAAAATCCCCTACGAAGCTTTCTTTTACCAAAAACATAAATCTAAATTCTAAAACTAAATTTTAAAGAGGGAAAATGTAAGATCCCGGAAGAGCAACAACCGTTCCGTCGCTTTTTGCTTTTGCAGTTGTTTCTTTTTCTACTTTTCCACCAACATAAATTTTAACTGTAATGGTTTGGTTCTCTGCACCACCAATACCTGTTACATTTATTCCTACACCTGCAGTATCTGCAGAAGCAGTAAATTCTTTAGTCCATGGTAATGCATTGATATCTACACTTTGTCCAGCATTTCCTGATTCAATGTAAACAGCATCAATTGTTCCAGTGAAATTTCCTGTTACTTCGAATTTAACGTCTCTTGATTTATTTACAGATCCTTTATCGTCATCGCTGCTGCAAGAAGCAAATGTAAATACAAGAGTCAGCATTAGCATAATTTGTTTCAATTGTGTTTTCATGTGTAAATCCTTTAATTATTTATATTTAAAATCTTATTTAAACAAAGTTAAAAGCTAATAAATCGGGTAACAATACCTGATAAAATGTATTTTTTATTACCTGATTTCAGGTAAAAGACAGGTTTTTCTTTTCGAAAGTCATTAAGCTTTAATAACTTTGAGTAAATGCCCCATTTATGAATAAAATCTACACTTTATTGCTTTTTTTGAGTTTCTCTGTTGTTTCTTATTCTCAAGTGATTCTTTCATTAGATGATGATACCGTTTATATTGACAGTATTGTCAGATACACCAAAAATGTAAAGTCCGACAGTATTAAGAGTTTGAATAGTTTTAGATTGGCCAAATTGTTTTTAATGGTTCAAGATGCTGAGAAATACAAAGAATTTCTTGCAGAGGGAAACCGTTTAAAAACGAAGTTTCCTTTTGTAAATGATGCCGCTCTTTATTACAATGCTTATAGTTTTGTCGAAAAAGGAGATTTGGATGGTTATGAAAAGGCGCTGTTGCAAGCCAATGAAAAACTGAAAAAATACCGCTACAAAGAAGCGTACCGACTTCGAGCTATAGTGTTGCAGAATTACGGAATCTTGCAACAACATAAGAATAACGAAAATGCTTATATGAAACTACTCGTAAATGAAGCCATTCCGATTGCAAAAAAAAGTGGTGATTATGAGTTAATCAGTGGTTTGAGTAAAGCGGTGGGGATTATTTTTATGAATAATAATGAACGAGAAAAAGCCGCAGAATATCTTGATAAGGCTCAGAAATATATAGAAAGTGCAACCAAAATGTCGGCAACTTTGGCAGAATCTAAAATGGAGACTTATATTATTAATGCTGAGAATTTAGTTGAACTCAAACATTTTTATGATGCGAAAAGTATTTTGGATAAAGCTTTTTCGACTTTAAAAGATTATCCGGAATCTAACTTAAACGATTCTTATTTTTACTCAGAAGGGATTTATTATTCGAAACAAAATAAACATAGCGAAGCCTTAATCAGTTTTGGCAAAGGAATAAAATCATCTGAAAAACATAAAAACCTGGTTGCTTTAAACCGATTGAAATTTGCAGAATATGAAGTGCTTTTTAAGCTTAAAAACTATGATAAAGCAAAAAGCAATCTCGAATATTTAATTGAAAATACTTCTTTTATAATAGACAAGAAAAACTATTATAAAGAGTTGTCTAAGGTTTATAATGCGACAAAAGAGTATTCGAAAGCATATTATTATTCCAACAAATATAATGTTGTCAATGATAGTCTTAAAGGAGATAAACTAACAAACGAAATTGTAGAACTTGAGGCTAAATACAAAAAAGCGGAAAGCGAAAAAAAGATTTCCTTATTGCAATCAGAAAATGAAAAAGCGATTTTACAAGCCAATAATAATCGATTGAACTCGATGCTTTTTGGGGTGCTTTCGTTTTTGTTGTTTTTGACTGTTTTGTTTTTGTGGAGCTGGAATAATTATCAGAAAAAGTTAAGTTTTCAGAAAGAGGTCAATCATAAACAAGAATTAGATGTGCTCGAAAATGAGAAGAAATTGTCGATTTCGAATGCTTTAATTCAAGGAGAAGAAATCGAAAGAAAACGAATTGCCAGAGATTTACACGACGGACTCGGAAGTATGCTTTCTGGATTGAAAATGCATTTGAATCTTTCTAAGCGTGATCATAAAGAAAACGATCCGAATATTAATGAAATGCTTAATGATTCTATAAAGGAACTTCGCAATATTTCTCAGAATTTAATGCCCGAAAGTTTAATGAAATTAGGATTAGAACACGCATTAAAAGATTTGTGTGCTTCGCATTCTAATTCGGAAACGACAATTGAATTGCAGTATTTTATAAAAAAAGCAAGTGTGCCGCAACATTTTAAAGTGATGATTTTTAGAATCATTCAGGAACTTTTAAATAATGCATTAAAATATGCTAAAGCTTCGCAGATTCTGGTTTCTTGTTCTCAAAATAAAGATGTTTATTTTATCACAGTAGAAGATAACGGAATTGGATTTAATGTTGCATTTGCAGAAAAACGCGAGGGAATGGGCTTGCGAAATATAAAAAACCGTGTCGCTTTTATGAATGGAAAATTAGAAATCGATTCGGTTATTGGTAAAGGAACATCAACTTATATTGAGTTGAAAATTTAATTACAGCTTATAAATTATGATATATAAAACAGTAATTGTAGACGATCATCCGATTGTGATTTCGGGAATCGCAGGTTTGTTGTCGGATTTGGAAAATATTAAGATTACCGAAAAATTTGAATCAGGAATCGCACTTTTAGATTATATCGAAGACAATACAGTCGATTTGATTTTAATGGATATTTTTCTTCCGGTTATAAATGGAGTTGATTTGTGTAAAACAATCAAACAGAAACATCCTAAAATTGTAATTATCGGAATGAGCAGTCAGTCTGAAAGAAGTTTGGTGATGCAGTTTATTCAAAACGGTGGAAACGGCTATATTCTTAAAAATGCTTCATTTGATGAATTTAAAAATTGTATTTATAAAGCCATTGAGGGGGAAATTGTTTTTAGTGAAGAAGTACGAACAATCATTAGTCAGCCTTTATCTGAAGATTTAGAGCGCATTCCTGGTTTGAGTAGGAGAGAACGTGATATAGCTTTGCTGCTTTCTCAGGGAAAATCAACTCAGGAAATAGCCGATGATTTGTTTTTAAGTTTTTTAACGGTTCAGACCCATCGTAGAAATATTCTTCAAAAATATAAAATGAAAAATGTGGCAGAATTAATTGCTTTTTTGTTGAAGAACAATATGCTGAATTAAGCCAGAATTGGTATAAAAATGTCAAAATGACATTTTGTTAAAGTGGTGCGTAATTTGATGTTTGTTTTGTAAATTTAAAAATCAATCTAAAAAAACAAAAAAAATATGGGATCAGGATATTTAATTATTGCTGGAGCTATTATGTTGTTCAGCTGGCTAGTAAGCTCGCAGCTGAAGAGTAAATTCGAGTTGTATTCAAAATTACAATTGCGAAACGGTATGAGCGGTGCAGAAATTGCTGAAAAAATGCTTGCTGATAACGGAATTACAGATGTTCGTGTTATTTCGACACCTGGACAATTGACCGATCATTATAATCCTTCAGATAAAACAGTAAATTTAAGCGAGGCTGTTTATAATCATCGTAATGCAGCGGCAGCGGCAGTTGCAGCACACGAATGTGGTCACGCTGTACAACATGCAATCGGATATGAATGGCTTACAATGCGTTCTAAGTTGGTGCCAATTGTAAGTGTAGCTTCCAATTATGTACAATGGATTTTAATTGCTGGAATTCTTATGATCAAAGTTTTTCCACAATTATTGCTAATCGGAATTATTGTTTTTGCAGCTACTACTTTGTTTTCTGTTATTACACTTCCGGTAGAATATGATGCAAGTAATCGTGCTTTGGCTTGGTTAGAAAACAAACATATGCTTACGCCAGAAGAACAAGCAGGAGCAAAAGATGCTTTAAAATGGGCCGCAAGAACGTATGTAGTTGCTGCCATCGGTTCGATAGCAACGTTGTTGTACTATATCTCGATATATTCTGGAAGCAGAAGGAACTAAAAAAATAAATTCCAATTTTATAAAATCCAAATTCCAATTTATGGAGTTTGGATTTTTTTTGGAATTTACTTTGTTTAAAGCTGTATTTGTCTATCAATTTGTTGATCTAAAGAAATGAAGGTCTCTGTTCTGGAAACTCCCTCAATAGCCTGAATTTTAGTGTTTAAAAGCTGCATCAAATGTTCGTTGTCACGACAGATAATTTTAATTAAAACAGACCAGTTTCCTGTGGTGTAGTGACATTCTAGAACTTCGGGAATTTTTCTCAGTTCTTTTACTGCTTCTGAGTTTCTGGAGGCTTTATCCAAGTAAACCCCAACAAAAGCCATTGTATTATAGCCTAAAACTTTTGGATTTACAGTAAACTTAGATCCTGAGATAACACCTGATTGTTCTAGTTTTTTTAATCTCTGATGAATTGCCGCACCAGAAATTCCTATTTTATTGGCGATTTGCAGAATGGGCTTTCGTGCGTCGTCCATTAAATAGCGAAGAATTTCTTTATCGATTCCGTCAATTTCAATTAAGAGAGAGTTGATTTTCATAACTTACAATTTGAAACTATTTTTTATGATTTGGGTTTTCAATAGAAATCAAATGTAATTAAAATGCTCTGAAAATGGAAATTCTAAAAATTAAATTCCAAATTCTAGAACTGGAAATTAAATTCCAAAAATATCCAATTTGAACATATAGCTCAAGCAAGAAGGATTGTGTTTAAAACGAAAAAATTCCAAATCCCAAGTGATTAATTTGGAATTTGGAATTTTAAAACTAGTATATTTTTTCCTCTTGGTTAGGTTATTTTCCTTTGTTTGCTTCGGCTACGTATTTTTCAAGTGCCATTGTCATAGAAGGCGTTTCAGGAGTTGGAGCAAGAATATCAATTCTTAAACCATGATCTAAAGCCTCTTTCTGAGTTGTGCTTCCAAATACAGCAATTCGAGTGTCATTTTGTTTAAAATCTGGGAAATTTTTAAACAATGATTTGATTCCGGTTGGACTGAAGAAAGCTAAAACGTCATAATAAACGTCTGCTAAATCAGATAAATCACTCATTACAGTTCTGTAGAAAATAGCTTGTGCCCAATCTACTTTAAGACCGTTTAATGTTACAGGAGCATCTGCATTTAATTGGTCAGATGCTGGAAGCAAAAACTTTTCGTCTTTGTACTTCTTGATTAACGGAGATAAATCTGCAAAATCTTTTGCCCCAACGTAAATTTTACGTTTTCTGTACACAACATACTTTTGAAGGTAAAACGCCACGGCCTCAGATTGACAGAAATATTTCAATCCTTCTGGAACTTTGTAACGCATTTCATCAGCAACTCTAAAAAAATGATCTACAGCATTTCGACTTGTTAAAATGATCGCAGTGTAATGATTAAGATCGATTTTTTGTAATCGAATCTCTTTTGCGCTAACCCCTTCTACATGAATAAATGGTCTGAAATCAATTTTTATTTTGTGTTTTTGTTGGAGCTCAAAGTAAGGAGAATTCTCCACTTTAGGTTCAGGCTGTGACACCAAAATTGTTTTCACTTTCATATTATAAATATTTTCTAAGCACTCCCTTTTGTTATCCAATAATAAAGAAAATAATAAGGGGCTATTTCAAGAGCGCAAAGATATAAAATAAAATAAAATAACTTGCCGATAATTACGTTTTGATACGTTTTAATTGAAATAAAGTAAGAGTATACACTAATACACAGCGAAATACCAATGATTCCTAGCGGTATAATTTGTGGAATATTGTTGTAATAGAACAAAATAGCGTTGATTGGAAGGATTAAAACGCCAATATAAGTTCGATATGTTACTTTTTGTAAGTTAAATAGCTCTACAAAATCGTCGATGTTGAAGGAAGTCGCTACAATTTTCTCAATTAAATATTTTCCTAAAATGAAATAAAGTAGAAAAGTAGCAATCTGAATAAACAAAATCCAGTCGGTTTTGGCAGCATGTCCAAAAATGTTCATTGTAAGCAGGATGAAAAATGCATACGATACAATTTGTACAAAAAATAGTCCAACTGTAAAACTACTTTTCAAATGGTTGTTGTCGCGATAAATCTTTGCATATTTATCAGAAAAAATAAGTTTGCTAAATTCACTAAATCTGGTTTCGTAAGCAGATTTTGTCATAGCAACAACAGCAAAGGTCAACACAAATAAAAATGTTGCCCAGTCTTTGTTTTCAAGAATTCGAGGATGAAGTTGTTCAATCATAGCGTTACAAAATTAGTAATTTTTTGATGCAATACTTTTATTATATATTTATTATGAATCAAATGCTATAAAAAGTTTACTTTTGCGGTGAAATTACCCAGAAAAAATGAATGATAGTATTGTCATAATTCCCACATACAACGAAATTGAAAACATAGAAAGTATTGTAAGAGCCGTACTTTCGCAACATAAATCTTTTCATCTTCTTATTATAGATGATAATTCTCCTGATCATACTGCAAAAAAAGTAATTGCATTGCAGGAAGAGTTTCCAGACAAACTTTTTTTAGAACAAAGAACTAAAAAATCAGGTTTAGGAACTGCTTATGTGCATGGTTTTAAATGGGCTTTGGAACGCGATTATCAATTCATTTTTGAAATGGATGCCGACTTCTCGCACAATCCAAACGATTTAGAAAAATTGTATGATGCTTGTCATTTTGGTGGAGCAGATCTTGCAATTGGATCTCGTTACGTAACAGGAGTAAATGTAGTCAACTGGCCTTTAAGCAGAGTTTTGATGTCTTACTTCGCTTCTGTTTATGTAAAATTTATTACCGGAATGAAAATTCACGATGCTACAGCAGGTTTTGTATGTTACAAAAGAGAAGTGCTGGAGAAAATCAATTTAAATAAAATAAAATTTGTCGGATATGCGTTTCAGATTGAAATGAAATACAGAACTTATTGTGGCAAATTTCAAATTACTGAAGTTCCGATTATTTTTACAGATAGAACAAAAGGAGTTTCTAAAATGAGTAATGCTATTATCAAAGAAGCAATACTTGGAGTAATTTCGCTAAGATTAAGAAAATTAGTCAATTCATTATAAACCAACCGAAATGAACAGGATTTTAATAAAGAATGCCAAAATTGTAAACGAAGGGACAATTTTTGAAGGTGATGTTTTAATTGAAAACGATCTGATTGTTGAAATTGCAGACAGCATTTCATTAAAAACTTCAGATTGTATCGTAATAGATGCCGAAGGTAATTATTTAATGCCCGGCGCAATCGATGATCAAGTACATTTTAGAGAACCAGGATTAACGCATAAAGGAGATATCGAATCAGAATCTCGTGCTGCAGTTGCGGGAGGAATCACTTCTTTTATCGAACAGCCCAATACGGTTCCGAATGCAGTTACGCAGGAAATTTTACAAGACAAATATGATATTGCAGCTCAAAAATCATTTGCGAATTATTCGTTTATGATGGGAGCAACAAACGATAATTTGGAAGAAGTTTTAAAAACGAATCCAAAAAATGTTGCGGGAATTAAAATTTTCTTAGGTTCTTCAACTGGAAATATGTTGGTTGACAGAGAAGAGACTTTAGAGAAGATTTTTTCAAGTACGCCAATGTTAATTGCGGTTCACTGTGAAGATGAAACGACAATTAAAAATAATCTTGCAGCTTTTAAAGAGCAATACGGAGATGATGTTCCAGTAACAGCTCACAATTTAATTAGAAGTGCAGAAGCGTGTTATATTTCTTCTTCAAAAGCAGTAGCTTTAGCAAAACGTACTGGAGCGAGATTGCATATTTTTCATCTTTCTACTGCGAAAGAGATGGAGTTGTTTACGAATAAAATTCCGTTAGAAGATAAAAAAATCACTGCTGAGGTTTGTGTTCACCATCTTTGGTTTACAGATGAAGATTATAAAACGAAAGGGAATTTCATAAAATGGAATCCTGCTGTTAAAACTGCTGAAGATCGTGCAGAACTTTGGAAAGCGTTAAATGATGGAAGAATTGATGTCATTGCAACAGATCACGCGCCTCATACAAAAGAAGAAAAAATGCAGTCTTATTTGAATGCGCCTTCTGGAGGTCCGTTAGTTCAACATGCCGTTGTGGCGATGTTTGAAGCGTATCATCAAGGAAAAATTAGTGTGGAAAAAATCGTGGAGAAGATGTGCCACAATCCGGCTAAGATTTTCAAAATCGAAAAAAGAGGTTTTATCAGAGAAGGTTACCACGCCGATTTGGTAATTGTAAATCCGAGCTTGCCTTGGAGCGTTAAACCAGAAAATATTTTATACAAATGCGGATGGTCTCCTTTTGAGAATTTTACTTTCAAATCGAGAATTACGCATACTTTTGTAAACGGAGAATTAGTTTATAATAATTTCAAAGTAAAAGATACAAGAGCTGGAAAAAGATTATTATTTGACAGATAAAAAGCAACTATGAAGAATTTTGTAGTAATACTATTGGTTTTATTTCTTTCTATAAGCTGTAAAAAAGAGCTCGTAAAACAGCCTGCAAAGCTTATTGAAAAGGACAAAATGATTGATATTATGTATGATTTGTCACTTTTGGAGGCCATGCGATATCAAAAACCATTGTCTTTAGATTCAGTTGAAACCGATGCGACAAAGTTTGTTTTAAAAAAGTATAAAGTAGACAGCCTTCAGTTTGCTCAGAATAATATGTATTATGCTTCAGATTATGAAACATACAAAGATATGTTTGATGAAGTTAATAAAAGAATAGCTGTAGATCAACGAGCGGCAGATTCTCTGGCTAAAATTGACGAGAAAAAAGCAGCGAAAGCAAATAAAAATAAGCCGAAAGAAGTAAAAGATTCAATTCGTAAAACCATTCCAAAGGTCAATATCGATTCTATTAAAATGGAGCAAAGAAAACATAGAAAACAGATTCGTTAAATCTGCTTTTTAATATAATGATGAACATCAATAAAAACCGTTCCTAGAGCGGTTTTTATTTTTTCATTAGAATATAAATTTTTAGAATAAGAAGCTTTAGCAGTTGCTTTGGTAATACTTCTTTTTCTGAAAAATAAAGTCGAAAATAGTGCATCTGCAGTCCATAACATATTCATGAAAAATGGTTTTGCATGAATATGAGGTTTTTTTACTTTTAAAGCATCTGCAACCGTGTTTAAAATATCTCTGAAAACAATATTGTCAGCAATGAGTGTAAAACGTTCGTTTTGAATATCGCTTTTCATTAATTCAAAAGTGGTTTTCGCAACATCATCAACCGTAATAAAACCAGTACTTCCTAGTGTATAAAATGAAAGTCCTTTTGAAACTTTCTGATAAATTTCACTGCTTCCCTGCTCGAAAATCGTCATCATTTGTGGCGGACCTAAAATCACGCCAGGATTTACAATAATGACTTTGAGACCTTCTTGTTGTCCACGCCAAACTTCCATTTCGGCACCATATTTCGAAATAGCATAATCGCTATGAGGTTTTTCTGGATTCCAGTCGGTTTCTTCAGTAATATAAGTTTCGTGAGGAGCAATATCTCCTAAAGCAGCAATCGAACTTATAAAACAAAATTTTTCGATTTCTTTTGCAATAGAAAAATTGACGATGTTCGCGGTTCCTTCAATATTGGTTTTTCTGAGTTTTTCTTCGTCTTTTGGATCAAACGAAATTAGTGCGGCGCAATGATAGACTTGTGTGATATCAATAAAAGCATCTTCTAATGAGGGAACGTCTAGAATATCGGCTTCAAGCCAATTAATTTTTTCAAATAAATCTGACTTCTTATAAAAATCAAAGACCGATTTGGTTTTCGAAATACTCTTTTGAGTTCTATAGATTGCCCGAACATTTTCTCCATTTTCAATTAAATGAAGCAATAAATGTGCGCCGACTAAACCAGTTCCTCCAGTTACTAATACCATTTTGTAAAGATAAGTTTTTGGTTGGAAGGTGCAAAGGTGCGGAGGTACAAAGTTGCAAAGGTTTTTTCCTTTAAGTTGCAAAGTTGCAAATTTACATAGGTTCAAAGTTTTTTGTTTTTTTGAAATTGTTATTGCTTTTTGAAATTGAAATTGAAATTGTTTTTGTTTTTTGATCTTGTAATTGTCTTTTGTTATTGATATTGTACATTGCTTTTTGATATTGCCATTGCCATTGATTATATTTGCGCAAATTATTTTAGAAAAAAAATGAAGAATCTAGTTGAAGAATTAAAATGGCGTGGGTTATATCATGATAGTATGCCCGGAACTGAAGAGCAATTACTAAAAGAAGCTACTACTGCGTATATTGGTTTTGATCCAACGGCAGATTCTCTGCATATTGGAAGTATGGTTCAGATCATTTTATTGGTTCACTTAAAGAATTTCGGACACAGACCGATTGCTTTAGTTGGTGGAGCAACCGGAATGATTGGAGATCCTTCTGGTAAATCTGATGAAAGAAACTTGCTTGATGAAGTGGCTTTGGCTAAAAACGTTGCCGGAATTAAAAGTGTTTTGTCTCGTTTCTTAGATTTTAATTCAACCGATGCAAATGCGCCTGTAATGGTAAACAATTACGATTGGATGAAAGAATTCTCTTTTATCGATTTTGCACGTGAAGTTGGAAAAAGAATCACAGTAAATTATATGATGGCTAAAGATTCTGTAAAAAAGAGATTTAGCGGTGAAGGCGAGGGAATGTCTTTTACAGAGTTTACATATCAATTAATTCAAGGTTATGATTTTTATCATTTATATAAAAACAACAACTGTATTCTGCAAATGGGCGGTTCTGATCAATGGGGTAATATTACCACAGGAACAGAATTAGTGCGTAGAATGGGTGGAGAAAATGCAAAAGCATATGCTTTAACAACACCATTAATTACAAAAGCTGACGGATCTAAATTCGGAAAATCTGAAGGAGGAAACGTTTGGTTGGATGCTGATAAAACTTCGGTTTACAAATTCTACCAATTTTGGGTAAACACAACAGATGCTGATGCTGAGAAATACATCAAAATCTTTACTTTCTTAGATAAAGAAGTAATTGACGCGTTGATTGAAGAACATAAAACAGCTCCGCATTTAAGAGTTTTGCAAAAGAAATTGGCAGAAGAAATTACGGTTTTTGTTCACAATAGAGAAGAATTAGAAAAAGCAATTCAAGCGTCAAATATTTTGTTTGGAAATTCAACTGCTGAAGATTTGAAAAAACTGGATGAAGCAACTTTCTTAGAAGTTTTTGACGGAGTTCCGCAAGCTGAAATCGCAAAAGCGGATTTAGAAAATGGATTGGAAATTATTACTGTTTTAAACGAAAAGACAGGTTTCTTTAAATCAAACGGAGAAGCAAGAAGAGCTTTAACGGCAAATTCTATTTCTGTAAATAGAGAAAAAATTAAAGAAGATTTTACTTTAACAACTAATGATTTAATCAATAATCAATTCGTTTTATTACAAAGCGGAAAAAAGAATTATTTCGTGATTCGTGTAGTTTAACTTTTTGATTGGTTAAAGCTTTTAAATTTCAAATATATAAATCCCAAATTCTCAAAAGAGTTTTTGGGATTTTTTTTATTTTAATTTATTGATAATGAAAATGTAAAACTTTTTTTATTAAGTTTATTCCCTAAAAACTAACTAAAAGAAAATGATCGGAATTTTACTAATTTACTGGATTTGGAAGGGATTTACCAATTTGGCCCTTGAATATGATAAGAGCAAATGGGGTTATTTTGGTATTGGAATATTGTCTTATTATGGAGGGACTCTTATATCAGGATTTATAATTGGACTGCTTTCTGTTTTTTTTAACGGACTTGATAGCGTTAACGATGAAAGTTTTACTAATGTGGGATGGAATATACTTTTTGTACTTTGTGGTGGTCTAACTTGTTACGGTGTTTACAGACTGTTGGAACGTAAATGTGAAAAAGAAAAAGTACTATCTAAAAAAGAAGGAATAGAAAGTATTGGTTTGACTGAAGAGAATTGATTTTTTCTGTTTAATCGGTTTTTTTGCGATTAAACGATTACACCATTTTACAAAACCATTAAGTTACAACCACGAATATCAGAATTATCAAAACGTCCCAATACCTCAAATGAGTTGTTGGGATTTTTTTTGCCTAAATCTTGTGTTGCAATAAAAGAACAAGAATTGATGTTGGCTAAATCAATTACATTGATTCCGCCTGTTTTTCCATCTTTCACGTAAGTGAGCGCATCTTCTGGATCACGAACTAAAATATGCATCCAAGAAGGGCATTCGAAAACTCCTTCGCCAAGAGAATACGCTTGTGCTAAAAGCTCGGTCATTCCATATTCTGAGTGAATGGATGAAACGCCAAAACCTTTACAAAGTATTTCATGTAATTCTTCGCGAATCATTTCTTTTCTTTTCCCTTTCATTCCTCCAGTTTCCATGATAATGGTGTTTTGAAGGTTGAATTGATGTTTTTCGATTAAATCTAATAAAGCATAAGTAACACCAATAAGAATTACATTTTGACCAGCTTCATCCAATTCAAGAAGTTTTTTGATTAAGTCCTCGTGATTGTGTAAATAAAACCCGCTTTCAGGCTGATTGGAGAGTTTTATCAGGTCTTCTACCATATAGATTAACGAAGAGCCTTCACGTTCTAAATAAGACGGCAAAAGGGCTAAAACAACGTAGTCTTCTATATTGCCATAAAACTGAGAAAATCCTTTGCGGTAACTTTCTTCGTATAATGTAACATCGGTTACCAAATGTCGGCTTGTAATCATTCCGGTTGTACCGCTGCTGGTAAAAGTAACTTGTGCAGGATCGTTATTTGAAACTACATCATGACTTTTGAAAAACTGAATAGGTAAAAAAGGGATTTGCTGCAGTGATTTTACCTGCTGCGGATTTACTTTTAAAAAATCACAAAAGTCGCGATACACCTTATTGTTCTCGTGTTGAAAACGAAACATTTTTAGTGCTATTTTTTCAAATTGTTTCTGACTCGAAATGGTAAAGATATCGCTGGCTGTGATCAAAACTTTTTTTTGCAAAGATATTTATTTTTTAGTTTTCAGTTGCAGTCACAGCCTCAGTTTTCAGCAATGTTTGTAACTGGCTACTGTGATTGCTACTGTAAACTAAAAAAAGCTCCAAACGGAGCTTTTTAAAATAGTATTTACGATGTAATTGTTAATCTGTTATATTAGGATCAAGACAATTGTTTAATGATACACTGTAAGTACTGATACATCCTGTAATTGATGTTCTAGTTACAACTCCTGTAGCCGGCCATGTTGTATTAGTGCTTTTTATACGTACTTTGCATGAAGTATTATTTGCGCTTATGATTTCTAAAGAGTTTCCTGAAACTTGCCAAGTTGGACTACCGTCATCTGTATTTAATTGTTTTCCTCCAACACTATATACATTGTACTCTACTATGTCACCATAACGATTATATGCGCATCTACCTTCCCATGGTCCCACAATACGAATGTTACACGCTAGTGAAGGATACAAGTAATTTACAGCGATAACATCATAATTTGAAAAACCGTTCCATGAGTTCAATGCTGTATTTGAATTCATCACTGAATTTACATCTGATTGTGGTGTGTTTGGAATATAATTTGCGCCTATTAAATTTCCGTTTTGGTCATAAAGGCCTTCGTTTGCTTCCCAATTAGTATGTCTTAAACCTAGAGAATGTCCAAATTCATGAACCATGTTATATATTTTTGTGCTTTCTGAGATTGTTTGGTTTCCAAGGAAATCTAAATTTATCGTAATATAAGGATTAGCTTTTCCATTTAATGTAGGAAATCCTGCTGATGCTAAAACGTTATTGTGTAATAATCCATAATCGCTCATAATTGTAATATCTGCCGTTTCGTAAATACGCACGAAAGCTATAGAATTTCCAGACAAAACAGACCATTTATCCATTGCTGATAAAATAGCGCTAGTCCAGTTGTCTACTCCAGGTTGAGAAACCGAACTGTCAATATAAACAGTTATTATTCTATAAGGGGTAGAAATTAAATTATTAGATGACGCATGTCTAGCTGTTTCATTTTTGCTGTAATCATTAATGTTTTTAGAAAACATAATATCACCTTCGACAAGATAAAAATCTTTGGTTTCGGTAATGTCTTCGATTTTGTAACCCAAGCCGAGTAATTTTTGTACAACTGGTGAATCTTTAACCAATACATTTGCTGTAGCATCTACATTTGAAACTGATTCGTCATTTTCGCAAGAAAACAGCATGCATGCTGCGAGTAAACTAAGAATAATTTTTTTGATTTTCATTTGTTGAATTGTTTTAAGGTTATAAAAATTTTCTTATATAAATGTAGATAAATATATTGCCTGTAGTTAATTACTTACGTTAAGTAATCGTATAATTCTTGTTAAATATTTACTAATTAAAAATAAAAAAAGCTCAAAGTAAATCTTTGAGCTTTTGCTATATTGAGGTTATTGTATTTTAATTACCTGATAATAAGTTTGCGGGTTGTTGAAGCGTTTTGTTCGCTTATTTTTATGATATAAACGCCAGGTGGCAGTTCCGAAACATTTAATTCTTTTGATGTCAGGTGAGCTTGTAATACTTTTTTTCCTAAGATATCAAATACAATAATTTCTTTTTCTAAATCGTTTTTAGATGAAATGTATACTTTTCCATTTGTAACGGGATTAGGGTACAAACTAAGACCCTCAATAGAAGTAGATTCCTGAGGTTTTGGTAATTGCTTGCTGTCTTGCGCTGAAACGCTTACAGTAAAGAAAAATGCCAATAAGAATGTAATATAAAAGTAGTTTTTTGCCATCGCGTGTATTTGGATATCGTAAATATACAAAAAAAATTACAAAAAGTACGCCAAAAATAAACATTCTAAATTTTAAGATATTTTTTAACATTATGAACTTGAAGTTATTACAAGTTTATAGTCTTTTTATAAGATCTATAAACAAAAAAAACACCCTAAAAAATTAGGGTGTTTTTGAATATTGTATCTTTATGAGATTATAGACCTTTTGTCCATCCAGCAGCCCATGTAGGAACTCCTGATCCGTTTCCTGCTCCAGTTGCAGATGCAGATTCTGTGAAAAGTTTAGTCATATCAGGAACTGTTCCAGTAGCAGTTGTAGCAGTACCTTTTACTTTAAGTGTAACATCTTCGAATTTAACGTTAGTTGCTAATAAGTCAGCTCCAACGTATGAAAGAGTTTCGTCGTGTTGAACATCAAAACCAGTTGCCCATCCTTTTAAAACTACGTTGTCAAATTTACCTTTAGTTCCAACTCTTAATTTCATACCTTGAGATTCTCCACCGATTGAAGTTCCACCGATCAAAGTAAGGTTTTTGATGTTAGGGAAAGAAATAGGAGTAGCTAAGTGATTGTTTGCGTTGTTATCAGCTTCGATACCTCTGTTACCACCATTTGTTCTGATTCCGTACCAGCTATCACCGTTTCCGTTCCATCCTTCAGTCCAGTCAAATAAATCATCACCAACAGTGTTAGCGTCTTTATTAGAAACTACTAAGTGAGATGCGTTTACAGTTCCACCGAACCACTCGAATCCATCATCAGAACTTTCGAAAATTTGTACATAATCAATAACAGTTTTGTTTCCAACTCCGAATAAAGAAAGTCCGTTGAATTCTTTTTCTGGAGTGTAAGAATAACCAGGATATTCAATTCTTAAATATTTGATTGAACCAGAGTTATCAGCAGCATCAGTTCCACCGTATGCTAAATCAGAAACCTCAGCTTGAGCACCAGTAAGACTTTTGTTGATTGGAGCTTTTCCACAGATTACTAATCCACCCCAAGCAGCAGGAGTTTTAACTGTAGCAGTCATTACAACTGGACTTGCAGCAGTTCCTTGAACATCAATTTGTCCTCCTTGAGCAATAGCGATATATCTGATAGATTCTAATTTTGTTTTGTCTAATTCAGTTGCTTCAATAATAACTCCAGCTTTAATAGTAAGTTTTGCAGAGCTGTTAACTACTAATTTTCCTGTAAGTTTGTAAGTTCCAGATTCTAGTACTACCTCACCACTTTTAATTTCTCCTTGTAAGTTGTCTCTTACTACTACGAAATCTGATGTTGGTGTTTCAGTTTTTGGATCGTCGCTAGAGCAAGATGTTGTAAGTGTTACAAGTGATAAAGCTGCTAGGCAGAAAATTGTTGAAATTGTTTTTTTCATTACTTTTTTAATTAGTTTGTGTTTATGCAAAGATTAGAACTTAAGCTTGAATCAACGTTAAGCCGTTGTAATCTATTTGTTATATGTTTTTTATTGAAATGTTAAGGAATTGATAACTCAATATTGGGTTTGTGTTAGAACTGGTAGTTCATACCAAGACCGAATGTCAAACCTTTTTTATAATTAAATACTAATACGTCACCACTTTTGTTTTCCTGTACTCTTTTGAATTCTGGATTTAAAAGGTTTCTTGCTCCAAAATCAATTCCGAAACTTTTAGTTAATTTGCTTTTAAAAACAAGATCAAGAGATCCCATTGCTTTGTCTACCAAATTTCCTTTTTCTTCAGCTCCAATCGCATAAAGTTTGTCAGAATAGTAGTTGTATGCAATTGTTGCCATAATTCCTGAATCGTTTCTAAAGTTTTTAGTATACGATAAATCAGCATTTAAAATCAAATCTGAAGCTCCTGTAAAACCTGAACTTGAATCGGTCAAGTTAATGCTCATTTTGTTTTGAGTTTCTCTTTGAACTTTTAGTTTATCAATATCTTGATACGTTTTCATTAAAGAAGCATTAAATCCAAAAGAAAGTTTATTGGTGTATTCTCCTTCAATTTCGAAAAGGTTTTTTCTTGCTTCCAATTCAACTCCATAAGCATAACCTTGGTCTCCAATATTAACCCATGAAATATCATTTGAAGCTGATGCTATGACAACCTCATTAATTGGATCTAGGATATATTTTCCAAACGCAGTAACAGAGAATAACTCATCGCTTTTCGGGAACATTTCCCATTTTAGATCAAGATTATAGTTTTGTGAAGGGTATAAGTAAGGGTTACCAATTGTAGAATCCATTACGTCTTGGTACAAGAATAAAGCACGTTCTTTAAATTGTGGCAATGTGTAAGTTTTACTTGCAGCTAAACGAAGATTTTGTTTTTCGTTTAATTCGTATTTCAATGCTAAACTTGGTAAAAATTCATTTCTGTCAAATGTATTTGTTCCTCCAACTGCATCAAGCTGTGTTCTCCAGAAAACTGTTTGAGATACTTTTTCGTATCTAAAACCAATAATTCCACTAAATTTTTCGCTCCATTTGTATTCCAGATTAGCAAATCCTGCATGAATATCTTGATCACCACCATAAGTTTGTGGAGTCATTCCTGCGAAAGAAGTAATGTTGAAATAAGTTCCTAAATTTTGCTGATTAAAGAAACTGTCTAAATTGTTTGGTGTAACGTTTACATTAAAACCAGTTGTAGTGATAGGGAAGTTGAACTGAATAGCTTCAAAATCACGCTTTTTGAATTTACCGTTGTATCCTACAGCGATTTTTCCTTTAGATTCACCACTTTCTTTATCTCCAAGCTTGTAAATAAAGGCAAGATTAGCAGCAGTTTCGTGTTCTTTTAAGTTTTGATAGTATCTACTGTTATCTGTATTTGTTCTTTGAGCAATATTGTACCGACCAGTATCTTTGTAAAGATACATTTTGTTTTCAGTTCTGTCTGGCATGTCACCTTTAACAGTGTTGTAAGAAACACCCCAGTCAAAATCAATTTTGTCTGTTACTTTGTGGCTTCCTAAGAGCTGGTTGATGAATACTGTGTTTTGTGTAAATGTTCCTCTTTGAACCAAAAGATCTGCGGGAGCATTGTCATTTTCATAATCACGATCAGTCCCTAGATAAGTGTCTCTTGTTTGTTCTGATGAATTCACAAACAAGAAATTGTAACCAATTTTATGATTTTTGTTTAAACGGTAATTAGCGTTAAACATTCCTGTAGTGTTTGTGTTATAAGTGGTTTTTACCTGGTGAAAAGATTTTAATGGTGCTGCTTGGGCATTTACATTTTGAGTCAATCCTTCTCTGAACTCGTAACCATTATTAAAACCTCCTGTTGCGAAAAGACTAAGTTTTCCTTCTTCACCAATGTTGAAAGTTTTTCCAGCTTTTAAGTTGAAGTTTCCTCCAAATGGACTTTCTTTTGTTGGATTTAAGCTGTTTTCAAAATTATATCCGTCTAAGGCATTTTGAGGAACTCCATAAGAAACAAATCCTGTTTTGGTCGGTCCTTGCTGCAATAAAAATCTGTCTGAGTTTTGTATTGCATTGGTATTGATTTTTGAACCCAAAGAAATTTCAAACATTCCTTTTCCACGGTAATCTTTAGAAACAATATCTACATTACCTCCAGCGAAATCACCATACATTCTTGCTCCATAAGATTTGTCAATAGAAATATATTCTACAATATCTGTCGAAAAAAGATCAAGAGCGATGTTTTTCATTTTTGGGTCATTTGAAGGAATTGGTAATCCGTTCATAGAAGTAGAGTTGTAACGGTCTCCCAAACCTCTTACGTAAATATTGTTACTTCCTTCTTGTTTAGAAACTCCAGATGTTTTTACGACAGCCGCCGCTACATCTCCCACACCTTTTCTAGAAAGTTCCTGTGCACCAATAGATTGTTTGATGTCAACCGCATTTTTTTGTTCTAATAAAAGAGCAGTTTCTTTTTGTTTGCTTACAGCCGCAGCTTGTACTACTACGTCTTTAAGTGTATAACTTCCAGATGAAAGTGCCTGATTCATCACTACAGTTTCGTTTGCTTTTACAGCAACTGGAGCTTCTACAGATTCATATCCTAAGAAACTAAAAATAAGAGTATAATTTCCAGGATTTACGCTTAAGGAATATTTTCCATCTACGTCGGTATTTACGCTAATATTTGTACCTTTAACTAAAACATTAGCAAATGGTAAAACTTCGTTGTTCATGTCTTTGTCGGTTAGAACTCCGGAAATTGTACCTTTGTTTTGCGCGATCGAAATCGTACAGATAAATAATGCAATAAAGAGAAATCTTAAATTGAATTTCATTTTTGTTCAGTGTTGTGTTAATTTATTTTGGTGCAAAGAAATAACTGCACCGTGAAGTCGATGTTACCAACTTGTTATGTTTCTGTGTGCTTAAGATTATCAAATTGTTACCAGATTAAATTACCGTTAACACCAATTTTTAAAGGTTCTTTTGTTAGTATATTTACCCCGTGAAATGAAAAACATCGGATAAATAATTAAAAGATTTGATGTAAAAAATCTCAATTTTTGCTATTTATGAAAAAAACACAAACTAAGATTTTATTAGTTGACGACGAACCAGATATCTTAGAAATCGTTGGCTATAACCTAGCTCAGGAAGGCTACCAGATTGTTACAGCTTCTAATGGAAAAGATGCTATAGCTAAAGCTCAGAAAGAATTGCCAGAATTAATTATTATGGACGTGATGATGGCAGAAATGGACGGAATGGAAGCGTGCGAGCATATTAGAAAAATTCCTGAATTAAATAATGTTATCATAACATTCCTTACGGCAAGAAGTGAAGATTATTCGCAAGTAGCTGGTTTTGACGCTGGTGCTGATGACTATATTACAAAGCCTATTAAACCAAAATTGTTGGTCTCTAAAGTAAAGGCTCTGTTAAGAAGGTTAAAAGAACAAGAAGTCGTTACAGATACTTTAAATGTAGGCGGAATCGAGATAAACCGTGAAGAATATAAAATCATAAAAGGCAATGTAGAAATTGCTTTACCAAGAAAAGAATTCGAATTATTTTATCTATTAGCTTCAAAACCAGGGAAAGTTTTCAAGAGAGACGAAATCTTGGATAAAGTTTGGGGTAACGAAGTAGTAGTTGGAGGAAGAACAATTGATGTTCACATCAGAAAACTGCGTGAAAAAATTGGCGAAGATCTTTTTAAAACAATAAAAGGAGTTGGCTACAAATTTGAAGTTTAGTTTTTATTAAAGTTTCTGAGGTTCTGAGCTGCTAAGGTTTAGTATAACTTTAGGATTTTAGTAAAGATTTAAACGAATTCAAAATTGTTAAAAAAAACATTCGATAAAGTCTAAACACTATATAAGTGATATAAGTTCATTTAAACTATAGGTGTTGTGCTTTAAAATCTAATTTTATCTTTGTCAAAGTTCAAAACTTTGACAAA
>NZ_DASWYK010000001.1:0-31583 GCF_036405015.1 Flavobacterium sp. | reverse complement strand
GTCTCCTTCAACGGCTAATTCTAATGTTCCTTTTAATGGGTTTGAAGCATCTAATTTTAATTTATAAACTCTTCCCCACATAGTATAACCATCAACAGGAGCATTATTAGTTGCTTGACCTGTAGCAGTAAAATATACTTCTCTGTTATTTGTAGCACTTCCTTTTCTGTAATCTAAATCTTCAACTCTTGAAAAACGAATTGCTTTTAAGTCGTTTACTGTTGTATTGATTACTGCTCCAGTTAGGTTTTTAGCATTTGGAATTTCAACGAATTCTACTGGATAGCTGCTGTTTAATTTGATATCCGTCTCTACCTGATTTCCATCTGTTCTTTTTAAAGCGTAAAGTTTTCCGTTAGATAAATCTCCAACTGTACTTACATACATAATTACCTGTCCAGCACTTACGTGTGAAGTTGCATAAGATTGATCTTCACCAATTAAAATAACTGTTTTTCCAGGATAAGCTTCTTTTGGAAGCGGAACAGCGTTTTCCATACTTGCTTTTCCTAAAGCTGGTAAAACTCTGTCTTTTCTTGCTTTATCTGTTGCAGATCCCAAAGGATTGATTCCATGAACCATACTTTCTTGTCCACTTTCTCCAGCAGTTAAAAAGATTGGTCCAAAACCATGAATTTCTGGAGTTGCCAAAGTTGCAGAACATAAACGTGTTAAACCTCCAACGGCGTCAACAATATATTCACCTTTTACAGGTTTGAAAGTTTTATCTAAATAAACTCTAGAAACAGATTGAAGAATTTCATGATTAGTAATCATAATGTAACCATCTCCATTTGGATCTTTCATTAATCCAGCACCATCAGGCTGAGCACCATAAATAAATTTAGGAGATTCTGGAAGTACGTCTGTACTAGCAATTAAAGTACTGATTTTTAGGTTTTCGAAACCAGTCATTGCATACACAAATGCAGGAACTTTTGAATGTGACGTAAAGTCAATATTCGAATTTACTTTGTTTGAACCCTTGTTGTCATCATTTTGACAGCCGATTGCAGAAAGTCCTGCAATTCCAAGCAAGGTTAGTGATTTAAAAAAGTTAGCTTTCATAATTGTTTTTGTTTTTTTTGATTAGCACAAAGCTATCTCTCTAAAACAAAATACAGGTTATGTTAATTTTTTCTTAATGCTAATAATTGTAAGTCTATTATTATGAAATAGTAAATTAAATGTTCTGAATGTAAATTTAAGACTCTTAAAAAAATCTTAAAGTGGTTTAAAAAGCTGATTTAGATTCGTCGCTCTTTTTTCTTTTAATTTCTTTACAATTTTAAGAAAAGCAATCGCTGTAATGTATGCATCGCCCAATGCAGTATGACGATCTTTTTTAGAAATATCAAATTTATCGGCCAAATCATCTAAAGTATAATGATCTTTTCGTTCGAACAAATGGGATTGAATCAGCGTTTTTTTATACAAATAAGCCGTATCTAAAGTTTTGTTTGTTAATTGAGGAAGTCCGTTTCGTTCTAGAGCTTTATTAATCATTGTAACATCAAAAATAGTATGATGTGCAATGATAATAGAATCACCAAGGAAATCTAGAAACTGCTGTAAAGCTTCTAATTCACTTGGACGCTGAATGACAAAGGCTTTTAAAATTCCATGAATCTGAGCTGTCGATTTATCATAGTGATCCTGCTCAATATAAACTTCAAAACTATTTTGAATATTAATTGTTCCGTTTTGAAGAATAAGTGCACCAATACATAAAATTCGGTCATTATCGTAATCAAATCCTGTGGTTTCAGTATCTAAAACCACAAAACGAGTTTCTTCAATCGTGATGTTTTCATCAAACAGATTGTTTTCTTCTTTTTTCCAGAAATTGAATAAGCTCATTATTATACTAGATTTGAAATATTAAAACGTACCGAAATTAACTCTTGAAGTTCTTTTATGGTTTTAAAAGTACGTTTCAGTTTAATTTTTTCCAGTTTAGTTAAAGATTCTAATTCGATGAACTGCCCAGAATCGTGGTGCAAAAGACCTTGCTTGGTTCTAAATTTCAATAAGGCTTTAAACGAATAAGAACAAGACAAATACAATTCTCTGTTGTTAGGTTCTAATTCAGCTAGTTTTTCGAAACGTTCGGCCGTATTGCTGATTCCTTTAATTGAATGAGATAAAATTAAAACACGCGCTGCATCTGTCAATGGCATTAAAGCTCTTCGTTTAATATCAAAATTATCTTTATTGGCACCATCTTGTTCTACTAAGAATTGTCTAAAGAAACCAGTAGGAGAAGGGCTTTGCAAAGCACCACTCACCAAATGCATATAAAAAATAGGATTGGCTTTTACATCTTCAAAAATAGAATCTGACAATTGATTTACGAGATCCGAATCGCCGTAAGTCATACTGTAATCAAAGAAAATGAACGAAAGCAATACTTCATTTTTTCCAGGATTGGTAATCCAATGATGCACTTGCGATTTCCATTCGTCCAGACTCATACACCATTTTGGGCTGGATGCCATCATGTCGGCAGGACAATAATCGTATCCAATTTCAAAAAGACCTTTATTAACATGTCCAGCCAGTTTCAAGAAATAAATCTTGGTTTCATCTCTAAAAACTTCATTTACATTTTCATAAACAATCGCATTATCCTGATCCGTGTGCAACATTTGTTCGCCTCTTCCTTGGCTTCCAAGTGCCAGCCATCCGAATTTGACAGGTGGTGGACTACTCATTTTTTCGATACAAATTTCGATTACACGCGTTGTGCAAGCTTCATTCAGCTCGGTAATGATTTTGGTAATCAGCGTCATCGGAATATTTTGATCCAAATAACCTTGCAGTAATTGCATGATTTGATTACGAATAGGCTTTATTTCTTTAATCTTTTTAGTTCGCTTTAACGCTTTGATCAAAACAGCAGGATTGTTTCCTAAAGCGACCATAACGTCGTGTTTGGATAAGATTCCGACCGCTTTGGTATTGACAGTTCCGTCTTTCGTTAAACACAAATGGCTGATATTACTTTTCATCATGGCCATTTGAGCCTCTGTAACCGTCATTTTTTTAGGATACGTAATTACAGGTTTTGTCATGATGGTTTCGGCAGTCGTTTCGATAGGAAATTCCCCCGTCACAATTTTGTTTCGAAGATCTTTATCGGTCAAAATACCAATTGGTAGCATTTCATCTACAATCAAAATCGCACCGACTTTTTTCTTGCCCATAATTTTGGCAATATCCCTTACTGTAGTTGACGGACTGCAGGTTACAATTTTTTTTGAATATTTAATTGGAGTCAAATCAAAAGAGTGATTGCTGGTTTGAAGATTTTCATTCAGCAAATCATCACCATACAATTTATCTTTATGAATATCCGAATACGGATTTCGAGTATTAGAAGCGTAACTTTCAATCAAGAAATTACCAACATTTCTGTTTTCAAGAGCATAAGGTTTAAAAACCGCAATCGGAATGGCGTATAAAATACTTTCTTCATGTGTAACGGCTTCCATTATATAATTTTCCTGTGCCAAAAGCGGACGAAGACCAAAAATATCGCCTTCATCGCACATATCTAAAACAGTATTTTTAGTACTTTTTTTCAAGGCAACGGCGCCTTTATGAACCACATAAAAAGAATCATGTGTTTTTTCGTTCTCAGCAAAAATTACAGAATCTTTCTCTTTATATACAATTGAAATCTGTTCAGACAGTTTTTCTAAATCTCTCTGATGTAAAAAATTAAATGGCGGATAACCTTTTAAAAAGTCGGCAACTCTCTGAGAAATGGTATTTTTCATGTGGCTAGATTAAAGTTCTAATGTACTATTTAAAATAGAAATGTAAAAGAAACACGTTAATAAAAAGTTGCAAAGATGCAAAGAGACAAAGTCACAAAGTTTTTTCCTTTCAATACAAGTTGTAGATCAATTTTTTTTTCGCCACGAATTCACGAATTTAAATTAAGAATAATTCGAGTTACATTCGTCTAAAACACGAATTTTGAGGTTGAATTTTAAGAAGAAAAATTCGTGAATTCGTGGCGAAAAGCAACAAAAAAAGCCCCAATATTTGGAGCTTTGTGTATTTTAAAATCAGTACTTTAATCCACTCTATGAACGGTACCGCGTTGTTTTTCTTCAGAACCAACTAAGCCAAATTCAAAAGTATACGAATCTTTAGAAGTCGTTAAAATCTTCATGCTGATTGCTTTTTCTTCAGCCATATTTTTTGGGTGTTTTTTCTGAAGAACATATTCACAATCACTTACCCAACGAATGGTTGCAGTATCTGTTTTTCCTTCATAAGTTTCGATTTCGATATCTTCTTTACGTTCAAAATAAGTTGTTTTTTTAACACCGTTGACTTCTGTTTCAAATTTGAATTTTCCGGTTTTAAAATCTTTACAATTATGTTCGGCATTATAACAAGATACTAAAGCCAGAACAGGAAATAAGAATATAATTTTTTTCATTTTAAATAAGTTTTTTTAGGAGCTAATCCTGCTTTCCATTCCAATCTTTTTATTTTTTAAAGAAAAAAATAAAAAGGATTTCCATTGCAATCAGGGCTAGGGCATTAGGATAACAAGAAATAGTAGTATTTAATTTAAACTTTTGGGATATAAAACTCTTTTAGCTTTTTGGATTCTTTGACTTCTTCTCGCATCTCTTCTTTAGATTCACTACCTACTGCTTTGGGCCAGATATGAAATCCTCCGAATGTCATCGCTTTTACTTGCTGCTTAAATGCGGGAGAGTATTCATCAAAAAAGCTTAAATCTTCGGGATTATCCCACATTCCCCAAATACCATTTTCATCAATATCTCCTTTGTAATTTATAGGATGCGTAGGGTAAGTTTTAACCATCTTGATCTTAAAATCTTCCAGATTATAACTGCCATTCCATTTGAAAGAGCCAACATCATCAGTTCCAGAACCAGAAACCTTCAAATTAGAAAAATTTAAACTGATAGACATTTTGTGCTGTTGTGGAGAGTTGGAATAACAATAAAAACCTTCCCATTCGCCACTAGGTAAAAAATGATGCGTTTCGTTATTTTTTGATTTCATATTTTGAAAGATATGTTATTTCAATCTTTTTAATTCATCGTCGGTAAAGTTCTTGATTTCTTTTTCTTTGGCAAACTTTTCGGCATTGTAATTTCCCGATTTATTCTTCGGAATCGATAAACTATTCCATTCGCTGTTTTTCAATTGTTTGGCGTAAAAAACAATCTGCCCAACGTGATAAGGGTAATGTGCCAATTGACGATTTATGGCTTCAATTACCGTATGACCTTCATTTCTAATATAAATGATATCAGAAAGTTGTTCTGGTTTTAAGTTTTCCAAAGCATTTTCTAGGCAATTCCAGCCTTTATTCCAAACTTCCAGGATTTCTTCTTTAGATTTTAAATCATTTTCGAATTCGGCATCGCGATTTCGCCATTCTTTTTCTCCATCAGAAGTCAGAAAATCGGTCCAGCGCGAAAGCATATTGCCTGAAATGTGTTTTATTATAGTCGCAATGCTGTTGGTATCTTCATTAAACGAAACAAAAAGCTGTGCTGGTTCGAGTTGATCGATTGCTTTTTCGCCTAAAGCTTTATAATACAAAAACTGCTTTTTAACACTTTCTAAATAAGATTCATCAGTTTTCATGGCTTAATTATTTAAGATTGAAGTTCAACTTTATTTTCAGTAATTAATATTTTTCCCCAATCGTTTAGTTTCCAAAGAATTTCTACTAATTGTTTTCCTGTTTCAGTCAGAGAATATTCAACTCTTGGCGGTAATTCATTAAAAGATTCTTTGGTTAAAATACCATCTTCAACCATTTCGCCCAATTGCTGATTTAAAACGCGACGATCGACTTTGGCAATGCCTCTTAAAAATTCGCTGGGTCTTTTTTTGCCTTCATTAATCTGCCAGACAATTGGAATTTTCCATTTGCCGCTGATCGTATTCACGGCAATTTCTAGTGGACAGATTTTATTTTCAGTGCTTCTTTCCTTTGTTTGCATAAAATTGACTTTTATATCCCTATGGGATAAAAATATGTGGTATTGCCAGTGTTGTCAGGCTTTCCGATATTTACAAAAATAATCAAAAATTTAAGGATACTAAACGATTGCGTGAATCAAAGTGAAAACTATGGAAGAGGTAAAGCGTAAAGGAGCTAGGTCGACAAAAGATATTCCAACTTGGGTTTTGGAACAACTAAATAGAGGAGAAATTGAAACGGCAAATCTGGTAGAATGGCTTGCAGTAAATCAAACGAAGCTTTTAGAAAATGTGTTGAAAGAGTCTGATCGAATGGAATATTTAGATCCTATTTTAACAGATGTTAGGAATTTAAAAAAGCAAACGGTCAATACTATAAATGAAGCAATTGGAACAGGAATATTAGCAGAGTCAATTTTGAATAACGATTCGGATATACTTTCCATAATTTCAAAACATAAATCGGATGTGGTGCGATGTTGGTCTGCTTATACAATTGGGAAAAATCAAGAATTTAAGATCGAAGAAATTTTAGCGCAAATTCAGTTTCTTGCAGCTGATAAGCACTTTGGTGTCAGAGAAATTTCATGGTTGGCAATTCGGTCGAGTATTATAAGGAATTTAGAAGAAAGCCTTGAAATTTTATTGAGCTGGACTTCTAGCGAAGATGAGAATATAAGACGTTTTGCAACCGAAGCGACAAGACCTAGAGGCGTTTGGTGTGAACATATTGAAAAACTGAAACAAGAACCCGAATTAAGTTTGAAGATTTTAAATGCTTTAAAATCTGATCCTTCCAAATATGTTCAGGATAGTGTTGGCAATTGGCTCAATGATGCCAGTAAAACAAGACCAGATTTTGTAAAAGATTTATGTGAAAAATGGAAAAAAGAGAGTGCCACAAAAGAAACACTATACATTATAAAAAAGGCATTACGAACAATTGAAAAATGATTTTTTTAGCCACGAATTCACGAATTATTCCAATTTTTATTGGTCTTAAAAATAGTTCAAAACTATGTGCTTAGGCGTATTTTACTTTGAGTTTCTAAAAATTTTTTGACTCCAAATTTTACAAATTAATTTGTGGAAATTTGTGCAATTTGTGGGTAAATTAGGATTACAATTCTGGCTTTAATATGCTGGTTAAAGCTTTTATTTCAAGTTGATAGTGGTTTGGTTTAAATGAAATTCGTGAATTCGTGGCTAACAAACTATACAATTTTAATATCATATTTGTCCAAAAGCCCAACAATTCCTTCAGTAGAAAATTGTGCCTTTTTCATCGGATTGAATTCGGGATCAATTTTGTAATTGTAAGCCGTTTTAAAATTGACAGATGCTAATTGTGTTTCGTTAAAAATAGCGCCGTCCAAATCACAATTATCAAAAACAGAACTCGTTAAATTGGTTCCGATGAAAGTTACTTCGCGTACAGAAGAATTGATGAACTTGGTTTTGGGCATTTTTTTGTTTGAAAATAATGCATAATCCAAAGTGCATTCTTCAAAATAAACTTGAAATAAGAAATCGTCGCATTCGTTAAAAGCGATTCCTAAAAGTTTGCAGTTTTTAAAAGTGACATTTTTTAAACTTGTTCCAGCCAAACTCGTCATGGAAAGATTACAGTCAATAAATTCGCAGTCCAGGAAAGTATTCGAATTGAAATTGCTGTTTGAAAAGTCGCAGTTTTTAAACACACAGTCTTCAAACTCCCGATTGTTTATTTTTTTATCAATGTAAACAACTTTTTCGAATGTTTTCTGAATGTGAATTAGACTTTCCATGAATGTTTTTTAGGTTTTTGTGCATTGTGACGCACTCGAAGGATAAAGATGTTTTCCTCTGTTATTTGATAAGAAACAGCATAATCATAAACGGAATAAACTCTAAAACTACCATCATTATTGGTTTTTTGTTTATCAGTTTTGTAAATTTCAGGCTGTGTTTTAAGTATTTCAGTACTGTCAAAAATGGTATTAACCACTTTATCTGCAATTCTAAGTGATTTACTCTCAAAGAAAATGTAAAAATGAATGTCTTCTAACTGGTTTAAAGCATCGCTTGACCAAATTATTTTCTTCCCCATTTTTTCGCAATTTCTTTAGCTTCATCTTCAGTATAAAAATTACCTTTTTTAATGTTTTCTAAGGCATTTTCAATATCTAAATTATAAGCTGTGTCCGAATCAATTGCGGTATTATTTATTGATTGTAAAAGATGTTTTAGTTTTTCAACAAAAGAAGGATCTTTTACTTTATCAATTTCTTGATGAATCCAGTTTATTTCTGCTTGTATATCCATAACAAAGAATTTTAGTAAAGATACAAATTAGTCATTAAAGATACCTCTCATAATGATTTTCAATCCTAAAAAGATCAAAACCATAGAAGATAAACAAGCTACGATTCCAATTCCTAAAACAAGATAATGCCAATTGGTATGCTGATTCTGAAAAGCATTATAAATCATGGATGGACCTAAAAACATCAAAGGCAGAGCGCCTGTTAGATATGTAACTCCTTTTCTCAGTAATTCTCGATTTGTTGCCATTTATTTTGTTTCAAGTTTCAGGTTTCTTTTGTTTCAAGTTGTTTGACTTGTACTTAAACGCAAAGGTCGCAAAGTTTTTTTACATTATAAACCTAAAATAAAACGCAAAGTTCGCAAAGCTTTGAAAAAAAACTTGCGAACCTTGCGTTCCCGATAGCTATCAGGATTGCGTTCTTTGCGGTTAAACCACAAGACAAAAGCTTTATTTTATATAATTGTCAACAGCATTTCTCACGCTGCCATATTTTTTTAATAATTCTGAAGCTTCTTCATACGAAACAGGAATTTCTTCCATAATCATCTTAACGCCACGATCAACTAATTTGATATTGCTTAACTGCATGTCAACCATTTTGTTGCCTCTTACTTTTCCAAGCTGAATCATAGCTGCAGTCGAAATCATATTAAGAACTAATTTTTGGGCAGTTCCAGCTTTCATTCTAGAACTTCCAGTGATAAATTCTGGACCAACCACCACTTCAATCGGAAACTGAGCTGTTAATGCCAACGGACTTCCTTGATTACAAGTTATACAACCCGTAACAATATTGTTCTCATTACAAGCTTCTAAACCACTTATTACATAAGGAGTTGTACCCGAAGCCGCAATTCCGATTACAACATCATTAGAATCAATATTATGATTTTGAAGATCAATCCATGCATTTGTTGTGCTGTCTTCGGCGTTTTCTACTGCACGTCTTATAGCAGTGTCACCACCCGCAATAATACCATTTACTAAATCAAAAGGAACACCAAAAGTTGGAGGACATTCTGAAGCATCAACAACACCAAGTCGACCAGAAGTTCCTGCTCCAATATAAAATAATCGGCCTCCTAGTTTTAATTTAGAGACAATTTGCGGAATTAAAGCTTCTATTTGAGGTAAAGCTTTTTCGACCGCATAAGGAACGGTTTTGTCTTCTTGATTAATGTTTGACAACAATTCATGAACAGACATTTTTTCTAAATGTTCATATTTTGATGATTGTTCCGTGGTTTTTGTAAATGTCATTTTATCGTTATTTAGACTCGCCAAAATTAATATATTTTATCTCAATCTCGCAAAGTTCAAAGATTTATAATCTGCATTTTATTTGTTTTTTTGTTATTAAAGACGGTTTTGTAGGCTCATTGTTACACCAAGTAAAATATTATATTTGTTTATTATTTTTATTGGATAGATGGACAAATTAGGATTTTTAGATAGCGTTGCTCGTATTGCTGTCTTTGTTTCGTTATTATTGGCACTTTTTTTACTTACAGTAAAAACGGAGAATAAATTAGCCAATCGACTTTTTGCTTTCTTTATTATTTTGTCGGCAATTGATTTTAGCGGACTAATGGATTACTCATTTCCTTTAGAATACATAAATATTGATTTATTCAGAAGCACAGTGTGTTTGTTAGAAATGCCTTTGATTTATCTCTATGTTTTGGCAGTTTGTTATTCCGATTTTAGATTAAAATGGAAACATTTAATTTATACACTTCCATTTGTCGTGATGAATTTTGTTTTAATGCCGAGAGTTTATTTGAAATCGGGCGCTGAAAAGCAGTTTATTTTAGAACATTACAGTACCATGTTTGAAATTTACTTTTTTCAGATTCTAATCGAATTTCAATACTGGTTTTATATTGTGAGTATATTTTTGATTTTAAGAAAATACAAAAGAATTTATCTCGAAAATTATACCAATCCTAGTACGTCTACTTACAAATGGCTTTTTCAGATGAACTGTGTTTTTGTAGTTATGCATTCCATTACAGCTTCAAAAAATTTATTGCGCTATACAGCTTCAAGAGATATTTTTCTTTGGGGAAATGTTTTGATGATCGTTATGGCTTTAAGCGTAATATGCTGGTTTGTCATGAAAGCATTAAATCATCCCGAACTTTTTAGAGGAATCAATTCTAGATTAAAATTGACGAAAGAGATTCTTCCGCAAAATGAGAATGAAATAGTTGAAATAATAGAAAATGAAAACGAAGAAATTAAGAACCAGATTTCAGCTTTAAAACAATATATGATAGAGAAAGAGCCTTTTCTTGATCCGTCATTAACAATACAAGAATTAAGTAATCAAATTAATATTCCAGTTCGGGATTTATCAATTTTGATTAATCACCAAATGGACCAACATTTTTTTGATTTTGTGAATGAATATCGCATTCAAAAAGCGATGGAAATTTTAAAAAATCCTTCCAAAAAAGATTTAACTGTTTTAGAAATCTTGTACGAAGTAGGATTTAATTCTAAATCATCGTTCAATACCTCTTTTAAAAAATATACAAATTTAACGCCTACAGCTTATCGAAACGCTTCATAATTAGTGGTTTGTAAAAAGTCGTACTTCATGCTAAATAAAGTCGAACCAATTTCTTAAAGAGAAAATGGTTCGACTTTTTTTGTCGGTCGCATAGGCAGATTTTCTAAGGCAACTTTGCTTCAAATTAATCGAACAAGTTAAAATTAGAAACCATGAAAAAATTACATCTCCTTATCTTTTTAGTATTGCCTTTATTTTGTTTGGCGCAATCAACATTAAAATTAAAAGGAAAAATAAAAAGTGAAAATGCACCTTTAGAATGGACAAATGTTTCCATTTCAAATTCAGAAGGAAAAATTATTGACGGAACTACAACTAAACAAGATGGTTCTTTTGAAATCCATCTTAAAAGTGGGTCCTATAAAATCGGGATCGGCCTTTTAGGTTTTACAGATTATCAAAAAGAAATTTCATTAGAAAAAGATACTGATTTAGGGAATATTATTTTGAAAGAAAACGAAACAAAATTAGTTGAAGTTGTCATTCAGTCTAAAAAGAAAACAATCGAGCAAAAAACAGATCGTTTGGTGTATAATCTTGAAAATAATGTGACTAATGTAGGAGGAGATGCTTTGAGTGCCATTAATACTGCGCCAGGTGTTGTGGTGCAAAACAATACAATTAATATATTGGGAAAAGGAACTTCGAGAGTTATGATTGATGGAAGAATTATTGAATTAACGGGCGAAGAATTGAATAATTTTTTGAAATCAATTTCAGCAAGTGATATCAAGAATATTGAAATAATTAGCAATCCGCCTGCAAAATATGAAGCAGAAGGAACTGGCGGATTGATTAATATTATTATGAAAAAAGGAACTCGTGATTCTTGGAAAAATACAACTACGGCATCTTACGATCAAAATAAATATGGAATTTTTACTTTGAGGGATAATTTCTTTTACAACAAAAATAAATTGCGTCTTTCTGCAAGTTTTAATGGAAAAACAGGATATAAAAATATAGATGAAGTTTCAGATGTTTATTTTGAGGATGGACTTTCAAATCTGAACGCGAGAACAAAAGTAAAAAATGAAAACCTATCGGGGAAATTAGATTTAGATTATGATTTCTCAGAAAAAACAACGATTGGTTTTCAAATTTTGAATGATAGAAATAATCCTGATTTTCAATCAAATATTGTAGTGAATAAATACAACAGACAAAATGAATTACAGAATTACATCCTTAACAATAGTTTTGCAGACAGAGAATCGAGAAATCAAACCTATAATGGCCATTTGATTACAAAACTAGATTCCTTAAACCGAAAATTATCTTTTGATGTTGATTATTTTAATTACAATTCAAAGTTTGACCGTGAGTTTTTAGCAAACAACTATTTAGCTGATGGAACTTTTGTTGATGTGAATCAATCTGGAAGAAATATTTCAAATCAGGATATTGATAATTTGAGTTTTAAGGCAGATATGGAGCATCCGCTTCAAGCGATGAATTTATCTTATGGAGCCAAGATAAGTTTTACAAATAGTATAAGCGATATACTTTATTATAATACAATTACAGGAAATCCGGTATTAGATCCAAGTCAATCTAACCGATTTAAATACACTGAAAATAATCAGGCAGCTTACATTAATGCAGATAAGAAAATAAATGAAAAATGGAACTTTCAATTAGGTTTAAGGCTTGAAAATACGCAAACTACTGGATTCTCAGAAACTTTGAATCAAGAAACAATAAATAATTATTTAAAACTTTTTCCAACGTTTTACACTTCATACAAAAAGAATGAAAACAATAGTTTCAGTTTGAATTATGGAAAAAGAATCAACAGGCCTCGTTTTGATTTGCTAAATCCGTTCCGTATTTATATTAGTAGTAATAGTTATTCAGAGGGAAATCCGTTTTTGAAACCTTCTTTTAGTGATAATTTTGAGTTTGCTCATTCGTATAAAGAAATTCTTAGAACAAGTGTTACCGTAAATTTAGTTACAAATGGTTATGGCGTTTTGTTTACTTCAAACCCAGAAACAAATACGCAGATTGTAACGCGTGATAATTATTTCAAAAGCTTAAATTATGGCATTGGAGAAACGTATTCGGCAACTTTTGCAGATTGGTGGCAAAGTGAAAATTTGTTGTATTTTTTAGGAGCAAAAACAGAGTTTATAAAAGATATCAATGCAACGCCGACTAACAGTTTACAAATTGATTTTTCTACAAACAATACTTTTATCCTAGGGAAAGCGACTAAACTACAAATCGATTTTTCATATTCAACGCCTTTTAAAAGTGGTTTGTATGAAATAGGTTATGCTTCTAGTTTTGATATTGGATTTAAACAAGATTTGTTTAATAAAACTATGCAAATTGCGTTTTTAGCCAATGATATTTTTAATACATCTTATTTAAAAGATTTTACTTCGGTTGTAAATGGCGTGAAACAAGTTTATAACAATAATGAAAGCAATAGATTTGTTCGTTTGTCTGTAGTTTATAATTTCGGTAATAAAAAAATCAACGTAAAAGAACGTGCTTTAGGAAATCAAGAAGAGAGAAAGAGAGCGAATTAAATTAGGTAACAGGTCAATGTGCCAATTAGATAATTTTCTAATTGGCACATTTTCTAATTAACACATTATAAAAAGAATGCCAATAGAATTCCAAGAACAATCATAGAAACTTTGGCGATGTTGAATTTATGTCCTTCACTGCTTTCAAAGATAATTGTCGATGAAATATGGAATAAAATACCAATTACGATTGCTGTTATTTCTGTGTAATAATCATTTAGTACGGGAAGAAATTCTGATGCTACTGTCCCTAATGGTGTCATTACGGCGAATGTTAACATGAAAGCAAAAATGGCTTTTTTATTCAAATCTGCATTGATGAAAAATGTTGTTAGGATCACGGCAATAGGCAAGTGGTGAATGGCAATTCCGATTGCTAAACCATGATGATGACTAACAGGAAATCCTTCCAAAAAAGCGTGAATACACAAACTAAAGAATAAAAGCCACGGAATTTGAGACATTTTTGCATGTCCGTGAACGTGTCCGTGTTCGGCTCCTTTTGAGAAAAATTCAAGTATGATCTGGAATAAAATTCCAATCATGATAAAGATTCCGATATTGTGATTATGAGATTCGTAAACTTCAGGAAGAAGGTGCATCACAGTTAATGACAATAAAAAAGAACCACTGAAAGCCAGCAGTAATTTTAAATTGGTTTTGTTTTTAGGTTTTATAAACAAAGCCACACTATATCCTAAAAGTACAGAAAATAAGGGTAATAAGTAGTTCATCTTTTATTGTTTAATCGTTGATCTGTTTAACCGTTTAATTGTTTTTTTTGTATACCGATTAAACGGTTAAACAAATAAACGATTAACCCATTTATTTAAAAATCATGATTAATCTCTCGCTTTCGGTTTTATGGAATTTTTTGAGTTTGTAGTCTCCAAAAATGTCCAACAGGAAAATTCCAGCTTCGTCCATTAAATCCTGAAAATCTTTTAAAGTCAGGGCTTTTACTTTTTCGGTAAAATGGTATTTTCTGCCTTGATCTTCAAAATCAATTTCTTTAAAAATATGTCCGTCTTCAACATATCTTTTGATGTGAAAATCAATTTCGTCAACCGTTTTTGTTTCTTCTGGAACAAGATTTTCAATCACGTTTGCTACGTTCATAAAATCGATAACGGCGAAACCATATTCAGATAAACTTTCTTTAATTGCTTTTAAAGTCGTTAGATTGTCGTCGTCGCTTTCGAAGTAACCAAAACTCGTAAAAAGATTAAAAATAGCATCGAATTTTTCTTCAAACGGTTCACGCATGTCATGAACTTTAAAATGAAGCGTATCATTGCTATTTTTGCTCGCTTCAGTAATGCTGTTTTCAGATAAATCGGCGCCTAAAACATCATAACCCAACTGATTCAAATAGATAGAATGACGTCCTTTACCGCAAGCTAAATCCAATACTTTTGCCTTTTCAGGCAGATTAAGATAGTGCGTCAGATTATCCATGAAAACTTGTGCTTCACGATAATTGCGATCCTTATAAAGAATATGATAATAAGGAGTATCAAACCAGGAAGAATACCAGTTTTGATTGTCGCCTTCTTGATTTTGGACAGATCCGTTATGCTTTTCAGACATTTATTCTATTTCAATTAATTCAAAGTCCGGCAAATTTAGTGTATTTTTGCCGAAAAATAACTATTTAGGTGCGATACATTGTTGCATTATGAAGAGATGCAAGTGAGCGTCTTTTGAATTTTTAGTTTTTTTAATTTAAAAGAAAAGATGGAAGAAAATTTTAAGATGATTGCCAAATGTTTTTTTGGCTTTGAAGAAATATTAGAAAATGAATTGCGTACACTTGGAGCTCAGGATGTTGAAAAAGGAGTGAGAATGGTGAGTTTTAAAGGAGATAAAGGTTTTATGTACAAAGCCAATTTGTCTTTGCGTACGGCTCTTAAAATCTTAAAACCAATTTATTCTTTTAGAGCAAACAATGAACAAGCTTTGTACAAAGGAATTTCGGGTTTAAACTGGTCTAAATATTTAAATGCCAATCAGACTTTTGTAATCGATACAACGGTTCATTCAACTTATTTCAATCATTCTGAATTTGTTTCTCAAAAATGTAAAGATGCCATTGTAGATCAGTTTAGAGAACGAACAGGTCAGCGCCCGAGTATTGATAAACAATATCCGGATTTAAGAATCAATATCCATATCGACAGGGATCAGGTTTCTGTAGCTTTAGATACTTCTGGAGCTTCACTTCATCAGCGTGGTTACAGAACGGCAACTAATATTGCTCCGATTAATGAGGTTTTAGCAGCCGGAATTTTATTATTATCTGGCTGGGACGGACAAAGTCATTTCCTTGATCCAATGTGTGGTTCGGGAACTTTCCTTGCAGAAGCTGCGATGATTGCCTGCAATATTCCAGCAAACATCAACAGAAAGGAATTTGCTTTTGAAAAATGGAAAGATTGGGACAACGATCTTTTTGATAAAATTATTGATAGTTTAATGAAGAAAACCAGAGAGTTTCATTACACTATTAAAGGTTTTGATAAAGCGCCAAGTGCCGTTAGCAAAGCCAAAGACAATATCAGAAATGCCAATTTAGAAGATTACATAAAGGTTTACGAAGATAATTTCTTTGATACAGAAAAAGAAACAGAAGGAAAGCTTCATATTGTCTTCAATCCACCTTATGATGAGCGTTTAGATATTCATATGGAAAGATTCTATGCAAATATCGGAGATACATTAAAGAAAAACTATCCAGGAACAAACGCTTGGTTTATTACAGCAAACCTAGAAGCCTTAAAATTCGTAGGACTAAAACCTTCCAGAAAAATCAAACTTTTTAACGGAAGTTTAGAAGCTCGTCTAGTAAAATACGAAATGTACGAAGGAAGCAAAAGAACGAAATTTCAGGTCTAAGTTTCTAAGTTGCTAAGCTTCTAAGTTTTAAGATTATTTAAAAAAAACTTAGCAATTTAGTGTCTTAGTTACTTAACTACTAAAGAAAATAACATTTACGCATTTAAGCTCTTAAGAAAAAAACTTAGCAACTTAGAACCTTAGCAGCTTAGCAACTCAAAAATAAAAATATGTCAAAATTACAACTAAGAGCTTTCTTATATCAATTAGCGGCTTTCGCAATCTTGTTTCTTGCGTTTCGATTTTTAATTGCTGCCTATACAGGCTTAACAGGAATCTGGATTCCGTTAACGGCTTTTGTAATCGGAACTATTATCGGACCTAAATTTCAGGCTGTTCGAACAAAAGACGGAGAAAAACTTTTTATGAAATGGCTTTTTGTGAAAGGAATTAAAGAAATCAGATAATTAGTAAAATTGTCAAAATAAAAAAGGCTTAAACTCAAAGAACATTTGAATTTAAGCCTTTTTTAGCTTAGAACCTTTATAGAAAAACTATTTCTTCTTAGAAACTTCTTTTATTTCAGGGATCTTTATTTTTTTCTTATAAATCGGAATGAAATAAGAAACAGTGTAATTAAATCCTACTCCAAAACTTCCATCATAAGTTCTGTTGAAACCAGGAATGTAAAGATTATCAAATCCACTTGGTTTTTTATTGGTTGCAAGAAGTTTAAGTTGTACTCCAAAACCAACAAAAATATTATCGAAAACCTCTGCTTTTATTCCCATCGCGACTTCCAACCAACTAGCAGAAAGTCCGCTGTATTTTTGGTTTGTTGCTATTGAAGGTAATTCTCCCCAATACGGATTCGGATTATAAATTTTATAACTGTTTAAATCTTGACTGAATGAACTAAAACCACCACGAAGTCCGATTGTGATCAGGTTTTCCATGTCAAGCCAGTTTTCGTAGAAATTATAATCAAATCCAGCTTTTAGATAAGTTCCCGAAGCAGATGAATTTAAACGGTCATCATCTGTCGTTTTGTTTTCATAACCTAGTTCTGCAGCCAGATAATATTTCTTTGTCAATCTCCAGTCTCCAACAAATTCTACTCCTTTATAATCTTTATCATAAAGACCTCGAGTAAGTTTGTATAAGTCAACACCAACACGAAGACCGTAACGATCCGTTTTGATAACGCTGTCTTTTTTTACTTCCTGAATTTCTGGTTTTGCAGTTTCAGTTTTAGGTTTTTTGGGAGCAACTTCTTTTTTTGCTGTAGTTTCTGGTGTTTCCTGAGCGTACCCTAAATACATTGAAAACAATAAGAAAATGCTAGAAAAATACTTTGATGTGTGTTTCATTTTCGGATTCAATGTTTGGGTTTAGTAATTGCACCTCAGTCATCCAGACAGTATCTCCATCTGGGTCTGTCTGAATAAAAGGATCATTAGTTTTTAAAGTAAAAATAGTTTTAAAACCACAGGCTCTTGATACATATACATTTTGAGTACTGTAATTGAATTTTATAACATCTGTATTTTTTGATGTGGTACTATTTGCATTGTAGATAAATTTATAAGTAACAGTACTGTCGTTAACCTTCAATGGAAGCATTACATTGTTTCCACTAGTTAAGTATTTTGTACTATCGATAGCATTTTCATTAAAAACAATTCCTTCTTCCATGCCTTCACCAATTACTTGCAAATTGTTGACATTTCTGGTTCTTGTCGGGTTGGCACTATCGTAAAAAGTAATAACCAGTCTTGGAGTCGTTGGTGTATTGCCATCACAAATATCATCTTTCTCGCAGCTTGATAAGCCAAAAGTAAAGAGCAGTAAAAACGAGATTATTTTTTTCATTTATTTTTTATCGAAGTTCTAAAAGTACGACATTTTCAACATGATGTGTCTGTGGAAACATATCTACAGGTCTCACACGGGTAACTTTGTATTTTTCGTCCATTAAAGCTAAATCACGTGCCTGAGTTGCAGAATTACAGCTTACATAAACTACTCGTTTTGGAGCAATTTTTAAGATTTGTTCTACTACATCTTTATGCATTCCGTCACGTGGCGGATCTGTAATAATAACATCTGGTTTTCCGTGTTGTGCAATAAAAGCTTCGTTGAAAACTACTTTCATGTCTCCAACAAAAAACTCACAATTGGTAATATTATTGCGTTCTGCGTTGGCTTTAGCATCAATAATAGCTTCAGGAACACTTTCTACACCAATTACTTTTTTGGCTTTTTTAGAAACAAACTGAGCGATTGTTCCTGTTCCTGTATATAAATCGTAAACGACCTCATTTCCTGTCAGATCCGCAAAGTCTCTTGTAATTTTATACAATTCGTAAGCTTGATCCGAATTGGTTTGGTAGAAAGATTTTGCATTAATGCTAAATTTTAAACCTTCCATTTCTTCCAGAATGTAGTTTCTTCCTTTGTAAAGAATAACATCCTGATCGTAAATTGTATCATTTGGTTTTCCGTTTACAACATATTGTAAGGATGTAATTTGAGGGAATTTCTCGTATAAATGATCTAAGATTAATTCTCTGTTTTCTTTGTCTTCTTCAAAAAACTGAATTAAAACCATGATTTCGCCAGTAGAAACAGTACGAATCATAACTGTTCTCAATAATCCAGAATGTTCTCTCGGATTGAAAAACGCTAAATTATGCTCATTTGCAAATGCTCTAATTTCGTTGCGAATCGCATTTGAAGGATCTTCTTGTAAATGACATTTATTAATATCAAGAATTTTGTCCCACATTTTCGGAATATGAAATCCTAATGCATTTCTGTTTCCTAAATCTTCTGTACTTCCAATTTCTTTCTCTGTTAGCCAACGACTGTTTGAGAAAGAAAATTCCATTTTATTTCTGTAGAAAAACTGTTTCTCAGAACCCAAAATATCTTCAAATTCCGGAAGTTCAATTTTTCCTATTCTTTGTAAGTGATTTTTAACTTCATTTTGTTTAAATGCAAGCTGCTGGCTGTATTTCATATTTTGCCATTTGCATCCTCCGCATACTCCAAAATGCTCACAGATTGGATCAACTCTGTAATCTGATAATTCGTGAAATTTTACGGCTTTACCTTCGTAATAAGCTTTTCTTTTTTTGAATGTTTGTACGTCAACCACATCTCCAGGCACTACATTCGGAATAAAGATAACTTTTCCGTCAGGTGCTTTGGCTACTGAAACTCCTTTTGCACCAGCATCAAGAACTTGAATTTGATGAAAGACAACTTTGTCTGTATTTTTTCTTCCCATAGCGCAAAAATAAACCTTTGAAAACTTTTACAAATTTAATTTTACAAAATTTTTAGAAATTCATGAAAAAATTAGTTTTTTAAAGGATAAAAGTTAATTTTGTTTTGTAAGAAACCCCGTCACATTACAATATTAACCTACAGAGATTGTCCCATTTTTATGAAGTTGTATCACAAACTCTCACAAATCAGCTTTCTTAAAAAAAGTTATGCTTTTAAGTTCCTTTTTGTTGCTTTTATCGGTATTCATATTCCTCTAATAGGAATTTTATTTTTTGTATTGTATTTTAAGCACAGTATTTCGCCCACTTCAATTTTAGTTTTTTCGCTAATTATGACCTTGCTGGCAACAGCTATTACACTTTTGGTTTTAAACAGATTGATAAATCCAATTAAAAAAGCGTCAAAAGCTTTGGATGATTATCGCAGTTTTAGAAAACTTTCTGTTTTACCAACAGAATATACAGACGAAGCTGGACTGCTTTTATGTAATATTCAGGAATCTATTTACGAAGCAGAAAGTTTTATAAACGAAAAACAAGATTTGGTTTATATGCTTTCGCATGATTTAAAAAACTTTGCCGGAAATCCGCAGGGATTGGCTAAGTTGATCATAAGCGAAAATCCTTCAGAATCGGTAACTAATCTGGCTGAGTTAATCTGCGAATCAACAGATCTTCAATTTAGATATATTGATAATTTTATAAAATTACTCAAAGAACAAGATGAAGTTGTTAAGGTAAATCCGGAGGTGAAAACAGTTCTTTTTCCAAATATTCTTCCGTTTATCAATGAACAGGTTGAACAACGTTTGTTTGATAAAAACATAAAACTGAACCTGATTTTAGAATGTGTTGAAGCCAAACTTAAAATTGATGAAGGGCTGCTGATTCAGGTCTTAGTCAATTTGATTAGTAATGCCGTGAAATTCTCTTATTTTGACAGTGAAATTAAAGTGAGAATTTATTCTGAAGATTCTAAACTAATTTTGACGGTTAAAGATTCTGGAATTGGTTTTGATAAAAATCAGATTGATGAATTATTTAAAAAATTCACCAAAATGAGCCGACTCGGAACTGCAAACGAAGGTTCTACCGGAATTGGATTGTACTTAAGCAAGAAAATTATAGAACGTAATAAAGGCCGACTAACTGCTATAAGCGATGGAAAAAATCGTGGTGCCGAATTTAAAATAGAATTTGATATTTAAAAAAAATGAGGTTACTAAGTTTAAGATAAAAACTTAGTAACCTCACTGTTTTTTTATTGCCCTTTGGTATTATCGTAAACTATAGTTGCTTTTCCTTCTACGCACGATATTCTTGTATTCATAACTACTGTTTCACACGGGTAAGCGTCGTAATAAACACCCCATTTAGCGTCAAACTTACTTCTGGCTTCGCGATAGCTATCGACTTTCTTTTTAAAAACAGCGGCATCTACACTTTTGTTGTAAATGTAGAAGCCTGAACAAACACTTTCACCATATTTTAGGATATTCCATTCTTCTGGATTAGTACAGGTTTTGGAATTGACTTGAGAATATTCAATAAGTTCATCATACATTTTGTCGAGTCTTGCTTGTTCTTCTTCTCGCGAGCTTTCGTCTTTACTGCAAGAAGTAAAAGATAAGCAAAGTGCTAATAATAAAAAGGATAATTTTTTCATAATTATGGTTTATTGGTTAGTATTTTATAACTAGATGCAATAAACCATAAATGGTTGCGTAATTATGAGAGAAAAAACTTAAAAATGCTATTTTACATGCCTAAATGTTATTATTACCAAAGTTGGTGAACAGACGGTTTGATAAAATCATTGTAGATTTTGTTCATTGTCGAAATTTGTTCAGCAGTTAATTGTGGAGTATCATAAACGGATAAATTCGATAATACGTGGTTTACTTTTGAAGCACCCGGAATAATGCAGCTTACTTCGTTAAAACTTAAAATCCATTGTAACGCAATTGGGGCTAGATTTTCTGATCCTGGAAATAATGCTTTTAAAGCTTCAACTGCTTTTAACCCAAGATCGTAATCAATTCCTGAGAATGTTTCGCCTTTGTCAAAAGCTTCTCCGTTACGATTGAAGTTACGGTGATCCTGAGGTTCAAAAGTCGTTTTTTCGTTAAACGTACCTGTTAAAAGTCCGCTTGCTAAAGGTACGCGTGCGATAATTCCAATATCTTTTTTCTTCGCTTCAGCGAAAAATAATTCAGACGGACGCTGACGAAATAAATTGAATATAATTTGAACAGTCGTTACGTTGTCATACTCAATTGCTTTTAAAGCTTCTTCTACTTTTTCGACACTTACACCAAGGTTAAGAATTTTTCCTTGCTCTTTTAAACGGTCAAAAAGTTCGAAAATTTCAGGGCAATAATACACTTCAGTCGGAGGACAGTGCAACTGAATTAAATCTAAAGTTTCTAAACCAGTTCTTTTTAAACTGTCTTCAACAAATTTTTGAAGTACTTTTGGTGTATATCCTTCATTTACATGCGGATTAATTTGACGTCCGCATTTTGTAGCTACGAAAATACGTTCTGATCGTGAACGAACTACGCGTCCAACGGCAGTTTCACTTAATCCGTTTTCATAAACATCTGCTGTATCAATAAAGTTTACACCATTGTCTATCGCTGTGTTCAAAAGTTCATCAGCAGTTTTATCATCAAAACCCGATCCCCATTTTCCTCCAACCTGCCATGTTCCAAGGGAGATTTCAGAGATGTTAAAGTTTGTTTTTCCTAGTTTTCTGTAGTTCATTTATTTTTAGGTTCAAAGGTTCATAGTTGCAAAGGGACAAAGATTTTTATAGGGAAGTAAAAACTTTGTCCCTTTGAGCCTCTGTCACTTTGTTACTTTTTTAATCAAATAAATCCGAAGATAAATATCTATCTCCTCTGTCGCAAATTACGGCAACTACAACTCCGGATTCTAATTTTTCGGCAATTTTCAAGGCTACTGCAACAGAACCTCCGCTGCTCATTCCTGCAAAAACACCTTCTTCCAGAGCTAGTCTTTTAGTCATTGCACGTGCTTCTTCTTCGCTTACATCAATAACAGTATCTACTTTTGAAGCATCAAAAATTTTAGGAAGATATTCCTGTGGCCATTTACGGATTCCAGGAATCTGGGAGCCGTCGCTAGGTTGTGCTCCAACGATCTGAATATTTGGATTTTTTTCTTTTAAATAAGTCGAAGTTCCGATAATAGTTCCAGTCGTTCCCATTGCCGAAACAAAATGAGTTACAGTTCCGTCAGTATCATTCCAAATTTCTGGACCCGTTGTTTTGTAATGAGCTTTCCAGTTGTCATCATTAGCAAACTGATTTAGCATCAAATAACCGCCTTGAGCTACTTTTTTGTCAGCATAATCACGAGAACCGATGATTCCCTCGCTAGCAGGCGTTAAAATAACGGTAGCGCCATAAGCACGCATGGTTTGAGTTCTTTCCTTTGTTGAATCTTCTGGTAAAACCAATTCGATTTCTATGCCAAATAATTGCGCAATCATGGCCAGTGCAATTCCAGTGTTTCCGCTGGTTGCTTCAATTAGTTTGTCTCCTTTTTTAATATCGCCTCTTTCTAAAGCGGCAGCAATCATGTTGTACGCAGCTCTGTCTTTTACACTTCCTCCAGGATTATTACCTTCCAGTTTAAGTAAAAGTTTTACATTTTTATTTTGAACCAAATTGACAGTTTCCATCAAAGGAGTATTTCCAATCAGGTTTAATAATTTCTGTGGACCCATTTTATTTTTTTTCTTTTATTTTAACTTCAGTTGTAGTGGTATTTAATACGATCGAATCTTCAGGAATAGATTTCGTAACCCAGGCATTTCCTCCAACAATACTGTTTTTGCCAATTACAGTTTCGCCTCCTAAAATGGTTGCATTAGCATAAATACAAACATTTGCTTCAACCGTTGGATGTCTTTTTGCGTTTTTCATTTCTTTGCTTACGCTCAATGCGCCAAGTGTAACACCCTGATAAATTTTTACATGTTTTTTGATAACAGTAGTTTCTCCAATTACGATTCCTGTTGCGTGATCGATAAAAAATGGAGAAGCAATATCGGCTCCAGCATGAATATCGGTTCCAGTAATTCTATGCGCATATTCGCTCATTAATCGAGAGAAAAGAAGTAAATCTAAATTGTACAATTCGTGACTTAACCTGTAAATAGCGATCGCATAAAAACCGGGATAAGCTAAATATACCTCATCAATGCTGTTTGAAGCTGGATCATTTTCTAAAATATATTCGGCATCCTGATTTAGTTTTTCTAAAACACCTGGGAGTTTTTCAAGAAATCTGTCCCAAATGGATTCGCATAAATTTTGAGGTTTTTTGCAGGCTAAAACAGCAATTTCTTTAAAGCGGATTTCCAATTCGTCAATACTTTCATCAAGAGAAGCATTTGAATCAAAAAGAGTATAAAAAAGCTTCTCTGTAAAGTCTTCAGTTTTGGTTTTAATACCGTAATTTATATGTGAATGACTCTTTAAAGCCTTTATATTTTGTATGATAGTGTCTTTTGTCACAATGGTAAAAATGAATGAATAATTTTGGAACGTTAAAAGTAAGGCGTTTTTTGGAAATACAGTCACGATTTAACTAAAGAAATTTTCTGTAGAAAACCTCATTTGTGATAAAAAACGAATCGGAAACAGTTCTTTTTTATGCTATTCTTAAGAAGTTAATTACGTAAATTAGCTTTCAAAACAAGTAAAAATGAAAAACAACCAGACATTTAAAAGTGCAATTTCAGGGCTGTCTTTTGCTGAAAGCGAGAAAATATGTGGCAAATCGATTCATGATCCTATTTTGGGTTTAATTAAAAAAGAATTTCCGGATTTTAATGATGACGATTGTATTGCTATTAACGAATTAAATGTTTACCGTCAAAAATATATTTCAAACTATCTTTCAACAGAAATCGGAGCACTTACGGCAATGGAGAAAAACGTGATTTCCTCATTAAAAGAAGATAAGTCGATTGTTAGCATTGTGGAAGATGAAGAGGAAACACGCAATTTAGGACAAAGAGTAGCCGATAAAGTAGCTGATTTTGGCGGAAGCTGGACTTTTATTATTTCGTTTGTTGTATTTATTACAATCTGGATTGGTTCGAATGTTTACATTTTTTTGAACAAAGGTTTTGATCCATATCCTTTTATTCTTTTAAACTTGATTCTTTCCTGCGTTGCGGCTTTACAGGCACCAGTAATTATGATGAGTCAAAATCGTCAGGAAGAAAAAGATAGAAACCGTGCTAAAAAAGATTATATGATTAATCTAAAATCGGAATTAGAGATTAGAATGATTCACGATAAAATTGATCATTTGATTATGCATCAGCAACAGGAATTAATCGAAATTCAGAAAGTTCAAATCGAAATGATGAACGATATTTTAAATCAGATTAAGAAATAAAGGGTGTTTGAAATTGCTTCGCCTGTTCGCTATCGCTCGAGTCCAATTTTTGAAATTCCAAATTCCAAAAAAGAGCGAAGCGATTTTTTAGAAAATCTAAAATCTAAAATCTAAAAATAAAAGTGTTTGAAGTAATAACCTCCAAGCATAAAAATGAGGTTTACGATTGCCATTCTCCAAATTAATTTCTTGTAATTTTTGGATTTGTCTAGATAATGAAGTGCTATAAAAGCGAAGAGCAAAAGACAAGAATATATTGCTGGATACATTTTAAAAGCAGCCAAAAACTGTCCTTGAAAAAGTAAGAATAAAGACCGCTGAAAACCACAGCCCAAACAATCAAAACCAAAGATAGTTTTAAACAAGCATGGGATCATATATTTCTCTAAAGTCATGATAATTCTTTTTGCAATTTTACTAAAAAAATACGACAAACCTTTTGAATAGGATAGAAGTACTATTTGAAAGTTTTATACTTTTGATATCTTAAACTTTAAAATTGATGAAAGCTTTTAAAATTATAATAATGATTCTTGCAATTTCTGTTGCATTTTATGAACAGGTTTCGGAAGAAAAAAATATATACATCATGATTATTGCGATTGTAGTTTTCATGTTTGGAATGATGCAATTAAGTGCTAAAACACCAAGTAAAAATAACGATAAAGAAGAGTAGGATGCTGGTAAAAGGAGATAAGGTTTCGGTTCTCGACGAAGCCATTAATGGAATAGTTGTTTCAGTCAAAAACAATGAAGTTTTAATAGAAACTACAGACGGATTTATGATGACATTTTTAGTCAACAAGTTACTTAAGATTCAGGATTCCAGTAATTTAATGAATTCTATTAAAAGAATTGATTTAGAAGAAATTTCAAAAGAAAAAACGGAGCCAAAACCGAGAAGTTTTGTCAAAGAAAAGAAAGATAAACGCGATGTTGGAGTTCCAGAATTTGATCTGCACATTGAGAAATTGGTTCCAAACAAAAGAGGAATGTCTAATTTTGATATTCTGACATTACAAACCGAAACGGCAAAAAGACATATTGAATTTGCGATTCGAAACCGTATTCCGAAAATTGTTTTTATTCACGGTGTTGGAGAAGGAATTTTAAAAGCAGAACTGGATTTTTTATTAGGCCGTTATGACGGAATAGATTTTCAGGATGCCAATTATCAAAAATATGGGCTTGGTGCAACCGAAGTTTATTTTAGACAAAACAATAAATAAACAAAATAAAGTTGCTTTAAAGTGTTCATTTTTGAGCATAAAAAAACGTCTGTTTTTCGATCTGATTTAATATTAAAATCAGTTTTGAAAAACAGACGTTTTTTGTAAGAATTATTTATCTTTTGTATTCTTTGTTTTTTAATCTACAGTTCTTTCAATAGCTCCTAAAGTAAAACGACTTCCTAGTTTAAAAGTACTATTGTCTCTTTGTAAAATTACATTTTTTAGTACAATGGTGTGGGTGTAAGTTTTTGCAGTAAGAGTAGTAGAAACTTCGATAATACCAGACACAGTATCCACCCCAAGTTGTCCTGTCCATGTTTGATCAACTACTGGAGTTGTGGTTGGAGTACAGATATAAGATTCAGAAAAAGAACCAGTACCCGTTTTTACTGTTTTATAAAAAACCTTATTCTGTGTTTCCTTAATCAGTCTCGTTCTCGGTTGATTTGCTGGAGTTACTTCGTTTACAAATAAAGTAGGGTCGACATCTTCAATCGATAGGTAGAATGAATTATTGTAATTGTATATTTTCTTAAAATTTCCGCATTCATAGATCGTTCCGTTTGGGTTGGTTCTAAATGTGAAATCGGCAGGTGTAACGGTAGTATTATAAAGTCCAAAAGTGTACTTCGCCTGAGTTTGATCTCCTGATGGTTTGGCAAAAGTTATATTTTGAAATATAATACTATGTGTGTAACCAGTTATTCTTGTACCATCATCTTTTGTGTTTGGTGTCTCGATTTCTTTAGATTCAATATGTATAATACCATCTGTTCCAAGCCATTCTTGCGTTACTTTAGGAGTACTTGGTGGAATAATACCGCAAATATTAGTTGTAGCAACTTTTCCATCATAAGCTCTATAAACTACACGATATTGCCCGTTTCCTTTCGAGTCAATTACATAGTCATAACTTTTATTGTCGTTAATAATTGAGCCAGAAGGCATTTGCAGTAAAAGAGCTTCCTGATCTTTTAATTTGTAGATTAAAGTGTTTGTCGTATCACAAGCCTGTGAGGTTGTAACACTTTCGAAGTCTATTGTATCTACAGTTAAATCTCCGTCATCACATCCATTCAGAAACAGGATAAATAATATAATAAAAGCGTATTTTTTCATTGTAAAAATTTATTTGGGTCAAAAATAGTGAAAAAAATGGCAAATGATATTGAACATTTGACAATTGATATTTGTTAACTTTGCAGTAATGAAAAAAGTATATCTAGATAATGCCTCAACAACAGCGATGCGTCCTGAAGTAATTCAGGAAATGACTAAAGTAATGCTTGAGGATTTTGGTAATCCGTCGTCTACACATAGTTTTGGACGAAACGCTAAAACAATAATAGAACTTTCGAGAAAGAGTATCGCCAAACACTTAAGTTGTACCGCTCAGGAAATTATTTTTACATCGGGAGGCACAGAAGCTGATAACTGGATTCTGCGATCTGCAGTGGAAGATTTGAAAGTAGAACGTATTATTACTTCTAAAATTGAACATCATGCAGTTTTGCATACGGTTTGGGCACTTCAAGAAGAATATAAAATCCAGATTGATTATGTAAATGTGAATTCGGACGGAAGTCTTGATTTGACACATTTATCAAATTTATTGGCTGAAGAAAAAAAGACATTAGTAAGTTTGATGCATGTAAACAACGAAACTGGGACAATTTTAGATCTAGATCGTGTTGGACTTATTTGCAAGCAGTATAACGCCTTATTTCATTCGGATACGGTTCAGTCTGTCGGAAAAACAGAAATTGATCTTCAAAAGACTCCTGTTGACTTTATTCTAGCTAGTGCGCATAAATTTCACGGACCAAAAGGAATCGGTTTTGCTTTTATTAGAAAAAATTCAGGGATACAACCTTTGCTTTTTGGTGGAGAACAAGAAAAAGGACTTCGAGCAGGAACCGAAGCAGTTCATCAAATTGCCGGAATGGCAAAAGCTTTGACTATTTCTTATGAAAATCTACACGAGGAAAGGACTTATATTTCTAGCATAAAAAACTACCTTATTGAGCAGTTGGAAATTCATTTTCCTGACTTTCGAATTAACGGAAAGAAAGAAGATTTCTATAATATAATCAATATTATTTTACCTTTTTCATCAGATAAAACATCAATGTTGCTATTTAGTTTAGATATGAAAGGAATAGCAGTTTCAAGAGGAAGTGCTTGTCAGTCCGGAAGTATTAAGCCTTCGCATGTTTTAAACGAAATGTTGTCAGAAGCAGATTTAAAACTGCCTAATCTGAGAATTTCGTTTAGCCATTATAATACTAAAGAAGATATCGATTGGCTTATTGAGAGTTTGAAAACGGTTTAAGGTTTCAAGTTGTTGGGCTTAAACGCAAAGACATCAAAGGTTTTTGCAAAGTTCGCAAAGTTTTTTTAGACAAAGCTTTGCGAACTTTGCGTTTTTATTTAGTTCAGTTAGGAAATAACCTTGCGTGCTTTGCGGTGAAATACAAGCACAATTTATAAATCTAAACTCTAAAATTTATTTACGAATCACTTTTACTTGTGAATCATTGGTCAATTTAATAATCGTAGAAGATTTTCCGTTAATCTTGTCTTGATTCAATTTAACAACATAATCAACACCATTTACGATTTCTGGACTAATGTCTTTAAAGGCAATCGGGGTAGGCTGTCCAGAAATATTAGCCGAAGTCGAAACTAAAGGCTTTTTCATTCTTTCCATTAATTTGTAACAGAAAGGCTCTTTTACTAATCGAACTCCCAAAGATTTGTCTGCTGCAATAATATTTGGAGCAACGTTTCTTGCGTCGTCCAAAATTAAAGTGGTTGGTTTTTCAGATAAATCAATAATTTGCCAGGCAACTTCAGGAATGTTTTTAAATACATTATACATCATTTTTTCGCCATTCATCAAAACAATCATACTTTGGGTTTCTGCACGTTGTTTTAGTTTATAGATTTTAGCAACAGCTTCAGCATTTGTAGCGTCACAACCAATTCCCCAAACTGTGTCGGTAGGATAAAGAATGATTCCGCCTTCTTTAATGACTTCATAGGCGTTGATAACCTCCTGATTGATATTTTCCATGAAAAAAACTTTAATTTCGACAAAGATAATAATCAAACTCCGAAAGATTTAATGTTTTTCAATTATTCATTTCTTTGATTAGAATTATGTAAGTCTATTTTAATGCGTTTTTATACAAAGAATTTTAATTGCTAAAAAATGTAAATTTAATTTACAATAAACAAGGTTTTGTAATTTATAAGATTATTTTTGCGGTTAAAGTTAGAATATCAGGAAAAATGAGCTGTAATTGACAATCGTTTTTAATGCCAATTACATTTCGGAGAAACAGATTAATTTTTAAAATACCACATGAATAAAGAAATAGCGAAAGTAATCATTCCTGTTTACAAGGAATATTTTGGAGAACTTGAAGAAAAATCATTTTTGCAATGTTGTAAAATCTTAAAAGATTACGAAATTGTAATTGTACACCCAGAAGGTTTAAACTGTTCTTATCTTTCAGAAAAATTTGATAATTTAACTTTTAAGAGTTTCTCCAAACATTATTTTGCCACCATAAATGGTTATAATGAATTATTATTGTCTCCTGTTTTTTACGAAAGCTTCTTAGATTCTGAGTATATTTTAATTTATCAGTTGGATGCTTTTGTTTTTAGAGATGATTTATTGAAATGGTGTCAAAAAGGATACGATTATATCGGAGCACCATGGATTGCTACTTCTACAGATTCTTTCGGAATGAATATCTTTAATAAAGTAGCGAGATTGTTTCGATCTAAAAAGAAAAATGCTCGAGAACAAACTTTCTTTAAAGTTGGAAATGGTGGTTTTTCATTACGTAAAGTTGCTTCACATTATGCTATTACAAAAAATCAGCAAAACTTTATTACAGAAATTTTAAATGCAAAAGAAAAGAAAATATATGCTATAGAAGATGTTTTCTGGTCTCTGAAAGCAATTGATTTTGATCCTAATTTTAAAATTCCGGATTATAAAGAAGCGGTTTATTTTGCAATGGACAGAAAACCTAATCTGGCAATGAAATTAACCAACAACGAACTTCCATTTGGTTGTCATGCAATTAATAAACCGAAAGTAATCCATTTTTGGAAACCTATAATTGATCAGTATTAAGATCTGTTTTTATCGTGTTTTTTTTATGTTTTCATTATTGTGTGAAAGCATTTCGTTATTTTTGAACCTTTAAAACTACAGATATTTATTATGCCATTAAAAATCAGCGAGAAATTTAAACAGGACCAGAATTATATAGCGCAAATTGTAAGCGATTTTAATTCTTCGGGTGAACTTTTTGGAAATGGAGATCGTAATAAAATTAAATTGTTTGATTTGAATGGAAAGACCATTAACATTAAATCATTTAAGATTCCGAATATCGTAAACAAAGTTGCTTATAAATATTTTAGAAAGTCAAAAGCAAGACGTTCTTTTGAATATGCGACAATTTTACTTGAAAAGGGAATTGGAACACCAGAACCAATTGCATTTTTTGAAAATTTCAATTTTATTGGTTTAAAAGATAGTTACTATGTAAGCGAGCATTTGGTAACGGAATTAACATACAGAGAACTAGTCGAAATTCCCGACTATCCAGATCATGATAACATTCTGAGACAGTTTAGTAAGTTTTGCTTTGATCTTCATGAAAAAGGAATCGAATTTTTAGATCATTCGCCAGGAAATACGCTGATAAAGAAAATGAACGATGATCAATATGCATTCTTTTTAGTCGATTTAAATCGAATGAATTTTCATGATGACATGAACTTTGAGCAAAGAATGAACAATTTCAGTCGTTTAACTCCTAAAAAAGAAATGGTTGCTGTAATGAGTAACGAATATTCGAAATACTACAAAGAGAAAAGTGAAGCTGAAATTTTTGAAAAGATGTGGCAGGCAACAGTCGATTTTCAGGAAAGTTTTGCGAAAAAGAAAAGACTGAAGAAAAAACTAAAATTCTGGAAAAAATCTTAGAAGTTAGATTTAACAAGTTTGTTGTTGCAGCATCCTGATTTTTTTTAATTCCTGAAAACGCACTGCAACGCTCAAAGCATTCAGATAACAAATTATCAATCCGGATCTGCCGTCAAGAAATCCAAAACGAATTAGATATTGGTTTATAAATTGATAAGCCGGACGAATATAAAAATGAAAGAAGTTTGGATTTGTGTTTTTAGCCAATTCTTCCTGCGCTTTTAATTTTCCGTAAAAAATCATTTTTTGTTTATAATCATCAAAGGTGGAGTAAGAAAAGTGAATTAATTTATTTTTTAATTTTCTTACTTCGCCATTTATAACCAGTTTTTCGTGAACGATTTTTTCATGATTATAAAAAG